>JANLQW010000012.1:0-12933 GCA_031368085.1 Novosphingobium sp. | reverse complement strand
GGAACATCTCGTCGCGGGCGACCTGCGGGTTGTAGGTTGCGAAGTTGCGTGTCTCATCGCCCTCGTAATGGTGCCCCGATGTCTTCCAGTTGGCCTCGATCGGCAGATGACAGCCGCCGCAGCTGGTCGTCCAGCTGAGGTGGCAGGTGAAGCAGGCCACCTCCTTGTCATCATGCGCGCGGTCGTCTTTCGCCACGCCGGGGCCGAAGCTGAAGCTGCCATTATCCGCGCCGGACCGGCTCATCAGCTTGGCGCGCGCCGACTTGGCGTTGAAGCGGGGGGAGGTGGGATCGACGCTGTCCTTCACCAGGCTGACCCGCCACGACAGCGCCGGATCGACGATTGAGCGCTGGTAGAGCTCCCGGCGGCCGAATTCGCCGGTCACCCATTCGAAGCGGCGCTGGCCGTCCGGGTTGCGCAGAAGCGCCAAGTCCGTGCCCTTGGGCGGTGCCGCTGGGCCAGAGGTCAGCAGATTGGGCCAGGCATCCGCGGTGCCGTGGCAGTCCTTGCAGCCGATTTCCACGGCATTGGCGACCTCGCCATAGATGAAGCCGTTGCCGTGACTGTCCTGGGCGAAGTGGCAATCGGCGCATTGCATGCCTTTTTCGGCATGGATGTCCATGAGGTGGACGGTCTTGCCGGGATTGACGCCCGGCGGAACGAATTTGCCCTCACCCTTGCGCCGCCATTTTTCGGGATCGTCGGGCGGCACGATCTTGCCATCGGCATCGAGCAGATTGCCCTCGCGGTCCCGCTTGAAGACGCCGCGGAAGTTCCAGCCATGGCCGTGATAATCGGCGAACTGCGTGTCCTTGAGCTCGGGATTGAGGTCATAGACATTGCGCAGGAAATCAAGATCGCCCCATTTGCCGCGCGGGGCCGCCCCCTCGGGATTGCGTTCCAGGATGGCATGGGTCTCCTGGAAATTCGGATATTTCTGCTTCTCGGGCCACATCTTCGGCGCGTCCGATTCATAGTCCCACATGGTATAGCCCAGGTAGCTGTTCAGGAACATATTGGGCTGGTGCATGTGGCAGGTCATGCATTGCGCGGTGGGGATCGCGCGGGTGAAGACATGGCGTAGAGGATGGCCGCTTTCCTTTTCGACTGTCTCCTTCTTGAACTCCATGCCTGAATGTTCGGCGAGGCGGCCGGGTCGCTTGGTCCAAGTGCTCGTAAACGACGTGTAACTGTCTCCCGGCCGCAGGAGGCTACCGTGGCTGTCCTTGTGTTCACCATTCGCCTTTGCCGCGATCGTCGGATCCTCGGTAATCGTCTGCCCGTCGCGGCCATGGGCCGCATAGATCAGGCTGTGGCGCGGCTCGCGGTCGTTGGCATAGATCACATGGCAGCCGGTGCACCCGGAATGGCGGTAGTCGCCCGGCTGGTCGTTGGTGCCCATGAACCACATGAAGGGATCGTTGAGCCGGGTCTTGTGGATGTTGAGCGCCGGAATGGCGACGCGCAGGCCGGTGCCAGGCCCGCGGTTCGACTGCTTGAGGTCGGGCCGGCCCGGCTCGTCCAGCCGCTGGATGCTGCCGGTGGGATTGGGCAGGCCAACCTCGGCGTACTGAGTGCCGATATTGCGCCCGCCGCGCTCGAAGACGCGGAAGACGTCGCCCGGCGGGATGACGTTCCAGCGGGGCAGGGGATAGAGTTCCGCCAAGGCGCCCCGCGCCTTCTGACGCTCGGACAACTTGCCCGGCGGGTTGCCCGGCGAGACGATCTTGGCGGGCAGGCCGTCCCGGGTATAGGCTTCGCCGAAGATGTAGTTCTTGAACGGCACCAGACCATTATTATAGGCGGCGCCGCCCCACAGCATGGCGCCCGACGCCATCAGCGAGCGTTCCGCCGCCTCGATCACCGGCAGGTGGCAGCTGCCGCAGGATTCGCGGGCGATGCGATAGTCGCCGGGATTGACGAAACGGACGAATTCGGGTGCCTCGCGGTTGAGCAGCGTATAGCTGCGCTGCGGATTGGCCGAAGACGGATAGTGCCAGCCCCCCGGGAAGCGCGGCAGGACATGGGCGGAATCGCGCGCACTCGCATAGGCGGGGTCGCCCGGCGGCAGGCCGGAGTTGCCCAGCACGCCGGAATTGCCGCCGTGGCAATCGGTGCAGCCGAGCCGCACCGCCGGGGAAACATGCATCGAGGGCGCATCGCTTTTGGTGTGGCAGCTGACGCAGCCGCGCGATTTGGCCTCGACATCGGCGATGCTCTGCCGCGCCGGCGCGGGCGGCGCCTTGACCAGCGTATAGTTTCGCGAGACCGGCTTTTCCGCGTCGCTCGCCCGTGACCCTTGCGCCGGCAGCACCAGCGCTGCCAGCAGCAGGCCAATCGGAAAGAGAGTGCGCGGCCACCGCATCAGTATGACAGGATCACATTGGCAAGCACCGAGATATAGCGCCGGTGCCGGTTCGAATTATCGAACAGGTCGCGAAAGCCGCTGCCCGGCAGCAGGGCTGCGGCGGACAGCCGCGCGACCAAGTTCTGCGTCGCCTTGGGCCGCCAGACCGCCGCAGCCGAGACGTCCCAGCCGATGGGTTTGGGAATGCTGCCCTCGTTGCGCAGCGCCTGGAGCACGGCGGTGTTCTGGAACCAGAGATGGTTGGCGTTGGCCGAGACGCGCAGCTGCGGCGTCAGGTCGAAATCGCCGCCTGCGCCCAGCAGCATGGTGCCGGGGTTGTTGAAGTTGGACTGGCCCTGTTCCTTCGACGAACGCAGTGAATTGAGGATGCCGTTGCGCCCGTTGATCGCAACCGCCCTGCCGCCGCCGGCAAACGGGATGCTCTGGCGAATCCAGTAGCTGGTGTCCGCCCCGGCAAACACCGGGTTTTCGAACACCGCGTCGAAGCCGGTCTCCTTGTTATCATAAGGATCCTTGTCGCCGCTGGCGTAGAGCGCGGAGAGGCGAAAACGCATCCAGTCCTTGTCATAACTCAATTCCGCCGCGCCGAAGGCAGCGCGAATGGCGGCAGGCTTGCCGGTGAACAGGCTGTCCCGGTCCTTGCCCAGCGCGGCATAGGCCGAGGCCGTCAGGTTCAGCCGCCCGATCCGGCCATCGGCATTGTAGCCGAGATAGACCACGTCATAATCGCGGCCTCGCAGGGTGCCGAGCAGGGCCGGGCGCACCGGAAAGCCATTATCGTCGATCTCGATCCCGTTGCCCTCGCGGTTGCGGTTATAGGCCAGGGTCAGCTGACTGGTGAGCGCGGGGACGAGGAAATCCTGCCGGTAGAGGTTGGCGAGGAACAGGAAATCGTCGCGCGGGCGCTGGACGATGCTGTTGAGGCCGCTGTTGGTGTCCTTCTCCAGCCGCCAGAAGGCGGCGATGTTGTATTGGATGCGGTTATTGTCGCGATTGCCGAAGAAGCGAATGCCCAGCTGCTGGTCGTTAAACAGGAAGCCGCGAAAATCGGCCTGGAACGGCTGAATGCCGACGCGCACCGAATCGTAATCGTAGCGGTCCGAGACATTGCGCAGATGATAGTCGACGAAGGCTTCCTGAAGCCCGAGGAAGTGGTCCGAGCGGTGCGAGGGGCTCGACGGCCGGACCGACAGCACCCGGCGCTCCGGCACATCGACATAGCTGTAGTTGAACGCCAGGGTGACGCGGTATTCGATCTCCGGCGGCTTGAACGCGGTGTTGCCCTTGATCAGGGCCGCGCCGGCGATGAAGGTCTGCGAGAAGACGAAGCTGGCATCCTTGCCGAAGATGTCGAGGCTTTGCGGGCGCTCCGAGGTCTGCACGCCGACGGGAACGGGGAATGTGCGCGGCTCCAGCACCGTGTCGGAAACCAGATTGGCGGCGAAAAACCAGTCGTCGCCCTTGATCGGCAGCCATGGCACCTTGGCACGGTCGATCGGCCGGTCGCCTTTCAGGGTGTTCTGGTTGTAGGGATCGAACCAGCGCTCCTTCACCAGCCCCAGCGTTTCGACCAGCCGCCAGCGGTCCGGAACCGGGATTTGGTCGATGGGGAAGGCCTCGGGCGGGGGGCTGCGCACCGCGCCGGCATTGTCCTGCGCCGCCCGGTCGGGGAGCGGGGCTTCATAGCCGGGGCGCCGGCGACCATCGATGACTTCGGGATCGACGTCGGGCGGGCTCGCCTCGTCGTCAACCGGTGCACTGGCGGGCACATCGTCCGGGGGCAGCGGAGCGCTGCCTTCACCGGCAATCTGTGCCAGCAGCAGCGGCACGACGAGGAGCGAGCCAGCCATCACAGCCCTTGGCAGACATTCTGGTCCGCAGAACCCAGGAACGGCGCAAACGGGCAGCTGACATAGCGCAGGCGGGCGGTTGCATTGCCGAGGTTGACGGCCAGCGTATCAGCCCGGATGCCCAGCGGGGCATTGCCGATGCCGCCGACCGCATGGCCGGCGTTATGCGCGGCTAGAAAGCCAATCATGTCATCCTGATCGATGCCGTCGCCCGAAACGCCGATTGCGCCGATCAGCACATTGCCGCGGTAGATTGGCACCGATCCGGAGAAGATCTGGATGCCGTTCTGCAGCCGGTTCTGCCCGGCTACGACATCGGGGATGAAACTGCAGCGCCGGTCGGTGTCGCTCCCGCTCGTCCCGGCGACATAGAGCAGATGCTGGGCGATGTTGGTGATGACCAGCGCCGATTGCAACCCGGTGGAGAAGGGATTGAACTTGCCGATGGGGCGCGACAATGGCCCATTGGGGCGGCCCACTTCGCCATCGGGGAAATAGGGACGCGCCAGATTGCCAATCGCCCGGTCTGAAAAGGCGGTGCGGCCGGTCAGCGCATTGGCATCGCCCAGGAAGCTGCGCGTTGCAGCGACGAAACCGCGCACATCGCCGCTGGGGTCGGCCAGCAGATTGGCGCCTGCATCGGTGCCCGAAAAGAAGGCGGCGGTGCGTGCCTTCTGCAGGCTGACGTCGATCCCGAATAGCGGCGCATCGGGGGCGCGCACGATGCCCAGCACTGTGCCGCGGGTATCGACCAGCGAAATCGTCACTTGCGCCCGGCTGTCCAGCGGCTGGCGGATCTGCGCGCGCGCGCGGGCCATCACCGCAAACGCCTGTTCCAGCAGGGTCCTGGCCTCGCCGGCGCTGATCGCGGTGCCGACCTCGGCGGCATCGGTTCCGGCGCGAACAGGATAGCGGCTTGCGCCCGCGCCATCGGTCAGGATGAATGCGTCGGGATGGTTGAATTCGGCGGAGCTCGCGCGCCGCACCCCCGATGCCTCGCTGCCATAGGCCGCGCCCGCCTGGATTGCGGCCACCGGGTAATAGCCGGTCAGCGCCACCAGTTGACCCAGCGCCGGGACCGTCGCAGCATAGCTCGCGCCCGAAACAGCGGCGAGACTGGCATATTCGGTATCGGAATAGCGCAGCGAGGTGCCGTCGACGGCGATGCGGTTGGCCCGGATCGCATCGGGCGCTTCAAAGCCGAGCGTTCCGGCCAGGGCGATGCGCTCATCCGCGTCGTTGTCGACATCGAGGACATTGGCATCGAAGCCGTAGACGCCGTCCGCGACGACGCCGACCCCGCCCACCACCACACCGTTCTTGTACAGCGGGAAGCCGCCCGGATCGGCGGCAAGGCCGAGCGGCGAGCGCTTGGGCCCGATCAAACCCGCCGTTCCGGTAGCAATGCGGGCGGACAGGTCCGAACAGGGCAGCTGGCTGAACTGCACGCCGAACAAGGGCCCGCTCTCCAGCCCGGCGGTGGAGGGCGCAGGCGGGAAATGCTGCTGGACGATCATGCTCGCCGTGCGCGTGGAAAAGGCGTTGCCGCTGCTCGACAGATAGGCGCCAGTGATAGCCTTGGCGATGGCGGCGGCTTCGGCGGGAACGTCGAGCCCCTGCGCATCCTGGCGCGAGCCATCGGGCGCATCGGGAATGCGCGCACTGGCCGGCGCGGCAGTCATGCGCAGCAGCGCAAGGACATTGCCGACCCGGTCGGTCACCGCGACAACCGCCGGCCGGCTGTCGGCTGCCGCCTGTGCCGCCGTCTGGGCGATAACCCGCTGGACATCGCTGACGCTGAGCGCCTCCTGTGCGGGCGCGGTAAAGCTGGACGTGGGCGCGCCGCCGCCCGATCCGCCGCCCGGCGTGCCTCCCCCGCCGGAGGAACTGCCGCCGCCCCCGCCGCAAGCCGCCAGCAGCACGACCCAAGGGGCAAGATAGCTTTGCCAGGCGCGCATCAGCGAAGCGCTTCGATGCTGCGTGCCGCCTCGCCGAGCGATGCCCGGAACGCCGCAGGATCATAGGTCGCCGGACTGCCAACCGCAGCATAGCTACGGTTGATATGCGTGCGAACGCCGGCGGCTGCTCCCACGGTAATCCGGCCTTGCCGCACCAGGGCATTGAGCAGCGTATCGACCGCCATCACCGCCTGGGCGGAGCCAGCATAGTTGGTGAAGCGCGGCGAAATCGCCCTGCCGGAGATGGCGGCGATCACGGTGAAGGCGCTCTCGCCGCCGCTATGGCCTTGCGCAAGTGCGCCCGAAAGCGCGCCGGCTGCGACATCGAGCCGGCCGGCAGCGGCGACGGCCTGGCTCCTGCCCGCGCCCATGGCTGCGTGGAAATTGCGGCTGGCGGCATCGAATCTGGCGGCATGGCCCGGTGCCAGCGCCTGCGCGACTGCCGAGAGCATGATGATGTTTTCGTCATTGTAGGGCGGCATGCCGAACGGGATCGGTCGGCCGGGGTTGGTCTCGAAGCTGCGTCTGCGATCGGGCCGGTCGTCGATCGGGCGGTGGCAGCTGTGGCAGTCGTAGAACGTGAATTCGGGGAAGATGCCCTCATTGGCGAGGCTGGCATTGCCGAACAGGCTCAACGAGCGTTGCACCGCTGCGGCCTGGCCGATCGCCCATAGCCGCACGCCGTCGCTCCCGCCCTTGCGCCGGGCATAGTCGGCATCTTCACCGTGATGCTGCTGCAGCGCGGAGAACAGGTCCAGCTCGAAGGCAAGGCGGGGATGCCCGGCGGCCATCATCCGGTGCGAGACGAACTGACCGGGTTTGCTGCTGCCGAAATGGCAATCGAGGCAGGCCGAGGCGCGGTTTTGCGGATTTTCCAGCGGGATCATGCCCTGCGAGACATTGGCGGCATGCGTCCCCGCCACCGTGTAGTGACTGGCGAGCCAACCCGACGATGCCCCATGACACGATTCGCACCCGACACCGTCCGAGATCAGAAACCTGTCGCCCTGCTGGCCGGACGGGGCCGTCGTGGCATGGCAGCCCAGGCAAGCAGGCGCGGCTGCGGCACTGCCCAGCCCCAGCGTGGCTGCAATCCGCTGGCCCCGCGCCGATCCCAGCACGGCATAGGCGCGGCTATGGGCGCCGCTCTTGTTCGACGGTTCCTGCCAGATGCGCAATTCATCCTGTCGAACGACCTTGCCGTCACCCTCGGTGCGGCCGTGGCAGGTCGATCCGGCGCAGGATGCGACACCTTCGTAGCGCGCGCCCTGGCCTGCCGCACCGGCGGAGGAAGAGTGCAGCCAGAGCGCGACGAGCAGCATGATCGGCAATGCGAACAGGCGCAGGGCATCGCGGCCCCGCCATCCCTTCCGCCGCATTGCCGCTGCCCGCATCATTGACCGCTCCCCGCTCGTCCTCCGCTATTTCTCAGTAGCCGTAAAGACCCCATCCCAGTCGCCGTCTGGCGGCAGCTGCGCCAGCGTGGCGAGCCGCTCCCGGTAAATAGCATGAACCTTGCCGAGGCCAAACTCTCTCGCGGAATCAGCGCTTTCGTCAAGGCACTGGCCGGCGGTTTCCCAGTCCTTTGTGCGGTACGCCGCCAGCATCGCGTGATGGACAGCGGCAAAACGCTTGAAGTCCGGGTTCTGCGAAACCTGTTCATCGCCGATCAGCGCCGAAATCTCCTCGGGCTTGTCCCGGCCAACCACCCGCACCCGATCGATGACCACCGACGCGAAATCGGGAAGCTGCTGCCGGAGCGCGCTACCGATCGCAATCTCGATGCCATAGAACTTGGTCAGCCCCTCGATGCGCGAGGCGAGGTTCACGGTATCGCCGATCAGCGAGTAGGACAGGCGTTGCGCCGAGCCCATGTTCCCGACACAGCATGGCCCGGCATTGAGGCCGATGCCGATCCTGACCACACCCGGCCAAGGCTCGTCATCGCGGGTCGGCATCTCGGTGTTGAGCTGTTCCAGGCGGGCCAGCATCGCCAACGCCGACCTTGCAGCGTTTTCATATTGCTGCGGATCGTCAAGCGGCGCGTTCCAGAAGGCGAGGATCGCATCGCCGATGAATTTGTCGATGGTCGCCCGCCGGGCCAGCAAGATGTCGCACATCGGCGTCAGGAAGCTGATCAGAAAGCGGATGATGTCCTTGGGCGGCAGGCTTTCCGATATGCGCGAGAAACTGCGGATATCGCAGAACAGCACGGTCATCTGCCGTTCTTCGCCGCCCAGTTCGAGCTGGCCGGGGTCGGCGGCGATGCGCTTGACCAGCTCGGGCGAGAGGTAACGGTCGAACGCGCGGTGGATATAGCTGCGTCGCCGCTCCTCGCGGTAATAGGTATGGACCGTTACCGTGGCATAGACCGCCAGCACGCCAAGCATCGGATAGGTCGGGTCGAGCAGAAATTGGAAGTGGTCGAATGCGTACCAGCTTCCCGCCAGCGTGCTGCCGGCCACCAGCAGTCCAAGCGCGGCGCCCCTGGCTGCGCCGAGGCGGGGCAAGAGCGCCAGCAACAAGCAGCCGAGCGCCAGCACCAGGCTGCGCTCGAGCCCTTCGGCCCAGTCGGGCCGGGTGAGATATTGCCCCAGGATCATCTGCTCGGCAGCCTGGGCATGGATCATCACGCCCAGGTCGCGATCCTGGATCGGGGTGGCGACCAGATCGCGCAGGCCGATCGCGCCCGCGCCGATGAATACGATCTGGCCAGCGAAACTTTCTGCCATAGCCTCGGGCGCGATCGCGCCCGAAAGGATCTTCCAGGCCGGCACGATTCGGTCCGGCCGGGGCGCGGTGTAATACATCCACAATTCGCCGCGGCGCGTCGTCGGCACCTCGAAATCGCCGACCTTGAGCGACACCACTTCGCTTTGCCTGCCGCCGCCGCCGATGTTGCCGCTGCCATCGCTGGTCTTGATCAGGATCGAGCCGGCGCCCTGCGCCACCCGCAGCGCTTCGATCGAGAGCGACGGCAGGATCTGCTTTCCCTGGCGCGCCAGCAACGGCGCCTTGCGAATAATTCCGTCGCTGTCGGTGGCCAGGGTCAACGATCCGTTCCCTCGCGCCGCCTGTTCGAGAGCCGGGAGCGGCAGGATGGCATTGCGGTAGGCTGGCAGCACCTCACCGGGCGCGGTGCCGGAAACGGCGAAACCTGCCTTGGGGGTCGCTGCGGTGCGCAGCGGATCGTTGGACAGGAAAAAGCCGGTCACCACCGGCAATTCGCGCATGGTCCGGGCGAGCTGTGCGTCGTTGTCGGGAAGGCGTTGGAGCGCCGCCAGCAATCGCGGGTCGCCGCCGATCTGTTTCAGGCGGCTGGCAATCTGGGGCGGTGAGGTCCGGTCGGGTTCCGAAAAGACAATATCGAGCGCAATCGCCGAAGCGCCAGCAGCACCCAATCGCTCGATCAGGCGGGCGATTTCCGTTCGTGGCCAAGGCCACTGGCCGTAGCGGCGGATCGAGGCCTCGTCGATGTCGACCACCTTGACCGGCACGGGCTGGTAGAGACGCGGCTTGGCCCGGATATAGGAATCGAAGACCAACTGGCTAACCTGGGTCAGCGATGAGAGACTGACTACTTGCAGGGCGAAGACTGCAAGCAGGGCCAAGACGCCAGGTAGAATTGCTCCTCCCCAGTCGGCCTTGATCATGCGGTAGGGTTGCATCAAGCGAGGCCCCGTTGACAGGCAAGGCTACATGCTTGCAGGATTATTTCAATCAGACAAAGCATTTGAGGACTGCGTGGAGGTGCAAGCAGTCATTGCCTAACCGGTCTCACGCCCATTTCGGTGTTAAGTCCCTAAAAACGCGTAAAAATGCAAAAATACAGGGACGGGCGTCGCCGATGCAGGATATTGGTGCGGAATTGTGCCG
Organism: Novosphingobium sp.; assembly: GCA_031368085.1. Classification (GTDB taxonomy): domain Bacteria; phylum Pseudomonadota; class Alphaproteobacteria; order Sphingomonadales; family Sphingomonadaceae; genus Novosphingobium. The sequence continues at coordinate 2,881 of JANLQW010000012.1, read as the reverse complement.
GATGAACAGCAGATCGATATTCTCGTAACACGGAAAAATTTTGCGGGAGGACGGAAGATCGGGGAGCTTGACCGAGTGGTCGGGAATTCGGGACAATACCGCTAGTGAAATACGACTCGTCAGCCGTTGCTTTCGCCGAAGAGAAATCGTTTACGCTTTTCCAGCCGGAAGTGGTCCCGGCGCTTGACACCTGATCGGGATGTGTCAGTCGGATGCCGGGCGGCGCATTGCGCGGTGACGACCACGCGGAATAGTCCAATGCAGGTCGGGTCAAGAAATCGGTCGAACTTTTTTTTGAGTAGATAGCGGGCGCTGACAATGTCGCCATTCCGACAATCAAGGATGCAACATGCGCGCTAGTTACGCCACGCTATCCCGCCCGGCTCGTCCACTCACTCGATTTGCGCTCCCGGCAGCGCTTACATTTGCCGTGGCCGCATGTTCGCCAGGGGCAGGCGCGCCGCCGCCGGCGCCGCCACCGGCGGTGACCTTTGTGACTGTCGGTCCGACCAGTGTGGCGATGCTGACCGAGTTGCCTGGCCGGGTCGCCGCCGTCAAAGCTGCCGAGGTGCGCGCGCGGATCGACGGGATCGTCGAGCAGCGACTTTACACCGAGGGCTCCGATGTCGGCCGCGGGGCTGCGCTGTTCCGCATCGACTCGCGGCCGCTGAGGGCAGCGCTCGACGTCCAGCTTGCCAATGCCCGCCGCGCCGAGGCAGAAGCGGATAACGCGGCGCGCGAAGTCCGACGCTATGCCCCGCTGGTCGCGGTCAACGCGATAAGTGAGCAGGAGTATGACGCGGCGCGGGCCCGGCTCGAACGGGCGCGGGCCGATGTCGGATCGGCCCAGGCGCAGATTCGCCAGGCGCGGCTGACGCTCGCTTATACCGATGTCACCGCGCCGATTGCGGGCCGCGTAGGGCGGGCCGAAGTGACCGAAGGTGCGCTGGCGAGCCAGGCAGCCGGGACGCTGCTGACCCGGATCGAGCAGCTCGACCCGGTCTATGTCAATTTCACCCAGTCGATCGAGGAACTGACCAAGCTGCGGCTCTCAGGCCAAGGATCGGGCCCCCACCTGTCGCCGACAGTAACGGTGCTGTTGGAGAATGGGCAGCCCTACGGCCTGACAGGCACGCTCAGCTTCCTCGACCAGGCAGTCGATCCGACAACTGGCAGCGTCGGGCTTCGGGCCACTTTCCGCAATCCGGCGCGGTTGCTGCTTCCGGGGCAGTTCGTCCGCGTCCGCGTCCAGACCGGGAGCAACCCCAACGGAATCACGGTGCCGCAACGCGCGGTGCAGATCACCCAACAGGGCGGCAGCGTAATGATACTGGGGTCAGGCAATGTCGCCACTCCGCGGCCGGTCAAACTAGGCGCGGCGGACGGCAATCGCTGGGTCATCCTCGACGGCTTGCGGCCGGGCGACAAGGTAATCGTCGACGGGCTGCAAAAAGTGATGCCCGGCGCCACAGTCGATCCCAAGCCGCTCGGCACCGCGCGACCGCCGTACCGCCGCCCCGCCCCCGCGCAGGGCTCCGCCGGTGCTCGCTAATTTCTTCATTGAGCGCCCGGTATTTGCCGGGGTAATCGCGCTCGCCATTTCGCTTGCTGGGCTGCTTGCGGTCCAGCAACTGCCGATCGAGCAATTTCCGAACATCGCGCCGCCATCGGTTACGATCAAGGTCACTTATCCCGGCGCCGATGCCGCGACGCTGGAAAGCAACGTCACTTCGATTATCGAGAAGGAGATGAACGGGGTTGAAGATTATCTGTACATGAACTCGACCTCGGCGGCGAACGGCACGGCGACGATCACCGTCACGTTCAAGAGCGGTACCGACATCGACCTTGCACAGGTTGATGTGCAGAACCGGCTGAGCCGGGTCGAGCCGCGTCTGCCTGAGGAAGTCCGCCGCCAAGGCATCACGGTCACCGAAGCCAATAATAACTTCCTGATTATCGTGGCGCTGATCTCGCCCGACGGCAGCAGCAACGCGCTTGACCTGGGTAATTACGCCAGCACGCGCATCCTCGACGATATTCGCCGCGTTCCAGGCGTCGGCAACGCGTTTTTGTTTGGATCCGAATATGCCATGCGGATATGGCTCGATCCGGAAAAGTTGGCGGGATATTCAATGTCGTCGGCCGAGGCGCTGGAGGCGGTGCGTGAGCAGAACAGCCAGACCCCAGGGGGGCAGATTGGCGCGCTGCCGTCGGCCGCAGGGCAGCAGCTCAACGCCACCGTCATAACCCAGAGCCGCTATTCGACGCCCGTGGAATTCAGCCAGATCATCGTCCGCAGTAATCCCGACGGGTCGAGCCTTAGGCTAGGCGATGTCGCCCGGGTCGAACTGGGCGCGGCGTCGTACGACACCACAACTCGGCTCGACACGAAACCGATGGCGGGGATCGCAGTCCAGCTCGCGCCCAACAGCAATGCGCTCGAAGCGGGGCAAGGCGTCAAGGACCGGATGGAGGCGCTCAAGGGGGCTTTCCCGGCGGGAATGTCCTACTCGATCCCGTATGACACAACCCTGTTCGTCTCGAGCTCGGTGCGGGAAGTGATCAAGACATTGGTCGAGGCAATGATCCTCGTTTTCCTCGTCATGTTCCTGTTCCTGCAGAATATCCGCGCGACGATCATCCCGACGATCGTCGTCCCCGTCGCGCTGCTTGGGGCCTGTCTCGGCCTGTTCGCGCTCGGTTATTCAATCAACGTGCTGACCCTGTTTGGCATGGTATTGGCGATTGGCATACTGGTCGATGACGCGATCGTCGTGATTGAAAATGTCGAGCGGATCATGGCCGAGGAAGGTCTGCCGCCCAAGGAAGCGACTTACAAGGCGATGGGCCAGATCGTCAGCCCGATCATCGGCATCAC
>JANLQW010000292.1:0-8280 GCA_031368085.1 Novosphingobium sp. | reverse complement strand
CTGATCAAGCATGAGCAGATCACCACCACGACGCCAAAGGCGCGCGAGCTCGCCCCCTATGTCGACAAGCTGATCACGCTGGGCAAGCGCGGCGGCCTGTCCAACCGCCGTCTGGCCCACGCCCGCCTGCTCGACGACGCCCAGCTGACCAAGCTGTTCGACGTCCTTGCCCCGCGCTACGCCGCGCGCAGCGGCGGCTACACCCGCGTCATCAAGGCCGGCATCCGCGCCTCGGACGCCGCCCCGGTAGCGGTGATCGAGCTGGTCGATCGCGACAATGCGGCCAAGGGTCAGGATTCCGGGCCGGTGATGACCGACGACATCGAATAGGACGCGTCCTCGCCACGGCGGCGAGCGGAACGCGAATTGCAAAGGCGGGTGCGAATGCCTAGTTCGTGTCCGCCTTTTGCACATCGGAGACCGATGAATGCTACGCCTTGCCCTGGCGCTGCTATCCGCCCTGGCGGGCGGGATGCCTGCGTGGGCCAGTGAGTTGAAACCCATAGCCTACCCCGAGACCCGCCGCGGCGATGTCGCGGAAACCCAGTTTGGCGAGCGCATTGCCGATCCCTACCGCTGGCTCGAAAACGACGTGCGCAGCGATGCCGAAGTCGCCGGCTGGGTCACCCGGCAAAACCAGGTCACCCGCGCCTATCTCGACGGCCTGCCACAGCGCGCCTGGTTCAAGGAGCGGCTGCGCGCCCTGCTGAGCTACGAGCGCTACGGCCTTCCGGTGAAGGCGGGCGGGCGATATTTCTATACGCGCAACACCGGGCTGCAAAATCAGGCGCAGCTATTCGTGCGCAAGGGGCTGAATGGCAAGCCGCGCCTCCTGATCGATCCCAACGCCTGGGCGAAGGACGCCGCCACCGCGCTCGACGACTGGAAGCCGTCCAAGGACGGGCGCTTCCTGCTGTACAGCGTGCAGGACGGGGGCACCGACTGGCGCATCCTCCGCGTGCTCGACGTGGCGAGCGGCAAGGTGCTTTCCGACGAGATTCGCTGGGCGAAATTTACCCAGCTGGCGTGGGTCGGCAGCGAAGGCTTCCTCTATTCGCGCTTCCCCAAGCCCGAGGCAGGACGGGATTTCCAGGAGCAGAGCTACAACCAAAGCCTGTGGTTCCACCGGCTGGGCACACCGCAGGAGGACGACCGACAGGTCTATGCCACCCCCGAGCATCTGGAATACAGCCACGCCGCCGAGGTGACTGCCGATGGCCGCTACGCCATCGTCACCAGCTCGATCGGCACCGACGCGCGCTATCAGCTGCATGTTATCGATCTCGCCCGCCGCACGCGAAACGGATGGAAGCTGCGCCCGCTCGTCACCGGCTTTGAACATGACTGGCGGCTGGTCGATGGCGTCGGCTCGAGCCTGTGGTTCGTCACCAACATGCAGGCACCGCGCTACCGCCTCGTCGTCATCGACCTGGCAAGGCGAACCCCGCAATGGCGCGAACTGGTGCGCCAGTCGGAGGAAACGCTGCAGCAGGGCACGATCATCGGCGACAAGCTGGTATTGTCTTATCTGAAGGACGCCGCCTCGCGTGCGCTGGTCCTGGATTTGAACGGTAAGGGCGCCACGGCGCTGTTGCTGAACGGTCTTGGCACTGCCGCCGGTTTCAGGGGAGAGCCGGGCGATCCGGAAACCTTTTACAGCTACACAAGCTTCAACCAGCCGCCCGCGATCTTCCGGCTGGACATCGCCACCGGCGCGACCAAGCCCTTTGCCCGTCCCGCGCTGACCTTCGATCCGCGCCAGTTTTCCGTCGAACAGCGCTTCTACACCTCGAAGGACGGCACCAAGGTGCCGATGTTCATCGTCCGCAAAACCGCGATTGCCGCTGCCGGCAAGCCGGTGCCGACCCTGCTTTATGGCTATGGCGGCTTCGATGTTTCGCTCACGCCCGGCTACGCCGCATCGCGGATGGCCTGGCTGGAAGCGGGCGGCGCTTTCGTTCTCGCCAATCTGCGCGGCGGCGGCGAATATGGCAAGGAGTGGCACGATGCCGGGCGGCTGGAGCGCAAGCAGAACGTATTCGACGATTTTATCGCCGCCGCCCAGTTTCTGATGGATCAGGGGATTACGTCCAGGGGCGGCCTTGCCATTCAGGGCGGCTCCAACGGCGGGCTGCTGGTCGGCGCGGTGGTAAACCAGCGGCCCGATCTGTTCGCGGCCGCCAACGCGCAGGTCGGCGTGATGGACATGCTGCGCTTCGATCGCTTCACCGCCGGGCGTTACTGGGTTGACGACTACGGCCACCCGAACCGCGAGGCGGACTACCGGGTGCTGCGCGCCTACTCGCCCTATCATAACATCCGGCCCGGCGCGAACTATCCGGCGATGCTGGTCACCACGGCCGATACCGACGACCGCGTCGTGCCCGGCCACAGCTTCAAATATGCCGCTGCGTTGCAGGCGGCGGATGTCGGGACCAAGCCGCAATTGATCCGCATCGAAACCCGCGCCGGTCACGGCTCGGGCAAGCCGACTGACAAGGCCATCGAGGAGAATGCCGATATCCTCGCCTTCCTCGCTAAATGGACCGGGTTGCAGATCGAGCCACCCGCGAAGGTGCCCTGACGGACAATTACGTTCATAAAACATGTGACAAATATGAACAACTTCTGTCAAGCCAGTTCAGCGTCACCTCAGCGGTCGCTCGTTAGAACGTCCTCATCGCCGGGCAATTCCCGTCCGGCATCAGATAAGGACGAACGCAATGACTACTATCACCAAAGCCTTGGTCGGGACCGTCGCGGCTGGCGCGATGGCGATTTCAGCAGCGGCCCCCGCCATGGCGAATGATCGCGGCGGGATCAGCACCGGCGAAGTGATTGCCGGAGCGCTGGTACTTGGGGGCATCGCAGCTGTCGCGCTCTCCGCAAGCCGCAAAAACAACGACTATCCTTATGACCGTGCCGGTTATGACGGCCGAAATAGCGGCTATGATAATCAATATGGCGGCTATAACGGCTACAACGGTAACCGCAGCTGGGGCGGCAATCCCCGCCAGGCAGTCGAAATGTGCATTCGTAACGCCGAGCGTCAGGCGAGCCGCGATACCTACGGAAATGCCGACGTGACCCACATCCAGAATGTGCGCCGCACCGGCTGGGGCTATGAAGTGCTCGGCCGGATCACAGTCAACTCGGCAGACCGTGGCTGGGGTCATCGAGATAGCGGCTATGGGCGCGGCTGGGGCGGCGACAATCGCGGCTGGAACAGCAACCATCGCGGTTACGACAGCGGCACGTTCAATTGCCGTTTCGAGCGGGGCCGGGTGGTTGATCTCGACTTCAACGGTATCGATCGGCTGTAAGTAAATACTGTATAAAGCATGGCGGTTCAGGCCTTTGAAAGCCTGGGCCGCCTAGCTATTTATCAGGGGGCGTAACGACTTTTCCGAGCATATCTTGGGCAGGTTAAAGATTACGCCGGTCACGAAAGGATCGGTTTGATGAAATTTCGGGCATCTCGGCTTACATCGGGCGCGGCAGTCGCTGCGGCGCTGTCGCTAGCAGCAACTCCGGCTTCCGCCGAAGGCTGGGGTGGCGGTCATTACCGAGACTACGGCGATGATTCAGGCTGGATCGTGGGCGGGATCATCGGTATCGGCGCCATCGCCGCGATCACCGCAGCAGCATCGGGCAGGACCTGGGACGATGATTCCTATCGCTATTATGAGCGCAGCGAGGGCTATCCTGACCGCGACGACGTTTACCAGGGGTGGGACGATCAGGATTATGGCGCTGATGGTCAACGCTACTACGGCAGCGATGACGACGGCGACCAATCTTCCCGGTCGGAACCGGACAGCGAGCGGACCGATGGCAACGACAATATCGACAATATCGATGCGTTGGTTGACCGCTGCATTGCGCTGGTTGAGCGCGGGGACACGCGGGTTGAATCGGTCGATTCAACCGATAGAGACAGTTCCGGGTGGCGCATTGCCGGACGCGTCAATGGCAACCGGGATTTTTCCTGCGCGGTGGATAGTGACGGGCGCGTCAGTGAGCCGACGATCGACGGAACCGGGTCCGACGACTGACCGCGAAAAAAGGCCACCAAGCCGGCTCGCCTCTAAAGTGCCGATTGTGAAATGTGAATCACCTCTACCCCCAACCCGTCTTTCCTGAGCTTGTCGAAGGACTGCTTTTTCTTCAGGCGGTTGGGCACGAAGCACGAAGAAAAAGACAGTGCTTCGACAAGCTCAGCATAGACGGTTTTGGGTCAAATAATCGGGACGATGCTCCAATTTTGTTCAATACAGGCGCGGCGAGAAATTGCGCCTTACATATGGAACGGCTTCCCCAGCACTGCCATCGCCGCTTCCTTGAGCGCTTCCGCATGCGTCGGATGGGCGTGGCAAGTGTAGGCGATATCTTCCGAACTCGCGCCAAACTCCATTCCCAGCGCGGCCTCGGCAATCATCGTGCCGGCGACCGAGGCGATCATCCAGATGCCGAGCACGCGGTCGGTTCTGGCATCGGCGATGACCTTGACGAAGCCGTCGCCCTCGCGGTTGGTCTTGGCGCGGCTGTTGGCCATCATTGAAAATCTGCCGACCTTGATCTCACCCTTCTCCCGCGCTGCTTCCTCGGTCAGACCGACGCCGGCAATCTCGGGCATGGTATAGACCACGCTCGGGATCACCGCGTGGTTGACGATGCCGATCTTGCCAGCGATGTTTTCGGCGACGGCAATGCCCTCGTCCTCGGCCTTGTGCGCCAGCATCGGCCCGGGGATAACATCGCCGATCGCCCAGACGCCGTCCACTTTGGTGCGGAAAGCGTGATCGGTTTCAATCTGCCCGCGCTTGTTGAGTTCCAGCCCGATATTGGCAAGACCGAGCCCTTCGGTATTCGGCCGACGTCCGATGGAAACCAGCACGCAATCAGCTTCCAGCGTTTCCGCGGCGCCGCCGGCTGAGGGCTCGAGCGTCAGCGTTGCCTTCCTGCCCTTGATAGCGGCGCTCGTCACTTTGGTTGAAAGCCTCAGATCCATGCCCTGTCTGGCGAAGATCTTCGCGGCTTCTGTGCGTACATCGCCGTCCATGCCGGGGAGCAGCGCATCGAGGAATTCGACCACCGTCACTTTCGCCCCCAGCCGCCGCCACACCGAGCCCAGCTCCAGCCCGATCACCCCGCCGCCGATCACGACGAGATGCTGCGGAACCCTGGTCAGCGCCAGCGCGCCGGTCGAATCGACGATGATGCCCTTGGCATTATCGACCTCGACGCCGGGGAGGGAGGTAACCGAGGAGCCGGTGGCGATGACGATGTTTTTGGCGGTGACGCTCTTGCCCGCGATCTCAACGGTGCGGGCGTCCTTAAAACTTGCCGCGCCCTTCAGCCAGGTGACCTTGTTCTTCTTGAACAGGAACGCGATCCCGCCGGTCAGTTCCTTGACTGCACTGGCCTTTTCACCCTGAAGCGCCGCCAGATCGAGTTCGACTTTGCCAATCTTCACCCCGAACTTGGCAAGCGCGCCATGCGCCGCCTGCTCGAACAGCTCCGAGCCATGGAGCAGAGCCTTGGACGGAATGCAGCCGACGTTGAGACAGGTCCCGCCCAATGTCTCGCGCGCTTCCACGCAGGCTACTTTGAGACCGAGCTGGGCAGCGCGGATCGCGGCGACATAGCCGCCGGGGCCGGCGCCGATGACGAGGATGTCATAGTCGAAGGTCTGCATTTAATTTCCTTGTCACTGCTGACGGGCACCAAAAACGTGACTAGAATTCCCAGAAAGAGACCTATTGCCCAAAACATTGTGATTATTATAGGTGCACGATCCCACAAGCGTTCACGAAAAGCATCATTATCGGAATTTGTCCAGAAAAATGGCCTTACTAATCCTTTGAATTTACTTTCTTTTTGTAGAAAAAATTGTTCTTTTAGGTATGAAATTTGTTTCCGGCCTGCCCAAATAGACAAGCCACTGTAAATAGTAAATATTACACCTGCAAAAGACAATCCCGATAATGCTAATATTTTCAGAAAAATATTACTCGAAGACTGTAATTGTGTAATAAATCCAGTTCCCAACGCAATATTAACAATTAAGGTCAAATTCAATCTGAAACTATTGAGATTCTCTTCTCTCTCAACTTGCTTGCAAATCGAGTGATACGCCTCCTGATCGCGCGTTCCTTCCAAGTCTTGGCGCATCGCCTGCACTCCTTTTAAAGGTCAATGAGAATCCGCGTCGGATCCTCGATTGCTTCCTTGATGATCTTCAAAGCCATCACCGCCTCGCGACCGTCGATCAGCCGGTGGTCGTAGCTCAGCGCGAGATACATCATCGGGCGGGCGACGATCTGGCCATCGCGCACCACAGCCCGATCTTCGATCCTGTGCAGGCCGAGCACGGCGCTCTGCGGCGGATTGATGATCGGGGTCGAGAGCATCGAGCCGAACACTCCGCCGTTTGAAATGGTGAAGGTGCCGCCCTTCATGTCCTCGAGCGTCAGCGTGCCTTCGCGGGCCTGCTTGCCGTAGCCAGCGATGGCTTTCTCGATGCCGGCGAATGACATCGCATCGGCATTGCGGACGACTGGCACCACAAGACCATTGGGGGCCGAGACCGCGACCGAAATATCGACATAGTCGTTATAAACGATTTCGTCGCCTTCGATCCGGGCGTTGACCGAGGGGATATCCTTCAGCGCCAGACACGCGGCCTTGGCGAAGAAGCCCATGAAGCCGAGGCGGATGCCGTGCTTCTTTTCGAACAAATCCTTGTACCGGTCGCGCGCCGCGATCACCCCGGTCATGTCGCAATCGTTGAAGGTGGTGAGCAGGGCGGCAGTGTCCTGCGCCTCCTTGAGCCGCCGGGCGATGGTCTGGCGCAGCCGCGTCATCTTGACGCGCTCCTCGCGGCGTTCGCCGGTGGGTGCGCGGGCTTCGGCAAGCTCAGGCTGAGCGGGGGGGGTAATTGATGCAGGGGCGGGTGAGGTGACCGCCGGGGCAGGCGCGGCCTGCTTGGCCTGGGCGGCAGCGACGACGTCGTCTTTGGTCAGCCGGCCATCCTTGCCGGTGCCGGTGACGCTTCCCGGATCGATGCCATGCTCGAGCACCGCGCGGCGCACTGCCGGAGAAAGCACCGCAGGATCGCCGCTGGCCACCGGCGCCTCCGCGCTTTTCGGCGCAAGCGATTCCGAGGCCGGGGGCATAGCGGCCTCGCTGCGCGGCGCAACCGGCTGGGCGCCGGCAGCGGCGATGCCGTCCTCGATCGTTGCGATCAACGCGCCGACGGCCACGGTATCTCCAACAGCGACGATATGCTTGCCCATGACGCCGCCAGCGGGAGCGGGGACTTCCACCGCGACCTTGTCGGTCTCCAGGCTGGCGATCGGCTCGTCGAGCTTCACTGCCTCACCCGGCTGCTTCAGCCACTGGCCGATGGTCGCTTCGGAAACGGATTCGCCCAGCGTGGGCACTTTGACTTCGGTTGGCATGGCGATTTGAGGCCTTTTTGCGGGGCTTCGGAAAAAGCGGGGTCAGGCTACCTTCTTGCGCCTGATTTCGGAGCGGACGGACAACCCCAGCGCGTCGGCGACCAGCGCAGCCTGCTCATTGGCATGGCGCTTGGCGAGGCCGGTGGCTGGGGAAGCGCTCGCCAGTCTGCCAGCGTAGCGGGCGCGAGTGACCTTGCATTTTGCGGCTTTGAGCGCATCCTCCAGAAACGGATCGACGAACGACCAGGCGCCGTTGTTGCGCGGCTCTTCCTGGCACCAGACAAGTTCTTCCAGCGCCGGCATCCGCCCCAGCCGCGCCGCCAGCGGCTCGCCCGGGAACGGGTAGAGCTGTTCAAGGCGCAGGATCGCGACATCGCCGAGCTCAGCCGCATCGCGCGCCTCGATCAGGTCGTAGGCGACCTTGCCCGAACACAGCACCAGCCTGCGCACGGCTGCGTCCTTCGGCGGGGCGGGGTCCGACAGGATACGCTTGAAATGCCCATCGCCGATGAAATCGGAAGCCGCGCTCTTGGCCATCGGATGCCGCAGCAGCGATTTCGGCGTCATGATGATCAGCGGTTTGCGGAATGGTCGGTGCATCTGGCGGCGCAGAACGTGGAAGTAGTTTGCCGGGGTGGTGATGTTGCAGACCTGGATATTGTCCTGTGCGCACAGCTGCAGGAACCGTTCGAGCCGCAGGATCGCGACATCGCCGAGTTCAGCCGCATCGCGCGCCTCGATCAGGTCGTAAGCGACCTTGCCCGAACACAGTACCAGCTTGTGCACAGCGGCGTCCCCGGGCGGGGCGGGGTCCGAC
>JANLQW010000286.1:0-12786 GCA_031368085.1 Novosphingobium sp. | reverse complement strand
GGTTGAAACCCTGGAGGATGTTGCCGCGCTCGACTTCCTCCCTGACGAGCCGCTCGCCTTTTTGACCCAGACCACGCTGTCGGTCGACGATACGGCGGACGTCGTCGCCGCGCTCCATCGGCGGTTCCCGGGCATTGCCGGACCAAAGGCGGATGACATCTGCTACGCGACATCCAATCGGCAGGCCGCGGTCAAGGCGATCGCGGCGGAATGCCAGCTGGTTTTGGTAATCGGTGCGCCCAACAGTTCCAATTCGCGGCGGCTGGTCGAAGTCGCCGAACGCTGCGGCACAAGCGCCCGGTTGATCCAGCGGGCTGCGGAGATCGATCCGGCCTGGCTGGAAGGCGTTTCCGTGCTCGGCCTTACCGCCGGCGCGTCCGCCCCCGAATCGCTGGTGCGCGAAGTGGCTGCCCGGCTGGGTGAACTGCGCAAGGTCCAGGAGGAAGTGGTCACCACCGCCGAGGAAAACATGGTGTTCAAGCTGCCGCGCCAATTGGCCGATTAGGCGGCGGCCATGGCGGTTTACACCCAGCTCGGCGCGGAAGCGCTGGCGGAGATCGTCGATGCTTTCGGCGTTGGTCAATTGCGCTCCGCCAAGGGGATTGCCGAGGGCGTCTCAAACAGCAACTGGCTGATCGAGACCTCGGGCGCGAATGGCGGCGGCGCACGATTCATTTTGACCATGTACGAGCAGCGCGTCGAGGTCAGCGACCTGCCGTTTTTTCTGGGACTGCTCGACCACCTTGCCGATCGCGGCTGCCCGGTCCCGCGAACGATCCACGATGGCCAAGGCCAGGCGTTCCGCTATAACGGCGGCAAGGCGCTGGCACTGATCGAATTCCTGCCGGGCGTTTCAGTCAGCGCGCCGACGCCGGCCCAGGCGCTTGCGGTCGGCGGTGCGCTCGCGCGCCTTCATCTGGCGGCGGCGGATTTCACGCCGCAGCGTGCCAACGGCCTTGGTCCGCCGGCATGGCGAGCGCTGGCACGGGCTTGCGGGACCGAGGGCCTCACCTCGATCCACCCCGATCTGGCGGCGCTGGTCGAGCGCGAATTGGCGCTGATTGCCCGGACCTGGCCGGCGGATCTGCCGCGCGGCATAATTCATGCCGATCTGTTCCCCGACAACGTGCTGATGCTGGACGACGAAGTGACCGGCCTGATCGACTTCTACTTCGCCTGCAACGACGTCACCGCTTACGACGTCGCCGTGACACACGCAGCATGGTGCTTCAGCGCCGATGGTTCGCGCTTCGATCCGGCATTGTCCCGGGCCTTGCTGGCGGGCTACAATGCAGTCCGGCGGCTAAAACCGGCGGAGCGCGGCGCGCTGCCGCTGCTGGCGCGCGGCGCGGCGATGCGCTTCCTTTTGACCCGGGCCTATGACTGGATGAACACCCCGGCGGGCGCGCTGGTCACCCGCAAAGATCCCATGGCCTTTGCCCGCCGGCTTGAATTTTATGCCAACCCGGTCAATGGAGCAATCTTCGGCATATAACGACAGACGGTATCAATCCCTTGACACCAATTGACATCTTTACCGATGGCGCCTGCAAGGGCAATCCTGGCCCCGGCGGCTGGGGCGCGATCCTGCGGATGGGCCGGCACGAAAAGGAGCTTAGCGGCAGCGAGCCCGCGACCACCAACAACCGCATGGAAATGACCGCCGTCATTCGCGCGCTCAATGCGCTGACCGAAAGCTGCGAGGTCAGGCTGCACACCGACAGCCGCTATGTCATCGATGGCATGACCAAATGGATCGAGGGCTGGAAGCGCAAGGGCTGGATCAACGCCAGCAGGCAACCGGTGCGCAACGCCGACCTGTGGCACGAGCTGATCGAGGCGGCACAGCGGCACCGCGTTCAATGGGAATGGGTGCGAGGCCATAACGGCCATGCCGAGAACGAGCGCGCGGACCGACTCGCCAGCGATGCGGCAAAGTCAGTCGTCGGGTAAATCAGCCAAATCTCGACGGTGCATAAGCCGCCGGATCGATCTCGCCGCCCGCCTCACCCCGCAGCAGCCGCGCCGCCAGCCGCGCGGAGGCCGGCGCGGTCTGGATGCCGAAGCCGCCCTGCCCGGCGAACCAGAAGAACCTTGGCACGTCCGGATCGAAACCGAACACCGGCAGGCGGTCCGGCGCGAAGCTGCGCAGGCCGGCCCATGTGTGCTCGACCCGCTCGAATTGCCAATCGACCACCGACTCCAGCCGGGCAATGGCCGAGGCGACGTCGATTGCGTCCGGCGCGGCATCGCAGGGGACACTTGGCGTCTCGTCGTGCGGGCTCAGCCATAGCCGGCCAGCCTCCGGCTTGAAATAGAAGGTCTCGGCAATGTCGAGCACCAGCGGCAAATCCCGGGGTACGGCGGGAGTTACACGCAGCTGGGCGATTGTGCGGCGAAACGGCGCAATTCCCAGCGGGCGCGCGCCAGCGATGTGCGCCACTGCGTCGGCCCAGGCACCCGCGGCATCGACGAGGATGTCGCTGGCGATTTCCCGCCCATCCGCGAGGGTCAAACACCAGCCCATCGCGCCGGTTCGCGCCCCGGCCAGCTGTGCCGAACACTGGATTTCAGCCCCACCGCGCCGCGCCCGGCTGAGATAATGGTGATGTAAGCCGGCAACGTCGATATCGCAGCAATCAGCCTCAAACGCGCCAAGCGTCCAATCGGCTCGCAGCCCCGGCACCCGCGACGCGATTGCCTCGCGCTCCAGCATCTCGACCCTGACTCCCAAGGCGGCAAAGCGGCTGGCGAACGCAGCGAGCCGGGTTGCCTGCCCGGCGCGGGCCAGGGTCAGCGCCCCGCGCGAGGTCAAAAAACCATTGTCCCTGAGATAAGCTCCCGAAGCCGTGGTCAGCGGCTGGACCCCCGGGCCGCCGTAGCTTTCCGTCCAGAACGCGGCGGAACGCCCGGTGGCATGATAGCCTGGCTGCGGCTCGGCTTCGAGCAGGACCACGCGCGCGCCGCCCACCAACTCCGCTGCAAGCGAGGCGCCAGCCATTCCCGCACCGACGATGGCGATGTCGAAGTGCTGCGCCACCGGTGTCACGCCGGTGCCGCAGCGGCGCGGTCGAGGAATTCGTCGATAGCCGCGAGCGCCCGGTCGCGGATTGGGTCTATTTCCCGAAGGAGTTCGTGCCGCGCGCCGGGGCCGAAGCGGACAAGCTCGGCATGGGGCAGGCGCTCCGCCGCCCGCTCGATCGCCCGAATATCGACCAGCCGGTCGCGGTCCACGGCAAGGATCAGCACCGGCTGTTGTACCTGCTCGAGCAGGCCCGGCAACTTCAGTGCGCGCATCGATCCATAGGCGCTGGCTACCCAGCCCCAGCTTCCCGGACCCATCGCGATTTCCGGGCGCGCCTCGCGCCACCATAGCTCGTCGGCATATCGCGGCTCATCCTGGGTGAGCAGGCTAATCCGATTCGCCGGCAGGGCGCGCGGCTTTTCGCCCCATTTCCACGCCGCCCGCCGCGGATCACCGATTGCTGCCATCAGCCGCGCGGCGGCATGGATCAGCCCGGCCGGCATGCGATGATTGTTCAAGCCGAGCATCGGCGCGATCAAAACCGCGGCATCGGCGCCAAGCCGCCCCTCGGCCAGTGCCCGCAGCACAAGGTGGCCGCCCATAGAATGGCCGAGGATGACATGCGGCCGCGGCGTCGATTGCTGCCATTGCTGCCAGAAGGCGCCGATGTCCTCGATCCAGATCGTGAAGTCGCTGACATGGCCGGTAAGCGCGTCCTGGCCGAGCCTTCCCGAGCCGGCCTGCCCGCGCCAGTCCGCCGCAGTGACCTGCCAGTCCCGCCGGTGCCAGTGGTCGAGCGTTTCGAGATATTTCTCGTAGGCATCTCCGCGACCGGGCAGGAACAGCAGCGAGCCACGGCAAGCGCCTGCGGATTGCAGCCAGTCGATGCGGCGGACGGCGTATCCATCCGGTGCCAGCCAGCGCGACTCGACAGCCTCGCGGGGAATCGCCCGGCGGTCGAAGGGCGGATCGGAACTGCGCGGCGCGGACAAGTCTTGCAGGTTCCTAAGCCTAATTTCGGCCTCAGGGGGTTGGTTACTTTTTGGTAAGCCCTGAGCGCTACACCGGCTCCCTCGGCTCAGGGGGCTTTCGATGCAAAGCGGATATTTTTCTTACGGGTTGCTCGCTGCATTGGCAATCGCGCTGATAGTTGCCGCCGTTACCGACCTGCGCCGCCGTCAGATCGACAATTGGCTCAATGCCGCGATTGCGCTGGGCGCCCCGCTATTCTGGCTGGCGAGCGGGCTGTCTCTCGGCGGAGTGGGTATCCAGCTTGCTGTCGCCTTCGCCGCTTTTGCCGTGCTTGCCGGCCTGTTTGCCATCGGTGCGATGGGCGGGGGCGACGTCAAGCTGCTCACCGCGCTCGCACTATGGATCGAGCCGACTGGTTTTCTCAAGCTGCTCATAATCATGGCGCTGCTGGGCGGCCTGCTCACTGTCGTGTGCGGCGCCTGGCACATTGCCCGGCGCAACAAAGGCAGGATCGCGGTGCCCTATGGCATCGCGATCGCCTCTGCCGGGCTGTGGACGCTCGCCGGACTTTACCTGCCTGCCTTTCGGGCCAGCGGGCTGACCGGATAAACTTGATCTTAACCATTCTGCCCGCATTCACAGGCTTCGACCTGGGGCATTTTCGAGGGGGCTAGCATAGCCATGGACAAAAAGAAGCTGATGCTGCTGTTGGGGGCGCTTGTCATCGCGATCGGCACATCTCTTGCCGCGCGGAGCCTGTTCGTCGGAGCCGCTGCACCGCAAGCCGCAGCCACTGAGCAAGTAAGTACCGGACCCAAGGTTCTGGTTGCCCAGCGGGCTTTGCCGGTGGGCACGATCATCACGGCTGACTCCACGGCGTTCCAGGCCTGGCCGAAGGACATGGTGCAGGATGCCTATTTCCTTGAGGGCGAAGCAAATTTGACCAAACTGCTCGGCACGGTCGTGCGCTACCCGATCACCGCCGGCCAGCCCGTCACCCAGGGCGCGCTCGTCGCGCCAGGCGACCGCGGCTTCCTTGCCGCGGCGCTTGGCCCTGGTATGCGAGCCACCACGATTACCGTGTCAAAAACAACCGGTGTTGCAGGTTTCGTGTTCCCGGGAGACCGCGTCGATCTGGTGCTGACCCAAACGATCAAGGGAGATGGCGAGGGCGACCCGCTCAAGACAGCCGAGACCATCTTGCGCAACCTTAGAGTGCTCGCAACCGATCAGGCCACCGAAACCACCACGGAAAACGGCAAGACCGTCGTCAAGACTGCCAGCACGGTCACGCTCGAGGTGACCCCGCGCATTGCCGAGAAGATTGCCGTTGCCGATACGATCGGCACGCTCAACCTGTCGCTGCGTTCGATCGCGGACAACCAGGCCGAACTCGATAAGGCCATTGCCAGCGGCAAAGTCACAGTACCCGAAGGCGTCAGCAAGCAAGAAGAAGAGTCATTCCTCAAAAAGGCCATGAACGGGCCTGTCGAAGGGGCCACCAGCTACGTCACCGGGGCCGATGTCTCCCGCTTCCAGCGGCGGACCGTGCCGGTCTCAAGGAATGCCGCAATGGCCGGTCTGATTAACGCTAATGCCGGCGGCTCGCCCAATGGTGTCTCGCCTCGCGCTGGCGAATACACCGGACCGGTTGTGCGCGTCACTCGCGGCAAGACCACCACGGCCGAACCGGTCGGGAGCCGCTGAAATGGCCCCCCGTCCGCACCGCACCGCAATCGCCACTGCAAAGGGCAAAAGCATGAAACGTCGCCTGATCCTTTCCGTGCTCGCCGCAGCCTGCGCCGGTGTTCCGCTGGCGCTCGCAACGGCCGGTACAGCCCGCGCCCAGTCGGTCATGCGGCCGGCCAACGACATCCTGCTCTCGATCGGACGCGGCCAGCTGGTCTACGTCCCGGGCGCAATGACCGATGTCTTCGTCGCCAACGAGAATGTCGCCGATGTCCAGGTGAAGTCACAGCGCCAACTCTATGTTTTCGGCAAGGCCGGCGGCGAGACTACCGTCTATGCCAGCAACGCGGCGGGGCAGGTGATCTGGTCAGCCAATGTCCGGGTCGGCTCTAATATCGAGAGCGTCGACCAGATGCTCAAGCTGGCCATGCCCGATGCCAGCATCGCCGTCACCACGGTTGGCAGCGGAACCTATCTGCTGACCGGCACGGTCAGCTCGCCGGAAGACGCCGCCGAAGCGCAGCGTCTGGTGCAGGCGTTTGTCGGCGGGAAGGAAGTTCCGGGCAGGGCATCGGAATCGACGATCAACATCATCAGCCGACTGCGCATGGCGACCCCGCTGCAGGTCAATCTGCAAGTCCGCTTTGCCGAGGTCAACCGCTCGCTGGTGCGTGAAATCGGGGTCAACCTGCTGACGCGCGACCTGACCAGCGGGTTCAAATTCGGTCTCTCACGCGGGCGCAACTTCGGCTCCATTGGCGCAGTGAATACCTCGACCTTGCCGCAACTTGACGCCTCAGCGCAATTCGGCCTGCCGACGGGCACACTGAAGCTGCCGTTCGATCCTGCGACGGGAAATTTCATCGTCGGAGGCACCGCAACTACCTTTTCCGCGCCCGCCGACGCCAGCACAGCGGTAAATCTTGCCGGCAAGCTGGCCGGGCTGGATGTCGCCTCGGCGCTCGACCTGGGCGAAAAAGTCGGATTGGTCACCACCCTTTCGGCCCCGAACCTGACGGCGCTTTCGGGCGAAACCGCGGACTTCCTGGCGGGCGGCGAGTATCCTATCCCGATTTCACAGGGACTCGGCTCGACTTCGATCGAATACAAGAAATACGGCGTGAGCCTCGCTTATACCCCGACCGTGCTCTCCAACGGGCGCATTTCCATCCGGGTCCGGCCCGAAGTTTCCGAGCTTTCGACCCAGGGCGCAGTCATGCTCAACGGTTTTCAGATCCCGGCGCTGACCATCCGGCGCGCGGAAACCACGGTCGAGCTAGGCTCGGGCCAGAGTTTCATGATCGCTGGCCTGCTCAGCAATTTTGCGCAGAACGCGGTCGAAAAGACACCTGGCGCCGGTGACTTGCCGATCCTCGGCTCGTTGTTCCGCTCGACCAGCTTCAGACGGGGCGAGACCGAACTGGTGATTGTTGTCACGCCCTACCTCGTCAATCCGGTCGATGCCGCTGACATCAAGCTGCCAACCGACGGCTATCAGAGCCCGAACATTGTTCAGCAACTTCTCGGACATCAAGACAGCGCCGGCAAATCCGGCGTTTCCCGGCCAGTCCCGACTGCCGGTCCCGACAAGGTGCCCAGCCCGGATGTCAGTTTACGCGAGCCAGCAGCGCCCGCAACCGGCCGCCGCGAGGAAACCAAGCCGCGAAAGAGCCGCCGCAGCGCCGCCGTGGACGCCCCGGCGCCCGGCTTCAACCTGAATTGAGTGAGGTGAAAACCATGACCAAAAGCCTGATCCGGAACGCGCCCCGCCTCGCTGGTTGCGCCATTGCTCTCACGCTCGGCCTCGCGCTGGCCGGCTGTGGCGGCATGGCAGGCAACCGCACGTTGGAAAGCATTCATCAGCCCGTCGTTGAACGGGTCAATTACACGATCGACGTCACCACCGGTCCCGGCGGCCTGTCCTTCCCCGAGGAACGCCGGCTTGCCGGCTGGCTCGAAGCGATGGGACTGCGTTACGGCGACCGGATTTCGATCGACGATCCGTTGGAGAGCGGTGCCACTCGCGGCGCGATCGAGAACCTTGCGGCGCGGTTTGGCCTGCTGGTCAATGACAACGCGCCGGTCACCCCCGGCTATGTCAACGCGGGCACCGCGCGCATCATCATTTCCCGCTCCAAGGCTACGGTTCCGGGCTGCCCCGACTGGTCAGCCAAGTCGGATGCCAATCTGAAAAATGCGACTGGCAGCAACTACGGATGCGCCACCAACAGCAACCTTGCGGCAATGGTCGCCAACCCGGAACATTTGCTCAAGGGCGACGGGAGCGTCAGCCAGACCCTCGTGATGAGTTCGTCCAAGGCGATCGAAAGCTATCGTACCGCCAAGCCGACTGGCGAAAACGGCCTCAAGGAACCCTCCACGAACAGCAGCGGAAAGTAAGGCCATGAACGCACCCTGGAAAGCCGGTTCACAAGGCAACCGCGATGCATTCGCATCGTTCATTTGCGACGAAACCTCGCTCGATGTCTTGCGGCCCGTGGTCATCGAGCTGGGCTGGCAGTCGGAGAAATGCAACAAGGGCGGATTGCGCAATGCGGTCCAGTCGCTTTCGATCAGCGCCAGCCCTAACATCCTGATGGTCGATCTGTCCGAAAGCGGCGATCCGCTCAACGACATCAACGCGCTTGCCGAAGTTTGCGAGCCCGGGACTGTGGTTATCGCTGTCGGTCAGGTTAATGATGTCCGGCTTTATCGCGATTTGCTGGCCAGCGGGATTCACGACTATTTGCTCAAGCCGCTGTCGCCCGGCCAGGTCCGCGATGCGCTGATCAATGCCCAGGCTATCTTTGCGGCGCCCAAGCACCAGGACGGCGCGGGCTCGAAGCCGCATATCTCGACCGCAGTGGTTGGCACGCGCGGCGGAGTGGGGGCCTCGACGCTGGTGACTTCACTCGCCTGGCTGTTCAGCACCGAACACCAATTGCCGACTGCGCTTCTCGATCTAGATATTCACTTCGGCACCGGCGCACTGGCGCTCGACCTCGAGCCGGGGCGCGGCCTTACCGACGCAATCGAAAACCCGAGCCGCATCGACGGGCTGTTTATCGAACGTGCGATGATCCGCGCAAACGAGAATCTCGCCATTCTCTCGGCCGAAGCACCGATCAATTCTCCCTTGATGACCGACGGCGCGGCCTTCGTGCAGCTTGAGGAAGAATTTCGTCAAGCCTTTGAAATGACGGTAATCGATCTGCCGCGCAACATGCTGATCAACTTCCCGCATCTGCTGTCGGACGTGAACGTTGTCGTGCTCGCCACGGAACTGACCCTCGCTTCCGCGCGCGACGCGATCCGGCTTCTGTCGTGGATAAAATCCAATGCCAGCCATGCCCAGGTGCTGGTGGTGGCCAACAAGGTGCAACCGGGCATCGCCGAAATCAGCAAATCCGATTTCGAGGCATCGATCGAGCGTAAGGTCAACTTCCTGGTGCCTTTCGACATCAAGGCAGCGACCAACGCGGCCAAGCTTGGCCAGTCGTTCGTCGAAGCCAACCGTTCGAGCAAGGCGGGCGCGACGATCCGTGAACTCGCCAAGTCTGTAATTGGCGCCTCCCCTGTCGAAGAGGGAGCCAATGCTGCACCGGTCAAGAAGTCGCTCCTTGGTAAGCTCGATCTCAAGGCATTGATGCCTATGAAGAAAGCGAAACCCAAAGCCAAGGCCTCGGCCGAAGCCGCTTGACCTTCAAGTCCCGTGCACTCGGCTGGACCGGCGCACGTAACGTTTGCTGAGGAAGGCTGAGAACGCCGATGAGCATACTGCCATTCCTGATCATTCCTATCGGCATGATGGCGTTGATGGTGCTCGGCTGGGCCGCCTTCTCGGGACCCTCGGCCAGCACGGAAAGCCTGCGCCGACTTCAAGCGGTGCGATTTCGCCATTCCGAAAGCACAGTCGACAAGGTCGAGGCGCAATTGCGCAAGGCCGTTGCCTCCCGCAAACCGAAGGTCCACCAGATTGCCGGTAGCGGCTCAAGGACCGACGCGCTGAGGCTGCGGATTCGGCGGACCGGCAAGAAATGGACGATCACCCAATACTACTACTCCAGCGCTGGACTGGTGCTGGTGTTTACCGTCCTGCTGTACATAAAGACGCGGGCATTTCCGCTATCGCTCGGGGCCGGCCTGGTTGTTGGTGCCGGACTGCCGCATATGGTCGTCAACTATTATATCAAAAAGCGCATCGCTCAGTTTACCACACGGTTTCCCGAAGCGATCGAGCTGCTGGTCCGCGGGCTCAGATCCGGTCTGCCGGTCTCGGAAACTCTCACGATCGTCGCCCAGGAAATACCAGGGCCGGTTGGCGAGGAGTTCAAGCTGGTAACCGAACGAATCCGGATCGGGCGCACGATGGAGGAAGCACTCCAGGATACGGCTGACCGGCTCGGCACGCCCGAGTTCCAGTTCTTCTGCATTACGCTCGCTATTCAGCGCGAGACCGGCGGCAATCTCGCCGAGACGCTGTCGAACCTCGCCGACGTCTTGCGCAAGCGCGCCCAGATGAAACTCAAGATCAAGGCGATGAGTTCGGAATCCAAGGCTTCCGCCTACATTATCGGCGTGCTGCCATTTGGCGTCTTTGCCATGATTTATTCAATCAATCCGGGGTATATGGGCGGCTTTTTTGTCGATCCACGCCTCATCGTTGCCGGCGTGGGCGGGTTGATCTGGATGTCGATCGGCGCGTTTATCATGTCCAAGATGATCAGCTTCGAAATCTGAGCGAGGGAAAGCGGCAGCCATGTTACATACCCCGGCGGGACCAACGCTCCTCGGCTTCGACGTCATCCTGATTGGCACGATCCTGGCCGCCGTCGCCGCAATTGCGGTGATGATGGTGATTTATGCTGCGGTTACAGTGCGCGACCCGATGGCCAAGCGCGTGAAGTCGTTGAACGATCGCCGTGAACAATTGAAATTGGGCATTGTCACTGGCACCGCCAAGAAGCGCGCCAGCGTGATCCGCAAAAGCGAAACCACCGACCGCTTGCGCGACACACTGTCGTCGCTGAAAGTCCTGCAAGACAGCCAGCTCAAGGCGGTGCAGCAGAAGCTGGCACAAGCCGGCATCCGCAAGAAGGAGCTGGCCTTCGTCGTCCTCTTCGCCCGGCTGGTGCTTCCCATTGTGTTCGGCGGCATCGCCGCACTCGTACTCTACGTTTTCAGGGTCTACCCGGACCTGTCCAGCCTCAAGAAATTCGTCGCGTTCGCCGCCGCCCTCGGCATCGGTTACAAGGGTCCTGAAATCTACATCGGCAATCTGATCGGCAAGCGCACTACGGCAATCCGCAAGGGCCTGCCTGATGCGCTCGACCTGCTGGTGATCTGCGCCGAAGCAGGTCTGACGATCGACGCCGCGTTCAACCGCGTCGCCAAGGAGCTGGGCCGGGCCTATCCCGAACTCGGCGACGAATTCGCGCTGACCTCGATTGAACTTTCATTCCTTACCGAGCGACGGCACGCTTTCGAGAATTTCGCCTATCGGGTCAATCTGGATTCCGTGCGGGGCGTGGTCACCACGATGATCCAGACTGAACGCTATGGCACCCCGCTGGCCTCGGCTCTCCGCGTGTTGTCGGCTGAATTCCGCAACGATCGCATGATGCGCGCCGAGGAAAAGGCCGCGCGTTTGCCGGCGATCATGACGGTTCCGCTGATCCTGTTCATTTTGCCGGTGCTGTTCGTGGTCATCCTCGGCCCGGCGGCCTGTCAGATCAGCGACAACTTCGTCAACGCCAAGCCTCCCGGGTAAGCAGCCGCTGGCCAGAATGCACCGGCTCCCCAGCGGGCCGGCGCCGGTCAGCCGAGCACCCGGCCCGCCACCGCATCCAGCATCAGCACAAGGCGAGGATCGCGCGCTTCGGGCGCCGTGGCGATGGCGTGGTCCAGCGCGACGTCGATCGGGCTGGCCTCGCGCACCGAGGGCAATGCCGCGGCGAACTGCGCGATTGCGGCCCGCGCATGCTCGGAATTGGCCCGCATCACCGCGAAGACTTCCGCCGCCTCTACCCCCGCTGCCGCCTCGCGCCAGCAGTCCCAATCTGTAATCATGCCGAGCAGCGCATAGGGCAGCTCCGCCTCACGGGCGAGCCGCGCTTCGGGCATGGCGGTCATGCCGATCACGTCCGCGCCCCAGGTGCGGTACAAGCGGCTTTCCGCGCGGGTCGAGAATTGCGGGCCGTCGATGGCAATGTAGCAGCCACCATCATGGACGATCGCCCCTGCCGCCCGCGCCGCTGCGGCGGCATGGCTCGCCAGCCTTGGACACACCGGATCGGCGAGCGAAACATGCGCCGCCAGCCCTGGTCCGAAGAAGCTGTTCGTGCGCCCGGCGGTCCGGTCGATCAACTGATCGACAGCGACGAACGCGCCAGGCGCCATTTCTTCTCGCAACGAGCCGATCGCACTAAGCGCCAGCAGGTCGGTCACGCCGCAGCGCTTTAGCACATCGATATTGGCCCGGTAATTGACCTCGCCGGGGGGAATGCGGTGCCCCGCCCCGTGACGCGCCAGAAAGCTGAAGCGCACCTCGCCCAGCCAGCCCAGCGTCACCGGCCCCGATGGCTCACCGAAGGGACTGCCGACCTCAATTTCCTGCGCGTCCTCTAGCCCGATGCCGTCGGCGAGGCCCGAGCCGCCGATGATGCCGATGTGCCAGGTTTCAGGTTTGGTCCGGTCGCGCAAGTATGCCTGCCATAATAATGTCGATCGAATATTGGCGGTTGTCGAGCAGCCGCGCCCTCGCTGCTGGCGGCGCAGTGAATTCGGCTTCGGCCGCGCCGGCCTGTTTTCGGCTCAGCGCGGCGGCATGCGAATAGCGCCGTCGAGGCGGACGTCCTCGCCGTTAAAATAGGGGTTCTCGATCATGGCCAGCGCCAGTTGGGCATATTCCTCGGGCTTTCCGAGCCGCTTGGGAAACGGCACCGACGCGCCCAGCACCTGCTGCGCCTTTTCCGGCAGCGACCGCATCAGCGGGGTCTCGAAAATGCCGGGCAGGATGGTGTTGACCCGGATGCCCTCGTTCATCAGATCGCGCGCAATCGGCAGCGTCATGCCGACTACCCCACCCTTCGAAGCCGAAT
>JANLQW010000268.1:0-8368 GCA_031368085.1 Novosphingobium sp. | reverse complement strand
GCGATCTGGACCAGCATCGACAGCCTGCATGAAGTCGCCCGCGCGCTGGAGCCCGCGCTGGGCGAGGCCGACGCGGTCAAGCTCGCGTGGAAGCCCAGCCTCAAGGTCGATGTTGGCGAGGGTGAGGCGGCGACCCTGTTCAAGCTGATCGATGTGCTGGATGACGATGACGATATCCAGACCGTCTGGGGCAATTACGAGGTTTCCGACGCGGTGATGGAGACATTGGGCTGATCATAATCGGTCTCGATCCCGGCCTTGGCACCACCGGCTGGGGCGTGATCGCCAAATCAGGCAACCGCCTCTCGCACATCGCCAACGGCCAAGTCCGCACCGATGCGGCGCTACCACTCGCTGAGCGGCTGGTAACCCTCGACCGCGAACTGACTGACGTCATTCTGCGCCACCGTCCCGATAGCGGCGCGGTGGAGGAGGTATTCGTCAACGCCAATCCGCAATCGACCCTGAAACTCGGCCAGGCGCGCGGGGTCTGCCTGCTGGCGCTGGCGCGAACCGGAATGCCGGTCAGTGAATATGCCACTAGGCTGGTCAAGAAGGCGATTGTAGGCAGCGGCGGGGCAGAGAAAGCTCAGGTGCAGGCGATGCTCAAGGTGCTGTTGCCGGGGGTCAAACTGGCGGGGGCCGACGCGGCTGACGCGCTGGCCGTGGCGATTGCCCATGCGCATATCTGGCGGGGCTAGCGCGCTGCGCGGTTTCCTGCCATAGAACAAATCATGATCGCCAAGCTCACTGGTCTGCTCGACGACTTCGGCTCCGACTGGGCGGTGATCGACGTGGCCGGCGTCGGCTACCTTGTCCATTGCTCGGCCAAGACGCTGGATGCGCTTGGGATGCGCGGCGAAATGGTGACGATCCACACCGAACTACAGGTCAGCGAAAACGACATGCGGCTGATCGGTTTCGCCAGCGGCGCCGAGCGCGAATGGTTCCGGCTGCTGACCGGCGTGCAGGGGGTGGGCTCGAAAATGGCGCTGGCCGTGCTCTCAGCCCTTTCGATCGAGGAATTGCAGCGCGCGTGTGCAGGCGGCGATGCCGCGATGGTGGCACGCGCGCAGGGGGTGGGGCCGAAGCTGGCGGGACGGATCGTCAATGAGCTAAAGGATCGGGCGGGAGCGCTGCCGGTGGGAGCGGGCGGGGTTGGTGCGCTTGTCCTGCCGGCTGGCTCGGCCAGCGCGGATGCGGTGTCGGCGCTGCAGAACCTGGGGTTCAAACCGGCGGTTGCGGTAGCTGCCGTGGCGCGGGCGGGCGAGGAACTGGGTGAAGGTGCGGGGCTGAACGATCTGGTTCGGGTGGCTTTGAAACGGGCGGCGGGGTGATACGCCAACGCTCTTACTATCGTCATCCTGAACTTATTTCAGGGCCCATTTCGTCCCATGCTCGGTATATGCGGTGTTGCGCGGCAGAGCGCTGAGGAGGACGGCAGAGTGAGTGAGATTTTTGCGGCACTGATTGGTGCGATTCTTGCTGGACTATTTCAAACAATCATCGGTATTTGTGACCGGCGACGGGAAACAGAAGCTGTGCTCACAGCTATCGCGAGCGAGGTGGACTCTATTTGCAGACTCATTCAACATCAACAATATCTCGAAGCGACTGGTAAAATAGCTGACGATGTAGATAAAAAAATGTGGAATGGTATAAGCTACGTTATAGACATAAGGGGAAACTATTTTACGGCCTATGAAGGTTTGATTGGAAAGATTGGTTTGCTTAAAGCCGATCATGTTTCAAAAATTGTCAATTTTTATGCCTATTGCAAATCTGCAATCGACTCGACTAGGCCGGATGGTCCCCATGCTGGATCGCCGAGAACCGATGAATCTGCCGCTAACATGGTATCGGTGTTCCATTTGCTGACTTCGATCCGGTCACTGGGGGACGAGATCGTAAAATTCCCTAAGAAGTCATCGGTTTACCCAGGGCCCCTCTCGGAAACTTGAACAATGACCGATAACCCCTCACCACCCCCGCCCGCCAGGCCGAAGACGTCGACTCCGCGCTGTGCCCCAGAATCCTCGCCGAATTCGCCGGGGAGGCGACCGCCTCTCATTCTGGACTTGCCCCTAAGAACGCCTATAATTTGACCATGACCGAACTCAGCAAAATCCTCCCGCCCGATCTCGAAAGCTGGATCGAAACACGCGTCGCCGAAGGCCGGTTCTTCGACGCGGGAGACTACCTGCGCGAACTAGTGCGACGTGATCGGGCCGAAGTGCAAGATACTGAATGGGTGCGTGAATTGGTTACTGAAGGGCTTGCATCTGGGATCGTCGATAGGGATCCATCCGATGTCATTGAGGAAATCATTTCTGCACGTCGCGCACGGCGTGGCTAAGGTCAAGCTAAACGAACCCGCGAGCGCGGAGGGCAAAAGTCTGGTGATCGCCCGAGTTTTGCATCATTCGCGCGACGTTCTCCGGCACCTACCCGGATGATTGACAACCCCCACCTCACCCCTCAGCGCCAGGCCGAAGACGTCGACGCCGCCCTGCGCCCGAAAACCCTGGCCGAATTCGTCGGACAGGCTGCGGCCAAGGACAACCTGTCCGTCTTTATCGCCTCCGCCAAATCGCGGCGCGAGGCGATGGATCATGTGCTGTTTTTCGGCCCTCCCGGTCTTGGCAAGACCACCCTCGCCCAGATCGTCGCACGCGAGTTGGGCGTGGGGTTTCGCGCCACCAGCGGCCCAGTCATCGCCAAATCCGGCGATCTCGCTGCGCTGCTGACCAATCTCGAAGAAGGCGATGTCCTGTTCATCGACGAGATCCTCCGGCTCAATCCGGTGATCGAGGAAATTCTCTACCCGGCGATGGAGGATCGGGCGCTCGATCTGATCATCGGCGAAGGACCGTCGGCGCGGTCGGTGCGGATCGACCTGCCGGCTTTCACCCTGATCGGCGCGACCACCCGGCAGGGGTTGCTGACCACCCCGCTGCGCGACCGCTTCGGCATTCCGGTTCGGCTCAATTTCTACTCGGTCGACGAGCTAGAAAGCGTGGTGACGCGCGGCGCGCGGCTGCTCGGTATCGGCATGGAGCGGGACGGCGCGCGCGAGATTGCCCGCCGCGCGCGGGGCACCCCGCGGGTGGCGGGGCGGCTGCTGCGGCGGGTGCGCGACTTTGCCCATGTCGCCGGAAACGGCACCGTGACGCGCGCGGTTGCCGACGATGCGCTGACCCGGCTGGAAGTCGACAGTCTTGGCCTCGATGCGATGGACCGGCGCTATCTGCGGATGGTCGCGGAAATCTACAGGGGCGGGCCGGTCGGGGTCGAGACCCTGGCGGCGGGATTGTCGGAACCGCGCGACACGATCGAGGAAGTGATCGAGCCCTATCTCATCCAGCTCGGCCTGGTCGCTCGCACAGCGCGCGGCCGCTGCCTGAACGAAGCCGCTTGGCGGCACCTCGATCTGGCGCCGCCTACCGGCAGTCAGGCGGGCCTGTTCGAGCCTGATGCCGGTGAGTCCGCGTAGAACCCGAAGCCGCTATCGCTTCATGAAGTGGCAATAATCGGTTCCATTTCGGGACAGGTCGCTGCGTCGCGCGGGGCAAATCGCCCAAATCCCAAATCGGCACGCCCCAAACGGGGTTAACTCCATTGTCGCCTTAACCTGTCTCTGCGTTTCCTATGGCATAGAAATGTCCCGATCAGGTGGCTGGTCCTTGTGACGCGCCGCCCGGCGGAACGAGAAGAGAGCAATAGGTATGTCGGTTCGGATGGCCCTCGCGAAATTATCCGCTCTTGCGGTCGGCGGCGCGTTGGTTGGCGGCGGCGCCGTCCATGTCGCCGAAAAGCCGGCGAAGCAGGTCCAGTACGTCAAGCAGTTGAAGCGCGCCACGGCACAGCCGCGCAAGCCGATTTTGCGCCGGGCCGAACGTTCGGTGCCGCGGCAGGTCAGGCGGGTCCGCCGGATCGTCAAGCGCACGGTCTGCTGCCAGCCGCCCGCACTGGTGACGGCGCCCATGCCGATGCCGTATCTGCCGCCGCTGCCACCGCAACCAGTCAGTTCGTCCGGCGGCGGGACCGCAGTTGTCATCGGTGGCGGCTCAAGCGGCGGTTTCGGCGGTGGCTTTTTTGGCGGGTTCTTCGGCGGCGGTAGCAGCGGCGGCGGCAATGTCGTCGTTTCCTCGACCAGCACCGGCTCCAGTTCAACGTCCGGCGGCTCGACCTCGACGTCGAGCGGCGGCATCACCAGCTCGACGACCACCGGCGGGGTTTCGACATCGACGGGCGGCATCACCAGTTCGACCACCACCGGTGGAATATCAACCTCAACGGGCGGCGTATCGACGAGCACCGGCGGGGTTTCGACATCGACTTCCACGTCGTCGGGCAATGTTTCGAGTTCGTCGGGCAACGTCTCCAGCTCATCGGGTAATGTCTCGACTTCTTCGGGCAACGTTTCGAGTTCGTCCGGAAACGTAAGTTCGAGTTCGGGTAATGTCTCGACCTCGTCTGGTAACGTTTCGAGCTCCTCCGGAAATGTCAGTTCGAGTTCGGGCAATGTCACCAGCAGCAGTTCGTCATCGACCTCATCTTCGACGAGCACCTCTTCCTCCACCAGCTCCTCCACCTCGTCCTCGTCTTCGGGTTCGTCGTCCACCTCCAGTTCTACTTCCGGCGGTTCGACGGGCGGAAGTTCGACATCCAGCAGCTCGACGGGCGGCAACGAAGTGCCGGCCCCGCCGATGCTCCTGCTGTTCGGCGCAGCGGCTGCCGCATTGTTCGCACTGCGCCGGCCCGCGCGGAAGCCCGCCTTGACCCGCAGTTTCGCTTAACCAAGCTTAACGGGGGGAAGGGCGGCTTCAGGGCCGCCCTTTTTCCGGATGGCGGCAACCGGTACCATCCGCGCCGCTCGGATGAAGCTTGTTCTAGGCCCGCTGGCGCAAGGTCCACAGCGTCGCCAGGCCAACAGCGCACCACACCACGTTGAGCGCGGTGGAAGGGATTGCCCCGTGCCAGCCGCTGTTGGCGACAAAACCCAGCGAACCGGCGACATTTAGCCACCGAAAGGCGACGGACTGGCCCGAAAGCTTGCCGGTCGAGACGAGTATATAAGAAACCAGGATGAGCAGCGCGCCTGCCCATCCGGCGATCTCGATAGCTACTGTCATGCGGCCGGGTTCAGGCCGCCAGCTTGCGCAGCACATAATGCAGGATGCCGCCGTTCATGAAATATTCGGCCTCATTGGCGGTATCGATGCGGCACAGCGCGTTGAAGCTGAACGTCGAGCCGTCCTTGCGGGTGACCTCGACATTCACGTCCTGGCGCGGCCTGAGACTGGCGACGCCGCGGATGGTGAAACTGTCGTCGCCAGTCAGGCCGAGGCTCTGGCGGGTGTCGCCATTGGTGAACTGCAGGGGCAAGACGCCCATTCCGACCAGGTTCGAGCGGTGGATGCGCTCGAAGCTTTCGACGATCACCGCCCGCACGCCGAGCAACTTTGTTCCTTTAGCGGCCCAGTCGCGGCTGGAGCCGGTGCCGTATTCCTTGCCGGCGACCACCACCAGCGGCGTACCATTGGCCTTGTGCGTCATCGCCGCGTCGTAGATCGACATGACGTCGCCGTCGACGCACGACATGCCGCCTTCGACGCCGGGCACCATCTCGTTCTTGATGCGTATATTTGCGAAGGTGCCGCGCATCATCACCTCGTGATGGCCGCGGCGCGCGCCGTAGGAATTGAAGTCGCCCTTGGCGACCTGGTGGTCGAGCAGATATTTGCCGGCCGGGCTGTCGGCCTTGATGTTGCCGGCGGGGCTGATGTGATCGGTGGTGATCGAATCGCCCAGGATGGCGAGCGGCCTGGCCTCGACAATGTCCTGCACCGCCGCCGGGGTCATGCTCATTCCGTCGAAATAGGGCGGGTTGGCGATATACGTCGAGCCTGCGCGCCAGCTGTAGGTTTCGCTGCCGGTGACATCGATCGCCTGCCAATGCGCGTCGCCCTTATAGACCTCGGCATAGCGCGCCTGGAACATGCTGCGATCAACGCAGAGCGCGATGGTGGCGGACACTTCCTCGTTGGTTGGCCAGATGTCGCGCAGGTAGACGTCCGTGCCGTCGCTGCCCTTGCCGATCGGGGTGGTGGTGAAGTTCTCGGTTACCGTGCCCTTCAGCGCATAGGCGACGACCAGTGGCGGGCTGGCCAGAAAGTTCGCCCGCACGTCGGGCGATACCCGGCCTTCGAAGTTGCGGTTGCCCGAGATGACCGAGGCGGCGACAATGTTGTTGGCGTTGATCGCGGCGCTGATTGGCTCGGCCAGCGGCCCGGAATTGCCGATGCAGGTGGTGCAGCCGTAGCCGACCAGGTTGAACCCGATCGCGTCCAGATGCTCGGTCAGCCCTGACTTGTTAAAATAGTCCGTCACCACCTGACTGCCGGGGGCAAGACTGGTCTTGACCCAGGGCTTGGGCTTCAGGCCTAGCGCGTTGGCCTTCTTGGCAACGAGGCCGGCGGCGATCATTACCCCCGGATTGGAGGTGTTGGTGCAGCTGGTGATAGCCGCGATAACCACGTCGCCGTCGCCGATGTCGTGCATCTTGCCGGTCACCGGCACGCGCTGGGCAGCTTTTTGGTAAAGGCTTGAAAGATCGGCGTTGAAAACGTCGTCAACCTCGGTGAGCGCCACCTTGTCCTGCGGCCGCTTCGGCCCGGCGAGCGAGGGGACCACCATGGCCATGTCGAGTTCGAGCGTATCGGTGAAGATCGGCTCCGGGGCGGACGGGTCGATCCACAGGCCTTGCTCGCGGGAATAGGCTTCGACCAGCGCAACCTGGTCTTCGTCGCGGCCGGTGAGGCGCAGATATTCCAGCGTCTTGTCGTCCACTCCGAAAAAGCCGCAGGTCGCGCCGTATTCGGGCGCCATATTGGCCAGCGTTGCACGGTCGGCAAGGGAGAGCGTGGCAAGGCCCTCGCCGTAATATTCGACGAACCGCCCGACGACGCCTTTGGTTCGCAGCATCTGGGTTGCGGTGAGCACCAGATCGGTGGCGGTGACGCCTTCCTGCAGCGCGCCGATCAGCTTAAAGCCAACCACTTCGGGAACCAGCATCGACACTGGCTGGCCAAGCATTGCCGCCTCGGCCTCGATCCCGCCCACGCCCCAGCCAAGCACGCCAAGGCCGTTGATCATGGTAGTGTGGCTGTCGGTGCCGACACAGGTGTCCGGATAGGCGACGGTCACGCCGGAGGGATCGGTGCTGGTCCAGACGGTCTGCGCGATGTTTTCCAGGTTCACCTGATGGCAGATGCCGGTGCCTGGCGGGACGGCGTAGAAATTGTCGAGCGACTTCGAACCCCATTTGAGGAAGTCATAGCGTTCCATATTGCGCTGATATTCGATCTCGACATTCTGCTCGAACGCCTTGGGATGGCCGAATTCGTCGACCATTACCGAATGGTCGATCACCAGATGCACCGGGACCAACGGGTTGATCTTGCTGGTATCCCCGCCAAGCTTGGCGATCGCGTCGCGCATTGCCGCAAGATCGACCACGCAGGGCACGCCGGTGAAGTCCTGCATCAGCACGCGCGCGGGGCGGTACTGGATTTCGTTCTGCGATTCCCGGGGGTTTTTTTGCCAATCGACCAGCGCCTGGATGTCGGCGGTGGACACGGTGAAGCCGCCGTCCTCAAAGCGCAGCAGGTTTTCCAGCAGAACCTTCATCGAGAACGGCAGGCGGGAGACATCGCCCAGCTTCGCGCCCGCCTTTTTCAGCGAGTAATAGGCGAACGGGCGACCTGCCACGGTCATCGTGCTGCGAGTTGCGAGCGTGTCCTGTCCGACCTGGGTCATTGGGCCTGTTCCTTATTGTGCGGGCTCCCGAAGCCGGCTGCTGCTGCATTGCGGGAACGGATTCGTCGGCGCCGCCGATGCGCGTTCGGGGACGGCAGGTCAAGGTCTAGAGGGCGGTCTGTTTGGTCGATTTCCGAGCGGCAATCCAGCAACCGATGACGATCAGGACAACGCCGACCACAGTCGCCCAGGTAAGGATTTCGCCGAACATCAGCCAGCCGAGCAGAGCCGCCCAGATGAAGCCGCTATATTCGACCGGCACCAGCGCCTGCGCTTCTGCCCGGGCATAGCCCCAGCTTAGCAGCATCAGTGATATAACGGCGAGGAAGGCGGCCAGCATGATAGAGCACAGGGCTGCGGCAGTAGGAATAGCAGGGAGCGCCTTATTCAGCGCAGCAAGAACGAGGTCGCCCAATGAACCTGCAACTGAGCCATGCCATGACAAATCTGCGATGATTGCAAGACTCGCGAGTTGGGTGATCATGACGAGGATTGCCATTCCCAGAAAAGCGAACAGTGCGACAAACAGGTTCTGGAACAGCGCGAT
>JANLQW010000249.1:0-9325 GCA_031368085.1 Novosphingobium sp. | reverse complement strand
GGCGTGCAGGTCGTAGTGCTTGAGCAGATCGTACAGCGTCGGCCGGCTGATCCCGAGCAGCTTGGCGCTGGAGGAAATATTGCCCTCGCTGCGCGCCAGCGCATGGCGGATCACGCGGCGATCGGCTGCCTCTCGCGCGGTTTTGAGATTGAGCGCCTGGGCCAGTTCGTCGCCCGGCTCGACAAGATCGAGATCGGTAGCGGAAATCAGCTTGCTGTCGGCCATGATCACCGCGCGTTTGACCCGGTTCTCCAGCTCACGGACATTGCCCGGCCAGCGCCAAGCATCGATTGCCGCCAGGGCATCGACGGCAAAGCCTTTGACCGAAGGGTTCATTTCCTTGGCGAAGCGGCCAAGGAACGCCTTGGCGAGCAGCGCCGAATCGCCGGGCCGCTCAGCCAGGCTGGGGATTTTGACGACAATCTCGGCCAAACGGTAGAACAGATCCTCACGGAACGTTCCATTGGCGATCATCGCCTCGAGATCCTGATGGGTAGCGCAAACGATGCGGGTATCGACCGCGATCGAGCTGCGCGAGCCGATCCGCTCGATCACCCGTTCCTGCAGGAAGCGCAGCAGCTTCACCTGCAATTGCAGCGGAATATCTCCGACTTCGTCGAGAAACAGGGTGCCGCCATTGGCCTGCTCGATCTTGCCCTCGGTGGTCTTGACCGCGCCGGTGAAGGCGCCCTTCTCATGGCCAAACAGTTCGCTTTCCAGCAGGTTTTCGGGGATCGCGGCGCAGTTGATCGCCACAAACGCGCCGGCCACCCGGTCGCTGGCCTCATGCAGCCCGCGCGCCAGCAGTTCCTTGCCGGTGCCGCTCGCGCCGAGCAGCATCACCGAGACGTTGGTGTTCGCCACCCGCTCGATCGTGCGCGCCACTTTGATCATCTCGGGCGCGGCGGTGATCAGCCGGCCAAGCACGCGGTCGCCGGTTGTCCGGGCCGACAGCTGGCGGTTTTCCGCCTCGATCCGGTGCAGCTCCCAGGCACGGCGGACAATCAGCCCAATCGCGTCGATGTCGATCGGCTTCTGGTAGAAATCATAGGCGCCCCGGGCGATCGCCCGCAGCGCGCTTTCGCGGGCACCGTGGCCGGAGGCGACGACGACCTTGGTGTCGGGCTTGAGCGCGAGGATTTCGTCGAGCAGCGCAAATCCCTCGGTGGTGCCGTCCGGATCAGGCGGCAGGCCGAGATCGAGCGTTACGACCGCCGGCTCTTCGGCCCTGATCGCGGCGATCGCCCCGGCACGGTCGCCGGCAATAATGACGTCGAAATCCTGATAAGCCCATTTGAGCTGGGCCTGAAGCCCGGCATCGTCCTCGACAACGAGAAGCTTGGGTCGAGTTGCGGTCATCATGCCACCTGCTGTTCGGATTGAGGGCCAGATTGGAAATCGGTGCGGACAAATGTTCTACGCATGCCATCGGCCTGGGCTAGCGCCAGGCGGATGAGGAAACGCGAGCCAAGCCCCTCGCGGGATTCCACCTCGAGCCGGCCCTGCATCGCCCGCACCAGCTCGCGCGCCTCAAAAGCGCCAATACCGAAACCGCCCTGCTTGGATGAAACGAACGGCTTGAACAGGCGGGTGCGGATAAATTCAGGTGACATGCCGGAGCCCGAATCAACCACCTCGATGCGGGCGTGGATTCCATCGCTGGTCAGGCCCAGCAGCACGGCGGTATTTTCCGCACTGGCATCGATCGCATTCTGCACAAGATGCACCAGCACCTGCTCAAGCCATTCGCGGTTGCCCAGTACTGTGCATTCCTGGCATTCGGCCAACAGCACAGGATGCTGCCCTTGGAACTGCGCCACCACCTGCTTGACGACTTCGACGACCTCGACCTCGCCGAGACGGTCGCTACCGCCGCTGACATAGCGCGACAGCCGGGCCAGCAGATTGTTGAGCTTGTCGGCCGAATTGCGCAAGGTAACCAGCATGTCGGCGCGAAAGTCCGGATTGTCGGCATGCAATTCGGCATTCCGCGCAAGCAGACCGAGTTGGCTGGCGAGGTTCTTGATGTCATGCATGACGAACGCGATGCGGCGGTGGAAATCATCGAAGCGACTCGCCTCGGCCAAGGCCGCCTGCGTGGAATGCTCGGTCAGATAGCTGGCGAGCTGCTGACCGGCGACGCGTAGCAGGTCGAAATCCTCCCAATCGAACTTGCGGGCCGGCGACGGCCTCGCCAGGACCACGACGCCGGCGAGGCGCTCGAAGTGAATCAGCGGCACCACCGCCCAGGCTCGGGGTTCCTCGACAAGCCATTGGGGAACAATGGCGTACTCGTCGCCCTCCAGCTTGCCAGCACGAGCATCGTCGAGATCGACAACCCGCCCGGTGGTCTCGAAATAAGCCACCGCAGCAGCCGACATGGCAATGGCGGGAACGTCCGCTGCGGGCCATTTCCAGCGCGCGGCGAGGGTCAGTTCACCATCCTCTCCGGCCGCGAGCAATAGTCCTGCCGGGCTGTCAGCGATGTCGGCCACGGCCTGCACCGCGCGCTCCTCGATCGGAGACAAAGGATTTTCGCCTTCGCCGATCGTGCGGGTAAAGCGCAGCCATTCGGCGCGGTAATCGTAGCGGTGCTGGAAGAGGTGTTTGACCATCGTCACACGCAGCCAGCCCCGCAGGCGGCGCGAGGGCAGAATGATACTCGCCAGCACGATCGCGGTAGTCAGAAAGGCGTATTGCGCCAGCACCGCGAAATTGCCGCCCGCATAGGCCAGCCACTGCGCTCCAGTGACCATGGCGACAAAGTAGCCGGCAATCACCAGCAGCGAAGCAGACTGGAACGCGACCTTGCGAGAAGGCCGAAACCGCAGCTGCTCGCGGTCATGCGCAGCGCCGATAGCCATCAGCACGGCAAGCGCGACAATAGCCACGCCGCGTAGTGCGGCAAGGGGCGCGGGCCATTCCCCGCTGAGATAGGCGACGGTATAAAGGTTGAGGTCGAAGCCCCACAGCAAAGCCAGCGCCAACGCCGGCCACCGCAAAGCAAGGCGGGCCTGCGGCGAAGCGCCGACGTAGAGATTGTGCAGCAGCACCAGCCCGCCGATCGATACCAGCAAGCGAAAGACCGTCGCGGCGGGCAAAAGAACGGCATCGGCGTGAGGGGAAAACGCCAAATGAGGCGTCCCCACTTCAAGCGCGAGATGCAGCAATTCAACCAATCCCAACGCCAACATCACCGGACGGATCGGGATCAGGCTGTCGTGACGTCCGTCTCCGGCAAACAGCCGATATATTACCAGCAGCCAGGCGAGCCGCGCGACCGCTTCGAACAAGCCCGGTCGCATGCCAGCGAACGCCTGGGCTGCGATAGCCAGGCTCCAGAAGGCGGTCAGAAATAGGCTAACGACAATCGCAGATCCCGCCGAACCAAACTGAGCACGGCGACCGCCGATCCACAGCGCCGCCATGGTCGCCGCGATTGCGCCGGCGATTTCGGCAAGGATGCCGGCCGCAGTCCAGAACCCGAATTCGGCGCCAGCCATCAACGTGCGCCCTCGTGCCAGAGCACAACCCGAAAAGTCTGCAGGATGATCAGCAAGTCGAGGAACGGGGTGTAATTCTTGGCGTAATAGAGATCGTATTCAAGCTTGTGGCGCGAATCGGCCATCGAGGCGCCATAGGGATAATTGATCTGCGCCCAACCGGTAATGCCCGGCTTCACCATGTGTCGTTCGGCATAAAATGGGAGTTGTTCCTCAAGGCCGCAGACGAACTCCGGTCGTTCCGGACGGGGGCCGACGAAGCTCATCTCGCCTTTCAACACGCTCCAGGTTTGTGGCAGTTCGTCGATGCGCAGCTTGCGAATGAAGCGGCCCAGCCGAGTGACGCGCGGATCGTCCTTGCACGCCCATTGCGCGCCGGCCAACTCGGCATTCTGCTGCATCGAGCGCAGCTTGATGAGATCGAAATTCTGGCCGAACAAGCCGACACGTGTCTGCCGGAAAAAGGCTGGCCCCTTGCTGTCGAGCTTCACCAGCAGAGCGAACAAGACAATGACAGGCGCTGTCAGCGCAAGCAACAGCGCGCTCGCGGCGATGTCGAACATCCGCTTGGCGAAACTCGACACCGCTCTGCCCGACGAGAAGCCATCGGAGAAAATCAGCCAGCTGGGATTGAGAGTGTCGAGATCGACCCGCCCGGTTTCGCGCTCAAGGAAGCTGGAAAAATCATTTACATGCACGCCGGCAGTCTTGATCCGCAGCAAATCTCCCAGTGGCAGCGAATTGCGGCGCTCTTCCAGTGCGAGCACCACTTCGCTGACGCCAAGATTCTCTACGAAACGATTGAGATTATGAATTGCGGTGCGCGATATCGCCTCCTCGACCACCGGCTGACTTTCGCTCATTCCGATATAGCCGACAATCGCAAACCCGCTCTCGGGCCGTTCCCCCAGCTCGCGCAGGCGCTGCGCCCTGAGACCGGCTCCGAGCACCAGCACGCGGCGGCGAAAGGCCGAGGCGCCGAGCAAGCCGCCGATGATAATCCGGTTAAGCACCAGGTCGATGATCGCGAACAGCATCTGATAGCCCAGCGTCGAGCGCCACAGCGCATCCGCTCCCAGGACAAAGTCGAAAAAGGTCAAGGCAATTACGCCGAGCGATACCGCAACCAGTAGCCGCGTTGTCGCAAATCGGAGCGAGCGCAAGGCTTCCGGGCCATAGACGCCGACCGCGATCATTGCCGTCAGGATTACTCCGGCGAAGCCGGCATGGGGCCAAAGCCGATCGGAAAAATTGCCGGCGTCCATGCCAATCTGCACCGCCCTAAATCGCCAGGCGAATTCGCCAGCCGCGAGCAGCAAGGCGATATCGAACAGCCCGAGCAAGATCACCGCGTGAGGGATGTAATGTTTGAAGAGGCGGATCATGTGGCGATTTCGGCACTTTCAGGCTCGGAGCAGAGCCATTCCCGCCGTTTAAGGCCAAGCCGTAAAATGTCGGTAAATTTGACAACGGATTATTGCAGTCCGCTAGCGATGCCTTTGGAAAGACGGACCTGCGGGGCATTGCTGTCGGCGTGTCTTACAACGCCTGCGCAGGCCCACCCTGCCACCGCTGATGCAGCAGACGCAGGCTCCGAGCGAGATGCCGGGCGAAAAGGCTGAGCCGGGATCTCACTGCCATCGCAGCTTCTCAGTTAATCGCTTTTATCGTTTGAAGCGACGAAGATTAATCGTTTCTGTGAAACGGTCTCCTAGCCTAGCCCGAGTCCAAGATTTTTAAGGAGAGCATCTCATGGACATGAAAACTAGCAACCCCGAGGGCGGCTGCCCGATGAAGGACACTGTCGCCCGCTCGCTGATCGGCCGCACCAATCGCGACTGGTGGCCCGATGCGCTGCCGCTCGACATCCTTCATCAAGGCGGGGTCTCTCCCGACCCGATGGGCGTTGACTTCGACTATGCTGCGGCATTCAAGGCGCTGGACTATGGCGCGTTGAAGGCTGACCTCACCGCGCTAATGACCGACAGCAAGTCATGGTGGCCCGCCGACTATGGCCATTACGGCCCCTTCTTCATCCGCATGGCGTGGCACGCGGCGGGGACCTATCGCACCGGCGATGGACGAGGCGGGGCAAGCAGCGGGCAACAGCGCTTTGCCCCGCTCAACAGCTGGCCGGACAATGGCAATCTCGACAAGGCGCGGCGCCTGCTGTGGCCGGTAAAGCAGAAATACGGCAAGCACCTCAGCTGGGCCGACCTGTTCATTTTGGCCGGCAATGTCGCGATCGAATCGATGGGAGGGCCGGTATTCGGCTTCGGCGGGGGCCGCAAAGATGTGTTCGAGGTCGAACGCGACGTCTATTGGGGTGCCGAGGAGCAATGGGTAGAGGCGACGGAGACGCGCATCCAGCCCGACCGGGAAATGGAGCTCGAACATCCGCTCGCGGCGATCCAGATGGGGCTGATCTACGTCAATCCCGAAGGGCCGGGCGGAGTCCCCGATCCGCTCCAGTCAGCGCGCGATATCAAGATCACCTTCGAGCGCATGGCGATGAACCATGAGGAAACTGTCGCACTCACTGCCGGCGGCCATACCTTTGGCAAGGCGCATGGCGCTGGCGATGCTAGCCTGGTCGGTGTACCTCCCGAGGGCGCGGACATCGCGCTACAGGGGTTCGGCTGGACCAACAGCCACGAGACCGGGATTGGCGAGCACGCCACCACCAGCGGGATCGAGGGAGCGTGGGTCAACACGCCGACCGAGTGGTCGGAGAATTACTTCCGCCTGCTGCTCGACTATGAGTATGAGCTGGTCCGCTCGCCCGCCGGCGCGCAGCAGTGGCAACCGGTCAACCAGCGCGAAGAGGATATGGCCCCCGCAGCGCATGACCCGTCGAAGCGCGTGCCGACGATGATGACCACCGCCGACATGGCGCTGAAAGTCGATCCCGAATTCCGGGTGATCTCGGAAAAATTCCGCAACGATCACGAGGCCTTCAAGGACGCTTTCGCGCGAGCCTGGTTCAAGCTGACCCACCGCGACATGGGTCCGAAAGGCCGCTACCTCGGGCCCGAGGTGCCGGCCGAAGACCTGATTTGGCAGGATCCGGTCCCCGCAGGCAGTGCGCCAAACGGTGCCGACGTGTCAGGGTTCAAGGCGAAGATTTTGGGCGCCGGGTTCAGTGTCGGTCAGCTGGTCAAGACGGCGTGGGCTTCGGCATCGACCTACCGCAGGTCCGACCATCGTGGCGGCGCCAACGGCGCGCGCATCCGGCTCGCGCCCCAGAAGGACTGGGCCGTCAACGAGCCCGCCGAACTGGCCGCCGTGCTCGCCAAGATCGACGAGCTGCGCGGTGGACTGTCGATGGCCGACGCGATCGTGCTTGCGGGGACGGCAGCGGTCGAGAAGGCAGCCAAGGATGCCGGTTTCGCGATCGAGGTGCCATTCACCGGCGGCCGCGGCGACGCGACGCAGGATTGGACGGACGCCGAGAGCTTCGAAGTGATGGAGCCCAAGGCGGACGGCTTCCGCAACTATCTTGCGACCAGACACAGCGTGAAGACCGAGGAGTTGCTCCTGGACCGTGCGTCGTTGCTCGGCCTGTCGGTTCCCGAGTTGACCGTGCTGGTGGGCGGACTGCGCGTGCTCGGCGCCAATCATGGCGGGAGCAAGAATGGCGCGTTAACCGATCGTCTCGGCCAGCTCACCAACGACTTCTTCGTCAATTTGCTCGACAATGAAACCTTCTGGGAAGTGGTCGATACAAGCTCAGACGAGGAATTCGTCGGGTCGGATCGGGGCGGACGTCAGGAGAAGTGGCGCGGCACGCGGACCGACCTGATTTTCGGCTCGAACAGCCAGTTGCGCGCGACTGCCGAAGTCTATGCCGAAAAAGGCAATGAGGAGAAGTTCGCACGCGATTTCGTCGCCGCCTGGACCAAGGTGATGAACGCCGACCGCTTCGATCTCGCCAAGGCCGATCCGGCGCGCCCGGTCGAGGTGGCGAACTGACGCGACCGCCGGCGGTGCACCAAGTCGATCCGTACGATTCGAGACAGACAAACTTGGTGCCCGCCGGGGTTTCGTCAACCGCCATCGAACAGGGCGGTTCCGGTACCGAAATCGCAGCAGCCATTGTTAAGATGGGCGCCGTAGTTAAAAAAATCAGATCGAGCCGGTGGAAGAGCCAGCGCGTGATTTCAGCCGGTATTCCAACGTCGAACGGGTGATGCCTAGCGACCGGGCCGCAGCGGATAAATTGCCTTGGGCATGGTCCACCGCCCGCCGCAGCAGCAGTGCCTCGATTTCAGAGAGCGACATATCGTTGGGCGCCTCCTCTCGGCCGGTAAGAAGGGTTTCGATCTTCGCCCGAGCTTTATCCGCTGGACCATCGCGCTGCTGTCTGCCCAAAACTTCATTCGCGCTGTTTTTGAGCGCGCCATCGCTGCCGATTGAAAATGAAGCAGGGCCAACCCGCTCTCCGCCTACAAACAAATGCAGCGTATCGATCACGCCGTCCGCAGGCGCGAGGATGACCCCGCGCTCCATCAGATTCTCGAGTTCGCGAACATTGCCTGGCCAATCGTAATTGAGCATT
This sequence comes from Novosphingobium sp., assembly GCA_031368085.1. Taxonomy (GTDB): domain Bacteria; phylum Pseudomonadota; class Alphaproteobacteria; order Sphingomonadales; family Sphingomonadaceae; genus Novosphingobium. Next base: position 1,264 of record JANLQW010000249.1, on the reverse strand, counting down.
GCGTCGATCGCGCGCGAGGTGAATCCCTTCACCGAACGCCCATTCCGCTCGTTGAACTTGCGCAAGAAGTGATTCATGAAAATGGGAATATCCTCGCGGCGATCACGCAAAGGCGGAACCCGGATGGGAAAGACGTTAAGGCGATAGAACAGGTCCTCGCGAAAGCGCCCCGCCTCTACTTCGGCGCGCAAATCCAGATTGGTGGCTGCGACCACCCTGACATCGACCTTGCGCGCGCGCGTGTCTCCGACGCGTTCGATTTCGCGCTCTTGCAGCACACGCAGGAGTTTGCCTTGCGCCGTCCAACTTAGAATGCCGATCTCGTCCAGAAACAGTGTGCCTGTGGACGCGCGCTCGAACCGCCCGGCCCGGCTTTTGGATGCTCCGGTGTAAGCGCCTTGCTCCACGCCGAACAACTCGGCCTCGATCAGGTTCTCTGGAATCGCGGCGCAGTTCAAGGCGACGAAAGGTGCTGCGACACGCGGGCTGATCCGGTGCAGGGCCCGCGCCAGAACTTCCTTGCCGACTCCGCTTTCGCCTAGCAGCAATACGGTCGCCGGCGTATCCGCGACTCTGCGGAGCATGTGGCACACCGCATTGAAGGCGGCTGATGCCCCGACTACCCCTTCGCCGGGGAAAGGATTGGTTGGCGCGTCGATACCGGGAGCAAATCCGCCCGCAGGCAAGCCACTTCGCAGTACCGACAGGCCGCTCGTCAAGGCGTCGGCCTGCATGAAGCGCAGATCGTCTTCCGCCCCTTCCCAATCATCGACTGGCTTGCCGACAATGCGACAGTGCGTCGCGCCTTGGGAAGTGCACTCAAGTTCGCGAAACAGCACCGGCCTGCCCATAAACACGCTGGCAAATCCCGATGCGTAACCAACCTGCATCCAGCAGGCCGGTTCAGTCCCGATGCCGTAGAGTCTCATATGCTGTTCGTCTTCGGCCGAACCGTGCCACAAAAATTCACCGTAGAAATGCCCCGTCTCGGCATCAATCTCGGTCCGCACCGGCTCAACCGCTGCCATCCCCTCAAGCATGTGAAGCTGCGCACCGAGAAATATTGCGTCGACCTTGGAGAGGTTGGTACGCAGATTGCGCGTGAGTTCGGCATCTCGCGCGCCGGAATTGTATCCGATCCGGGTCAGCAAGCCACGGGACCGTTCCAGACCCAGGCTTTCAATCAACTCGGTGCGCAGCACGCCAAGCGCCGAGGCGTGCAGCAAGATCATCCGCTGTTCGTCGAGCCAGATCCGCCCCTGCT
>JANLQW010000236.1:0-14194 GCA_031368085.1 Novosphingobium sp. | reverse complement strand
CTTGAGGTTCGCCTGGATCGCGGCATCGACCGGGATTACCGCGTTCTTGTCCTCGATGAAATCGCCGAGGTGGGAATCCTCCTCGTCGCCGATCGGGGTTTCGAGGCTGATCGGTTCCTTGGCGATCTTCATCACCTTGCGCACTTTTTCGAGCGGCATGGAGAGGCGCTCGGCCATTTCCTCCGGCGTCGGCTCGCGGCCCTGCTCGTGGAGGAACTGGCGGCTGGTGCGCACCAGCGTGTTTTTAGTCTAGATCATATTAACCCGGATACGGATTGTGCGGGCCAGATAGGCGATGCTGCGGGTGATAGCCTGGCGGATCCACCAGGTGGCGTAGGTGCTGAACTTGTAGCCGCGGCGGTACTCGAATTTGTCGACCGCCTTCATCAGGCCGATGTTGCCTTCCTGAATGAGATCGAGGAATTGCAGACCGCGGTTGGTGTATTTCTTGGCGATGGAAATGACCAGCCGCAGATTGGCCTCGACCATCTCCTTCTTGGCGATACGCGCCTCGCGCTCGCCTTTTTGCACCATGTTGACGATGCGCCGGAATTCGATGAGCGCCATGCCGGTGGCCGAAGCGATGTCGGCGACTTCGGTGCGGATGCGCTCGACGGCGTCTGCCTCGCCCTCGGCAAATGCCGCCCACTTCTTGTCTTTGCCGGCCTGCGCCTGCAGCCAGCCATCGTCGAGTTCATGGCCGACATAGCTGTCGAGGAAGTCCTTGCGGCCAACCTTGTGGCGTTCTGCCAGACGCAGCATCTGGCCGCCCAGCGCGGTCAGGCGGCGGTTGAAGGCATAGAGATTGTCGACCAGGAATTCGATCTTGGTGGCGTGGAACTGCACGCTTTCAACCTGTGCGGTGAGTTCTTCGCGCAGCGCCTGATACTGCTTTTCCTTGTTCGCCGGGAAATTGTTGCCGATCCCCATCGCGCCCAGCCGGTCGAGCTGGATTTTTTCGAACTTCTTGAACATCAGGGTGATCAGCGCGAATTTTTCCAGCGCTTCAGGCTTCAGCTGCGCTTCCATCTGCGCCAGGCTGAGGGTGTTGTCTTCCTCTTCTTCCTCGACCGGGCGGCGGGCGCGGCGTTCGATGCCGTCCTCGTCGTCCTCATCGGCTTCGGCCGGCTCCGGCTCCTCGACGTCTTCTTCTTCCTTGTAGGACGGGCCGGCGACCTTTTCATTGATCTCGCCGTCCGGCTCTTCCTGGGCGTCGTCCGCCATCGCCTCGGGGGCTGGCTCCTTGGACAGCATGGCATCGAGGTCGAGAATTTCGCGCAGCTGCATCTCGCCGGCGTTGAGCGCTTCTGACCACATGATGATCGCATGGAAGGTGATCGGGCTTTCGCACAGCCCGAGAATCATCGTGTCGCGCCCGGATTCGATGCGCTTGGCGATGGCGATTTCGCCTTCGCGGCTGAGCAATTCGACCGCGCCCATTTCGCGCAGATACATCCGCACCGGATCGTCGGTGCGTTCGATCACTTCCTTCTTTTTTTCGAGCGCCGGCCGTTCGGCCATGCCGTCCGGCTCGTCGATCTCGTCGACTTCCTTTTCTTCGGGATCGACGGCGTCCTCGTCGCTCTCGACGATATTGACGCCCATTTCAGAAATCGCGGACATGATGTCTTCGATCTGCTCGGAGGTCATCTGGTCTTGCGGCAGAGCCTCGTTGAGCTCGTCATAGGTGATTACGCCGCGGCGCTTGGCGCGAGCAATCAGCTTTTTTACCGAGGCGTCGTTAAGGTCGATCAGGGGAGCGTCGCTGCCGTCCGTCTTGTCGCCGGCCAGGTCTTCGTTTGGTTCGATATCCATCATTCCGCCATAATGTTTCCAGCCTCTCCGGAAGGAAAGGCGGCCCGCGCGCGGGGCGTTTGCCCCACATGCGCGAAAAATTCCAGCATTCTCTGCCTTAAATGCACAGGCAATTCACAAATTGCTCACATCCGAGGCGCGCGGCCTCGTTGCCAGTACCCGCAATCTACCGGTAAGTTCCCGTTTCCTTTCGCGTAGCCGCTCCTGCTCGGCCAGATCGAAGCGATCGGTGGCCGCCGCAATCGCGCCGTCGATCGCTGGTCCTTCCACCAGCATCGCAACCGCAGCCGCGAGAGCATCGGCGGCCAGCGCTGGCTCCGTGTGCTCCGCGAGGAACGGATAGGGCATCCTTGCATAGTCACCGGGGCTGGGAACCGCAAAGCCGCGTTCTGCGAATATGGTGGCAAGCGTCGTGCTTTCAAGCGGGCGCGCCCCGTCGCAGGCATCCAGCAGCAGGTCGAACCGCGGATCGAGCATCGGCGCCCGGGCGAGCGTATCGGCGTGGCGGGCAATCTCGGCGGGGTAGCGGATCAGACCGGCGACGATCGCTGACGCCAGCGCATCCCGGGCGCCGCCACCGCCAGTTGCGTGGCGAAGGCGGCGCAGGGAATCGGGGGAGGAACGCTCGGGCGGGGGTGCTCGTTTGCCGCCGCGCCAATCCTTCGTTCCCGGCTGCCACGCCTGCTGTTCCCGCTTCGGAAAGGCAAAGGCGGAATAGCGTTCCATCAGTTCGCGCCGGTAGAGCGCGCGGATGTCCGGCTCGCCGATTGTCTCGACATGGGCGAGCAGCCGCGCCTTGAGTCCAGCCTTGTCTTCGGGCGTGATCAACGGGAGGGCATCCCGCTCATAGTCCCACAGCGTATCGACCAGGCTTCGCGCCTCGCCCAGCAGCCGCTCCAGCGCTGACGCACCTTCTCGCTTGATCAGATCGTCGGGGTCCATGCCGGCGGGCAAGCGCACAATCCGAAGCGAATGCGCGGGCCGTAACATCGGCAGCGCGCGCAGCACGGCGCGCATCGCCGCGCGCTGGCCGGCGGCGTCGCCGTCGAAGCAGAGGGTCGGCGTCTCTGCCAGCCGCCACAGCAGCTCGATCTGCCGCTCGGTCAGCGCGGTACCGAGCGGCGCGACGCATTCGCCGATGCCGGCGGCCGCCAGCGCGATCGTGTCCATATAGCCCTCGACGACAATCAGCCGCCCGGACTGGCGCGCCAGCGGCCCGGCGCGGTGGAGATTGTAAAGTGTGCGGCCCTTGTCGAAGAGCGGCGTGTCGGGGGAATTGAGATATTTGGGCGCATCTGTCTTGCCTGCCCCGAGAATGCGCCCGCCAAACGCGATCACCCGCCCGCGTGCGTCCTCGATGGGCAGCATCAGGCGGCCGCGGAACCGGTCGTAGGGTTCCTTGTTCTCGACAACGATACGCAGCCCCGCCTCGATCAGCGTCTCCTCGGGAAACTGGCTGAGTGCGGATTTGAGCGCCTGGCGTCCCTCGGGTGCGTAGCCGAAGCCGAAGCGCGCAACCGTATGCGCATCGAACCCGCGCGTCGCCAGATACGCCCGTGCTTTTTCGCCATCCGGCCCAGCAAGGTTCTCCACGAACCACGTCTGCGCTGCCGCCATGACATCGTGCAGCGCGCCCTGCTGCTGGGCCGCCTGCGCGGCGCGCGGATCGGGCGCGGGGACTTCCATGCCGGCCTCGGCAGCCAGCTCCTTCACCGCATCCATGAACGACAACCCGCGCTGGTCGGTCATCCAGCGGATCGCATCGCCGTGGGCACCGCAGCCGAAGCAGTGGTAGAAGCCCTTTTCGTCGTTGACCGTGAAGCTGGGCGATTTTTCGTTGTGGAACGGGCAGCACGCCTTGAACTCGCGGCCCGCTTTGGTGAGGCGGGTGGTGCGGGAGATAACGGCCGAAAGTGAAAGGCGCGCGCGCAGTTCATCCAGCCATTGCGGGGAGAGACTCATGGCCGCGCAGCACCAGGGGTGAACGTCACACCAATGCCGCCTTCACCAGCCCGCTGGCCTTGCTCATGTCCAGCTCGCTGCCATGCCGCGCCTTCAGTTCCGCCATCACCCGGCCCATATCCTTGACGGTGGAAGCGCCCAGCTCGGCCTTGATCGCCGCGATTGCCGCCGTGGTTTCCGCCTCGCCCATCTGCCGGGGCATGAATTCCTCGATCACCGCCAGTTCGGCCTGTTCGGCATCGGCGAGTTCCTTTCGCCCGCCCTGTTCATACAGCGCGATCGATTCGCGCCGCTGCTTGGCCATCTTCTGCAGCACTTCGACCACCAGCGTGTCGTCCTCGGGGATTTGCGACGCGGTGCGTAGTTCGATGTCGCGGTCCTTGAGCTTGGCCAGGATCAGGCGGACGGCGCCGAGCCGCGCCTTCTCCCCGGATTTCATCGCCGCCACCTGCGCGGCCTTGATCGAGTCGCGGATCATAATTGTCTGGATTCCTGTGGATTGCCGGCAATCGCCGCCTACGCCCGGCAGCCTAGCCGGGATTTCGGAACTTTCCTAGGTTGACGCATGCGGGGCCGGGGTATAGCGGCCACCCCTTAGCACCTATCGTCAAAACCCCCGCAACGGAGCGCCAACCATGGCCGACCCCGCCTCTTCGCACGCGCCCCAACCAAAGGACGCGACGGGCGTTCTGGTGCTGGCGGACGGCACGGCAATCTGGGGCCGGGGCTTTGGCGCGGCCGGCAGCGCGGTCGGCGAGGTGTGCTTCAACACCGCGATGACCGGCTATCAGGAGATTATGACCGATCCCTCCTACGCCGCCCAAATCGTCACCTTCACCTTCCCGCATATCGGCAATGTCGGGGTCAACGACGAGGACCGCGAATCGCTGGGTGACGGCGCGGTCGGCTGCGTCGTGCGCGAGGATGTCACCGAACCGTCGAACTTTCGCGCGCGCGGAACCTTCGGCGACTGGCTCAAGGCAAAGGGCAAGATCGGCCTCGCCGGCGTCGATACCCGCGCGCTCACCCGCCGCATCCGCATGTCCGGCGCGCCCAACGCGGTGATCGCGCATGATCCGGGGGGGCAGTTCGACATTGCGGCGCTGGTCAAGCGCGCGAATGACTGGCCGGGGCTGGAAGGGATGGACCTCGCCCGGATAGTCTCACGCGGAGAGCAAGAGAACTGGGCAGGCGGGGTGTGGCGCCTTGGGCAGGGCTATGCGGATTCGCCCGGCGATGAGCGGCCCCATGTCGTCGCCATGGATTTCGGCGCCAAGGACAACATCTTCCGCAGCCTGGTCAAAGCCGGCGCGCGGGTGACGGTGGTGCCGGCGCAGACCTCACTCGAAGCGGTGCTGGCGCTAGCGCCCGACGGCGTGTTCCTGTCGAACGGCCCGGGCGACCCCGCGGCGACCGGGGCCTATGCGGTGCCGGTGATCCAGGGGCTGCTGGAACGCGACATGCCGCTGTTCGGCATCTGCCTCGGCCACCAGATGCTGGGGCTGGCGGCGGGCGCACGGACCACCAAGATGCACCAGGGGCATCGCGGCGCGAACCATCCGGTGCAGCGGCTGGGGACTGGGCCAGATGCGGGTAAGGTGGAGATTACCAGCATGAACCACGGGTTTGCGGTGGACGGGGCGAGTCTGCCGGAGGGCGTCGAGGAAACCCATGTCTCGCTGTTCGACGGCTCGAACTGCGGCATCGCGGTAAAGGGGAAGAAGGCGTTCGGGGTGCAGTATCACCCGGAGGCGTCGCCGGGGCCGCAGGATTCGTTTTATTTGTTTGAGCGGTTTGTGGGGATGCTTTGATGGCCAGTGACCTCGTCCCTCAGGCTGAACTAGAAGAACTCGTTTTGCGCGCGCTGTTTGAGTACGCACAAACTGAATCGGGCATGCTTGCCACGGTCGAAGTTGGAGCGTTGCTCAATGGAAATTTCGGTGACCAGCGTATCCGGCTTGCGTTGAGTTCGCTAGACCGAGGGCACCTTGTACGTGCTTCGCACAATGCCATTTCTGGCTCGCAGTATTCCATCTCGGAAACAGGATACAAGGCCGTCGAGGAAGATTTGCTCAGAGCTGCAGATAGGGATGATACCTCGGCACCAGCAGCGAACCGAGTCGTTGGATTTGATCACAACAGCAGGGACTATCGCGAAGTCCGGAAAAAGGTGGACGAACTTGGAAAGGCACTTCGCGGAGCAAATGACCTCGGAGATTTGAGCCCTCGCGAAGCGGCGGTGGCTGCGTTTGAGGTTGACCAAATCAGTCAAACTCTAAACCAAGATTTTTTTCGGCCCGTTGAACTTTGGCGTCGGTGCAGAAACACTTTGAAATGGATTAGTGAACAAGCTGCAGTGGCGGTCGTTGGAGTGTTAGCGACCGGCCTGCTCACCCTACTTGCTAATTTGTTCGGATTCTTTTGATGCCCAAACGTACTGACATATCCTCGATCCTCGTCATCGGCGCCGGCCCGATCATCATCGGCCAGGCCTGCGAGTTCGACTATTCGGGCACCCAGGCGATCAAGGCGCTGCGCGAGGAGGGTTACCGGGTGGTGCTGGTGAACTCCAACCCGGCGACGATCATGACCGATCCGGACATGGCCGATGCCACCTATATCGAGCCGATTACGCCGGAAATCGTCACCCGGATCATCGAAAAGGAACGCCCCGACGCGGTGCTGCCGACGATGGGCGGGCAGACCGCGCTCAACACCGCGCTCGCCCTGTTCCATGACGGGACCCTGGCGAAATATGGCGTCAAAATGATCGGCGCCGATGCCGAAGCGATCGACATGGCCGAGGACCGGATGAAATTCCGCGATGCGATGGACCGGATCGGGCTCGAATCCGCGCGCTCCGGCATTGCCCATACGGTCGAGGAAGCCTTCGCCGTGCTGGAGCGCACCGGGCTGCCCTCGATCATCCGCCCGAGCTTCACCCTTGGCGGCACCGGCGGCGGCGTCGCCTATAACAAGGCCGAATTCGAGGCGATAGTCAGGGGCGGCCTCGATGCCTCACCGACGACCGAAGTTCTGATCGAGGAGAGCCTGCTCGGCTGGAAGGAGTTTGAGATGGAAGTCGTGCGCGACCGCGCCGACAACGCCATCATCATCTGCGCCATCGAGAATGTCGATCCGATGGGGGTGCACACCGGCGATTCGATCACCGTCGCCCCGGCGCTGACGCTGACCGACAAGGAATACCAGATCATGCGCAATGCATCGATCGCGGTCTTGCGGGAAATCGGGGTCGAGACCGGCGGCTCCAACGTCCAGTTCGCGGTGAATCCCGAAGACGGCCGGCTGATCGTCATCGAAAAGAACCCGCGCGTCTCGAGCTCCTCGGCGCTAGCCACCAAGGCGACCGGCTTTCCCATTGCACGGGTCGCGGCCAAGCTGGCGGTCGGGTACACCCTCGACGAGCTGACCAACGAGATTACCGGCGCGACGCCGGCCAGCTTCGAGCCGAGCCTGGATTACGTCGTCACCAAGATTCCCCGGTTTGCCTTCGAGAAGTTCAAGGGCGCCGAGCCGCTGCTTTCGACCGCGATGAAATCCGTCGGCGAAGTCATGGCCATCGGCCGCAATTTCAAGGAGAGCCTGCAGAAGGCGCTCCGCGGCCTGGAAACGGGACTGGACGGGTTCAACCGCGTGGTCGAACTGGAAGGCGCCAGCCGCGATGTCATCACCGCCGCGCTGGCCCGGCAGACGCCCGACCGGCTGCTCGTGGCAGCGCAGGCATTCCGCGAGGGCTTCAGCGTCGAGGACGTTCACGCGATCACTCACTACGACCCGTGGTTCCTGCGCCAAATCCACGAAATCATCGCCGAAGAAGCCCGCATTCATACCGACGGCCTGCCCAATGACGCGGCAGGTTTGCGGCGGCTCAAGGCGATGGGCTTTTCCGACAAGCGGCTGGCGACGCTGGCGGTGCGTTCGGTCGGCGTCGCCGGCGGCATGGGGGAAACCCAGGCGCGCCGCGCCGGCCTGCTCCACGATGCACTGCGCGCGATGGCCGGGGCGACCAGCGAGAAGGAGGTTTGCGAGCTGCGCCACAAGCTCGGCGTCCACCCGGTGTACAAGCGGATCGACAGCTGCGCCGCCGAGTTCGAGGCGATCACGCCCTATATGTATTCGACTTATGAAGCGCCGGCGTTCGGCGAACCCGAGTGCGAGGCGGCGCCTTCCGACCGCAAGAAGGTGGTGATCCTCGGCGGCGGGCCCAACCGCATCGGCCAGGGCATCGAATTCGACTATTGCTGCGTACACGCCTGCTTCGCGCTGTCGGAAGCGGGCTATGAGACAATCATGGTCAACTGCAACCCGGAAACGGTGAGCACCGACTACGATACCTCCGACCGGCTCTATTTCGAGCCGCTGACCGGCGAGGATGTGCTGGAGATCCTGCGGGTCGAACAGCGCAATGGCACGCTGCTCGGCGTTATCGTCCAGTTCGGCGGGCAGACGCCGCTCAAGCTGGCGCAGGCGCTGGAGGATGCCGGCATTCCAATCCTGGGCACCTCGCCCGATGCCATCGACCTCGCCGAGGACCGCGAGCGCTTCGCGGCGCTGGTGACCAGGCTTGGCCTCAGGCAGCCCGACAACGGCATCGCCCGCAGCCGCGAGGAGGCGATCGCGGTGGCGAGCAAGATCGGCTATCCGGTGCTGATCCGCCCCAGCTACGTGCTCGGCGGCCGGGCGATGGAAATCGTCGAGAGCGACGCTCAGCTCGATGACTATATCGCCACGGCAGTCCGCGTTTCGGGCGACAGCCCAGTGCTGATCGACCGCTATCTGCGCGACGCCATCGAATGCGATGTCGATGCGCTGTGCGACGGCGAGCAGGTCGTCGTCGCCGGCGTGATGCAGCATATCGAGGAGGCCGGCATCCATTCGGGTGACAGCGCCTGCACCCTGCCGCCTTACAGTCTGGCCCCCGAGATTGTCGCCGAAATGGAACGCCAGACCGAGGCGCTGGCCATGGCGCTGGGCGTGCGCGGGCTGATGAATGTGCAATTCGCGGTGCAGGACGGGCCTGACGGGCAGCAGGTCTATCTGATCGAGGTCAACCCGCGCGCCAGCCGCACTGTGCCGTTCGTCGCCAAGGCCATCGGCCAGCCGGTCGCCAAGATCGCCGCGCGGGTGATGGCGGGCGAGAAGCTGTCCAGCTTCCCGCCATTCAAGCGCGACTTGCCCTATATGGCAGTAAAAGAAGCGGTGTTCCCCTTCGCGCGCTTCCCCGGCGTCGATCCGGTGCTGAGCCCGGAGATGAAATCGACTGGTGAAGTCATGGGCATCGATACCGACTTCGCCACGGCCTTTGCCAAATCGCAGCTTGGTGCGGGAACGCTTCTGCCCGATGGCGGGGTGGCATTCGTCTCGGTCAAGGATAGCGACAAGCCGATAATCTTGAGCGCGGTGACCAAGCTCGTCGAGCTCGGCTTTACCATTGTCGCCACGGGCGGCACCCAGCGCTATCTCGCCGATGCGGGCTTGCCGGTCGAGCGGGTCAACAAGGTGGCCGAGGGCCGCCCGCATATCGTCGATCACATCATCGATGGCGGCGTGGCCCTGATCTTCAACACCACCGAGGGCTGGCAGAGCCACAAGGATTCCGCGTCTATCCGCGCTTCGGCGCTGCACGCCAAGGTGCCCTATTTCACGACTGCGGCAGCATCGCTGGCGAGCGCCCAGGCAATCGAGGCGCTGCGCGGCGCCAAACTTGATGTGCGTTCATTACAAGACTATTATAGCTGATAAGATCGCGTTTTCCCGACATCGCAAGATGCGGGCCCGGTTTCCATTGGGGATGCGGGCTGGGCAATAGTCGCCGGGATCGGCGGCGCAAGGAGGACTGACAGGAATGGCAAGTGTGGAAAAGCTGCCGATGCTGGCGGAAGGCTATGAGAGGCTGACCGCCGAGCTGAAAGCGCTGCGTGAGGAACGCCCGCGGATTGTCGAGGCGATCGAGGAGGCGCGTGCCCATGGCGACCTGTCGGAAAACGCCGAGTATCATGCCGCCAAGGAGCGCCAGGGGCAGGTTGAAGCGTCGCTCTCGGACATCGAGGATCGCGTCAGCCGCGCGCAGATCATCGATCCGGCGACCTTGTCGGGTGAAAAGATCATCTTCGGCGCCACCGTCTCATTGCTCGACGACGACGCCAAGCCAGTGCGCTACCAGATTGTCGGACCGTATGAGGCGGACGCCAAGATTGGACGGATCAGTTACGCCTCGCCGCTTGGCCGGGCGCTGATCGGGCGCCGGGTCGAAGATGAGATCGAAGTGACTGTGCCCTCGGGCGACCGCTGCTACCAAGTGAAGAAGATAGAGTTTATTTAAGGGTTGGCCGGTTTCGGATGAGGCCTTGAGCTTCAGCCGCAATACCTGAGCAAAAACCCGTCTATGCTGAGCTTGTCGAGCCGAAGGCGACCGGAGGTCAACCACTGGCCTTATCTTCTTGCCTCGGACACAATCGCCCGAAGAAAATGCAGTCCTTCGACAAGCTCAGGATAGTCGGGTTTGGGGGTAGTGCTTCATGCAATTCGATTTGCGCTCTATCCCTCGCCCTCGGGCTTATCCGGCTGCAGTAGCCGGTGCAGATGGACGATGACATATTTCATCTCGGCATCGTCCACCGTGCGCTGCGCAGAACTGCGCCAGGCGTCTTCGGCGGAATGATAATCGGGATAGATCCCGACGAGATCCAGTGCATCCAGATCGACAAAATCGACGCCCTGCGGATCGCTGACGCGTCCGCCCATGACAAGGTGGAGTTTCTGCATAGTTGGCGCTTTCGGCAAAAGGAGACGGCAGCTCTGCCTAAAAACCCTGCGCCGGGATTGTTGAAGGGCAGCACAGAACCTTGTGTCGAAATATCAATGCCGCAGCGAACTCAGCAGCCGCAGCCCCGCCCGCGCCATATCCATCCCGGCGCTGGAGGCGTCGCCCGCAGCTGTGCTAGCACGGCGGCGGAGCTTGCCGGCGCTTTCGGTCGCGTCATCCTTGAAGTCTCCCAGCTGCTCGCCCGCTTCGGCCGCAGCAGCCTTCGCCTTGTCGCGCGCTTGGCGGGCCAGGGACATGCTGGCTTCTCCGCCGAGTGCAGCGGCGGCCATTGCGCCATTGGCGAGCTTGCGCGCGGTACCTCGCGGCAGCAGCGCGCCGACCAGAAGCCCCAGCGCCAGTCCGCCGACAACCATCATTCCAGGATATTCCCGCGTGAGATCGGAAATGGATTCCGGTGGATCCACGTCGGCGGGCTTGGCCATCGGAGGCTGAATGATCAATTCGGTTTCATTCATCGTCGGTCACCTTTTTGTCGTCACGCAATTCGTCGATCCAGGCAATTATCGGATGGCGCAGGAACCACAGCGTGAAGGCACCGACAACCGCGGCGACAATCAGCTTGCTTTCGCTCGCCACCTCGATCGCCTGATCGGCGCCTTTGCGCGCTTCATCGCTGAGCCGGTGAGCGATCCGGCCCCCGATCCCGCGTGCTTCGATATCGCCTTTGACCTGTGCGGAGCGTTCATCGAAGGCGGCTTTAGCCGCGTTGCGGGTAGCCCGCGCCGCCAGCAGCTGGCTTTCGGCCCTGGTCATTTTCCCGCCTCGCCCTGACTCAGCATCCCAACCATGTTCCGCCACTTCGCCGCGGCAGACGCCGCGAGGATCAGCGCCAGCAGCAGCAGGCCGACAACCACTACCGCCGTTGCGCCCCATGCCGTAAGCAAGGGCGTAAGCGCCAGCACCAGGCCGAGCGTCAGCGCCATCAAAGCGAAGAACACGAACGCGAGCGCCAGTCCGCCCCTGATCGCAAGTCCGCGGGCCTGGTCTCCGGCATAGGCCGCCCGCGCTTTCTGATAGGCAGCTTCCGCCCTGGCAAAGGACTTACTGTCGTCCGCCAGCTGACGCAGATCGTCCGCCAGCGAACGATCCTCATCGACACTCGCGGTGGTTAAGCTGCCCTTTGCATAGGACGAGACATCGTCTTTCATGGGGTGGTTTGCCGCCCGCAGGGTCAGTTGCCGGACTTCTTGAACATGCGAGAGACAAAGAAACCCACTGCGGCGGCAAGGCCAACGGCAATGCCCGGGCTCTTGCGGACGAATTCCTTGGCATCTTCGCCCAGTTCGCCGAGTTCCCTGGTTTCAAGCTTGGTCGCCGCATCCTGCATGCCGCGCGCGGCCGAGCGGGCATAATCGCCGTATTTCACGCCGACTTTCGAATCGATGGTTGCGGCGTTTTCCTCGACCAACTTGCCGAGGCCGGAAATTGCCTCGCTCGCCCGCGCCTTGCCTTCATTGGCGAGGATGAATGCCTGATCCTTGGCCTGGCTGCTCATGGCCTTGGCTTCGTCCATCCATTCGGTGCGGGCGCCGGTGACCTTTTCCTTGTAGACCCCGACTCGCTCTTGCGCTTCCTTGCCAAGTTGCTGAGCGCCAGCTTTGGCTTCGTCGAGCGCTTTGGCGAACCGCTGCTTGGCGGGGGGTTCCGTCGCATTGCCATTCGTAGGTTGGGTCGGACTGTTGGTCGGATCGATGTTCATCTCGGACATTTCGCCCTCCTTGGGTCCCCGCAGGGACGGTGCGTGTGATCGTGGCTGCTGCATAATGCGACACAAGGCATTGCAATGCAACTTGCCGCCATTGGTTCCCGTGCCTAGGAGCGCGGTGACGCGAAACGGTTCTGGCAAAGGATAAGTACCCGCAATGACCGCGATCATTGACATCCACGGACGCGAGATTCTCGACAGCCGCGGCAACCCCACTGTCGAAGTCGATGTGCTGCTCGATGACGGCAGTTTCGGCCGCGCCGCGGTCCCTTCGGGCGCCTCGACCGGAGCGCATGAGGCGGTCGAACTGCGCGACGGCGACAAAAAGCGGTACCTGGGCAAGGGCGTGCTGGCGGCGGTCAAGGCGGTGAACGGCGAGATTTCCGATGCGCTGCTCGGGATCGACGCGGAGGACCAGCGGGATGTCGACCGGGCGATGATCGAACTGGACGGGACAGAGAACAAGGCCCGCCTCGGCGCCAATGCCATCCTCGGCGTCAGTCTCGCGGTGGCCAAGGCGGCGGCGAATGCGCGCGGCCTGCCGCTCTACAGCTACATCGGCGGGGTGTCGGCGCATGTCCTGCCGGTGCCGATGATGAACATCATCAACGGCGGCGAGCATGCCGACAATCCGATCGACTTCCAGGAATTCATGGTCATGCCAGTCGGCGCGCATTCGCTTGCCGAGGCGGTGCGCTGGGGCGCGGAAATCTTCCACACGCTCAAGAAGGGCCTCCACGATAAGGGGCTGGCGACCGCAGTGGGCGATGAAGGCGGCTTCGCGCCAAACCTCGCCAGCACCCGTGCCGCGCTCGATTTTATCATGGCCTCGGTCGAGCAGGCGGGCTTCAAGCCCGGCACCGACGTGGTGCTGGCGCTGGATTGCGCCGCCACCGAATTCTTTCGGGGCGGCAAGTACGAGATCAGCGGCGAGGGCCTGTCGCTGTCACCGGTGGAGATGGCCGACTATCTCGCCAAGCTGGCTGCCGACTACCCGATTCGCTCGATCGAGGACGGCATGGGCGAGGATGATTTCGCTGGCTGGAAGGCGCTGACCGACAAGGTCGGGAGCAAGGTGCAACTGGTCGGCGACGATCTGTTTGTCACCAATCCGAAGCGGCTGGCGATGGGCATCGGCCAGGGGCTGGCGAATTCGCTGCTGGTCAAGGTCAACCAGATCGGTACGCTGACCGAGACGCTGGAAGCGGTCTCGATCGCCCAGCGCGCGGGCTACACCGCCGTCATGTCGCACCGCTCCGGCGAGACCGAGGATGCGACGATTGCCGATCTCGCGGTGGCGACCAACTGCGGCCAGATAAAGACGGGCTCGCTGGCACGGTCGGACCGACTGGCGAAGTACAACCAGCTGATCCGGATCGAGGAGGAGCTGGGCGATGCAGCGGTTTACGCCGGGGCCGGGGCGTTCGGGCGGCTGGCCTAAATCCTCCCCGGCACGGAGGTGGACGCGAAGCGGGCGGAGCGGAATAACGCCGGGGTGAACATCGACGTGGATGCAGCCCCATTGATTTCAGGAATATCCTTGGGTTACCTCGCCCTTGTGAGCGGAAAACGCGGCAAGAACTTCTGCCGTCTCCTTGTCCGGAACCTTGAACACAGCGAGCGTCCGCCCCAGCTCCGCTGCAACTTCATCGAACTGGGCCGGAGAAATCTTCAGGTCGCGGTGGGCAACTTCCAGGCCAACCGGAGTGCTGCCGGGTTTTGTGGGCGTGTATTGGAAGGGCCCGCCTGCAACATTGCAGACCCATAGCGTGCGCATGAATTTCAATCCCGGGAGGCGGGCCAAGTTGTTCGTGTGCCATTCCCGTAAGGCGGGATTTTCCGATTTCTGACCCACAATCGGATTT
>JANLQW010000219.1:0-9179 GCA_031368085.1 Novosphingobium sp. | reverse complement strand
CAAACTGGCAGCGCTGGAAACCCAGTCGAGCCGGCAGCTGGTGATCGCCACCCTGCCCAGCCTCCAAGGCTATGAAATTTCCGACTACGGCTACCAGTTGGGCCGCGCCTGGGGCCTTGGCGACAAGGAGCGCAACGACGGCGCGCTGCTGATCGTTGCGCCCAATGAACGCAAGTTGCGGATCGAAGTCGGCTATGGGTTGGAAGCCGTTCTCACCGATGGCTTGTCCTCCCTGATCATCAATCAGTCTGTCGTGCCGCGCTTCAAGGCCGGCGACATGCCCGGCGGTATCGAGGCTGGCACGGACGCGATCATCCGCCAGCTGACCCTGCCTGACGATGCGGCGCGCAAGATTGCCGCTGCGGCCAAACCAAGGCCAGCATCTCAAGGCAATGCCGGCCTCTCGACCATCTTCTGGCTGTTCCCGTTCCTCCTTTTCTTCGTGCTGCCGATGCTGCGCCGCAAGCGCGGCGGGCGGCGCTATGCGAGCGGGCTTGGGCCGATCGTGGTTTGGGATGCGTTGAGCCACATGCGCGGGGGCGGGGGCTTCGGCGGGGGCGGTTTCGGCGGGGGTGGCGGCGGTTTTTCCGGTGGCGGCGGCAGCTTCGGCGGCGGCGGCAGCTCGGGCAGCTGGTAGGAGCGAGCACATGACCAGCCCAACCCTCAGCGAAACCGACCACCAGCGCGTCTCGGCGGCGGTGAGCGCCGCGGAAGCCAGCAGCGCCGGCGAGATCGTTACCATCGTCACCCGGCAGTCCGACAGTTACGCCGACATCGCGCTGCTATGGTCCGCCTTCGTCGCGTTTCTGGCGCTGACCGCGCTGTCGCTCGCGCCCGACTTTTATCTCGGCCTGTACGACCGGCTGATCGGCGGCTGGGTTCAGCAATGGCATGCCCGTGAGATTTTCGCGGTCGCCCTGTTGGTCGCGAGCCTCAAATTCGCCGGCATGTGGCTGCTGCAACTGTGGCGGCCTTTGCGGCTGTTTCTGGTGCCGCGATCCCTCCGCCACGCCCGCGTCCGCGCCCGGGCGATCACCTGCTTCAAAGTGGGGGCAGAGCGCCGGACCACCGGCCGCACCGGTATCCTGATCTACCTCTCGATGGCTGAACACCGGGCCGAGATTGTCGCCGACGAGGCTATCGCCGGCAAGGTCGCGCCCGAAGTCTGGGGCGCGGCGATGGCGGCGATGCTCGGTCCGATCCGCGAGGGCCGCCTGGCCGATGGCATGATCGCGGCGGTGGAAAAGGTGGGCCTGGTGCTCGCCGAACATTTCCCGCGCGATAGCGGCGACCAGAACGAACTACCCAACCGGCTGATCGAAGTATGACCCGTCCTTCGACAAGCTCAGGATGATCGGATGGATGAAGAGAAAATTGTCTGGCAAGGCCGTTTCATCACCGCCAAGACTCAGGGCAAGTGGGAATATGTCAGCCGCGCCCGGGGCATTCGCGCCGCCGTGATCCTGGCCATCGACGATGCCGATCACGTGCTGCTGGTCGAACAATACCGCGTACCGCTGGGGCGCATCTGCATCGAACTTCCCGCCGGGCTGATCGGCGATGGCGACGAACCCGAGGAAGACACCGCTGCCGCTGCGCGCGAGCTTGAAGAGGAAACTGGCTACCGGGCCGAGCGGATGGAAATGCTCGGTGAATTCTGGTCCTCTCCCGGCATGGTGACCGAAAGCTATTCGCTGCTCCGGGCCCACGGGCTCACCCGGATTGGCGCGGGCGGCGGCACCGCCGGCGAGAACATCACCGTCCACCGCGTTGCCCTGTCCGGCATCGCCGAGGCTGTCGCCGGCTGGCGCGCGGCGGGCTATGCGATCGACACCAAACTGCTCCTGCTCCTGGCGCCCGGCATTCTGGGCGCGCGCGGACAGGCAGAGTGATCTGCTATTCCGCTCCAGCATGCAGGACCGAGAAATACGCTACAACGTCCGAATAATCGCTGAAAAATCCTGCCCGCCGTTACCGTCCGCATTGAACGCAGCGTAGAGCCGCGCCGCCAGTTCGCCCATCGGCACCTCGGCGCCCGCATCTTGCGCCGCCGCCATCGCCAGATTCAGATCCTTGAGCATCAGCGCCGTGGCGAAGCCGCCCTGATAATCATTATCCGCCGGGCTCTGCGGGCCGACGCCCGGCACCGGGCAATAGCTGGTCATCGACCAATTCTGGCCCGAAGCCTTGGAGGCGATGTCGAAGAAGGTCTGCTGATCGAGGCCCAGCTTCTCGGCCAGCCGGAAGGTCTCGCAAGTGGCGATCATCGAGGCGCCAAGCAGCATGTTGTTGCAGATCTTCGCCGCCTGTCCCGCTCCGCTCGCCCCGGCGTGAATCACCGTTTTGCCCATCGCCGAGAGGATCGGCTCGGCGCGGCTGAATGCCGCCGCCGTCCCGCCGACCATGAAGGTCAACGTGCCACCATTGGCCGCGGCAATGCCGCCCGAAACCGGCGCATCGACCATCGCATAGCCCGCCTGCGCCGCAGCCGTGCCGACCTTTCTGGCAGTCGCAACGTCAATCGTCGAGCAATCGAGCAGCAGCGCCGTTGTGGGCGCATGGCCGATCACGTCCGCGCTATAGACGCTGTCGACAATCGCCCCGTTGGGCAGCATCGACACCACCGCATCGACGCCTTGCACGGCTTCCTGCACATTGGTGAAGGTCGCGCAGCCATTGCTCTGCGCGCGCTCCAGCGCCCCGGCGGCAAGGTCGAAGGCGCGGACTTCGTGGCCTGCCTTGACCAGGTTCGCGGCCATGCCGCCACCCATGTTGCCGAGACCGATGAATGCGATTTTCATGGCGTCAACGCCCCTTCCATATGCCGGCGCGCTTTTCGACAAATGCGGCCATTCCCTCGGCCTTGTCTTCGGTCGCAGTGAGTATCTGGAACATGCGGCGTTCGGTCAACAACCCCTGATCCAGCGTGGTTTCAAACGCGATATTGACCATTTCCTTGTTGATCAACACAGCAAGAGGCGCCTTCGAGGCGATATCGGCTGCAACCTTGAGCGCTTCATCGAGAAGCTCGGCGAGCGGCACAATTCGCGCGACCAATCCGGCGCGTTCGGCCTCTTCAGCCTTCATCATGCGCCCGGTCAGGCACATGTCCATCGCTTTGGCCTTGCCCACCGCCCGCGTCAGCCGCTGCGATCCGCCCATGCCCGGGGCGACACCCAAATTGATCTCGGGTTGGCCGAATTTTGCGGTATCGGCGGCGATGATGAAGTCGGCCATCATCGCCAGTTCACAGCCGCCACCCAGCGCAAAGCCGTTCACCGCAGCGATCCAGGGCTTGCGGGTCAGCCGAACGATATGGCTGGTCCATTTCGAAAAAAAATCGCCCGCGTAGAATTCGGCTGCGGGCTTGTCGGCCATTTCCTTGATGTCCGCGCCGGCAGCAAAAGCCTTGTCGCCGGAGCCCGTGATCACGGCGCAGCGCTGCGAGGGATCTGCCTCGAATTTCGCGAAGGCGTCAACCAGCTCTTCAAGAACCTGAAAATTCAGCGCATTCAGCGCCTGCGGGCGATTGATCGTGAACAGTGAGACGGCCCCGCGCTGTTCGGCGAGAATGCATTCATAACTCATAATGGTTTCCACTCCTGGTCGGCCGGCAGCGGCGCGAAGATTGAATCGATCAGTTCGCCGGAGACGCCTTCTGGCGTTGCCGGATCCCACTTGGGCGCATTGTCCTTGTCGACGATCACCGCGCGCACGCCCTCGGCAAAATCGGGGCGAGTAAGGACGCGGGCGGCTATGCGGTATTCCATTGCCATGTTGTCGGCGAAATCGGTGAGCTTCGCACTTTCTGCCAGCTGACGCAGTGCGACCTTGCAGGATTGCGGGCTGCGGGTGCGGATCGTCGCCAGCTCCTTGGCCGCCCAGTCGCTGTCTTCGGCTTCGAGCGATGCGATGATGTCCTCTAGCCGGTCGGAGGCGAAGTGCCGGGCGATCAGCGCCGCGTTGCCCTCGATCCGCGCTTCGGGCGGCTTGACAGCCAGCGCGGCGAGGACTCCGGCAATGTCATGGTCTTTCGCAATCCGCTGCTTGGCCTCCGGCAGGTTCTCCGCAGCCAGATAATGCGTCGCGAGGCCCGTCCACAGGCATTCCGCCCCGTCGAGCCGCGCGCCGGTCAGCGCGAGGAACTGGCCCATGCGTCCAGACAGCCGCGCCAGATACCAGCCGCCGCCGACATCGGGGAACAGGCCGATGCCGGTCTCGGGCATAGCGAAACGGGTGTTCTCGGTTGCCACCCGGAATGTCGCCGGCTGAGCAATGCCGACGCCGCCGCCCATGGTGATGCCGTCCATGAACGCGGCGACCGGCTTTGGATAGGTGAACAGCAGGTGGTTGAGCTGATATTCGTCGTAGAAAAACTTGCGCCCCGAGACGCCCTCATCGTTGAGCGCGGAGTTGCGCAGAACGGCGATGTCGCCGCCCGCGCAAAACCCGCGGCCCTCGGTGTGATCGACGATGATGACCTTGACGGCATCGTCATCGCGCCAGGCAAGCAGCGCCGCGGTCATCGCGTGAGCCATTCCTGCGGTCAGCGCATGAAGCGCCTTGGGGCGGTTGAGCGTGAGGTAGCCGGCGGCGCCGTCGCAGCGGGTTATCAGTTCGTCGCCAAAGCTGTCCGGTGTCACTTCAGCAAATCCCGCCCCACGATCATGCGCATGATTTCGCTGGTCCCTTCCAATATCCGGTGCACCCGCAAATCCCGCCAGAAGCGCTCGATCGGGTAGTCCTTGAGATAGCCGTAACCGCCGAACAATTGCAGCGCCTGATCGACGATCTGCGAGCCGTTGTCACTGGCGAGCCTCTTCGCCATCGCGGCGAAGCGCGTCTTGTCCGGCGCGCCGGCCGTCACCTTGGCGGCAGCGAGATAAAGCAGCGCGCGGGCCGCCTCGAGATCGGTGGCCATGTCGGCCAGGGTGAACTGGGTGTTCTGGAAATCGGCGATCGGCCTGCCAAACTGGTTGCGGTCCTTCACATAGGCAATTGCCTCATCCAGACAGCGCTGCGCCCCGCCAATCGAACACGCGCCGATGTTGAGCCTGCCGCCATCCAGCCCGGCCATGGCGAATTTGAAGCCGTCGCCCTCCGCGCCGACGCGGCTGGCCACTGGCACTTGCACGTTATCGAAATTCACCTGCGCGGTGGGCGAGGAATTCCAGCCGAGCTTCCGCTCGTTCGCACCAAAGCTGACGCCGTCCTGGTCTTTCTCGATCACCAAGCAGGAAATGCCCTTGGCCCCGTTGTCGGCGGTGCGGACCATGGTGACGTAGATATCGTTCACCCCGCCGCCGGTGGTGAATTGCTTGGTGCCGTTGACGATGTAGTGGTCGCCTTCGAGCCGCGCCGTGGTCTTCAGCGCGGCGGCGTCGGAGCCGGAACCGGGTTCGGTCAGGCAATAGCTGCCAAGCTTCTCCATGCTCACCAACCCGGGCAGATAGCGCTGCTTGACGTCATCGCCGCCGAACTTGTCGATCATCCAGCTGGCCATGTTGTGGACCGAGATGAAAGCGGCGGTCGACGGGCAGCCGTAGGACAGCGCCTCGAAGATCAGCGCCGATTCCAGCCGGCCCAGTGCGATCCCGCCCATCTCTTCGGAAATATAGATACCTCCGAAGCCAAGCTCGCCTGCCTGCCGCACGACATCGCGGGGGAAGTGCTTTTCCTCGTCCCACTGCGCGGCATTGGGCGTGATCTGTTCGGCGGTGAACCGCCGCGCCATGTCCTGGATGGCGAGTTGGTCTTCGGTAAGTGCGAACTGGTCGGTCATGCTGGGTCCGTAAAAAGGAAGGGGTTGGTTATGGTCAAGGCTCCATCGATGACCATGCCGTGCTGCATGTCCTCGCTGAAAAGTGTTTCACATTCATCGAGAAGCGCCGCAGCGATGATCAAAGAGTCGTAGATGCCGAGCCTGTAGCGCTTCGCGACATCACGGCCCCTTCGATGTAGCTCGACATCGATCGACCTGACGCTGGAAGCGAGACTGTTGATCACTGAAAGCGATTCTTCGATTTCCCGCCAAGGCATTCCTCGCTTCCTGAGGCTGACGTTCATAAACTCATTGAGCAATTGCACACTCACACTCGGACCGGCTTCAAGCAATAGCAATGCAGTGTCGCACTTTGGCCCCTCGGAGAGGGCATAGACGGCGATGTTGGTGTCGATCGCAAAGTCGGCGATCACCGAGCATTAGCCTCTTCACGGTCAAATTTCCAGTCAGCAGGCAAGGGCCGCCGCAGCGCGGGGATGCGCTCCAATGCCTGCTCGCGCGTCAATTCCACGTCGCGCAAAGCCCGGTCCAACGCGCGCGAGTCTATCGCATCGCCTTCCTTGAGCTTGTGTTTGGCAACAATGTCCCGAGGCAAACGCACCGCCAGACTGTTGCCCCATTTGCCGATCTGCATCTTCATGGCAAGTCTCCGTATATCCGGCAGGATATCCAATCTTTGAAGTGAACGCAATTACCTTTCGAGTGAGCCATATCCTGGATGGCGAGCTGGACTTCGGTGAGCTGGAATTGGTCGGTCATGGAATCATTCCCGCGAAGCCGCGATTTCGCTTTATGTGCAAGCCACACTGCGGATGATCATCGCCTCGTCATAGCCCACTGTCAGACGCCCGTATTTGTAATCGGCCGTAACCGCCATCCCCGGCGCCACCCAGCGAATTTCCCGCGAATTGGTTATGCGCAGCAATTCCGCCCCTGTAGCGGCATCGGCTTGGCGCCCGATGAAGGCCTGCCCCGGCTCCGCTCGGCAGGTATCGCCGGCCGAGCGAGAGGGCGCGGCCATGCCATCGCCGGGCGCCGTCACGCATCCTGCCAGCGAAACGAAAATGCCCAGCAGACCGCCAAAGCGTGCGCAGCGCATCATCATGCTTCCTTCTCCATCGGATTTAACTACGCCGGCAGCTTCCCTGCTCTCACCCCAGCGCCGCCATGATTTCCTTGCCGAAGAGCGCCTCGTCGCTAGGGATAACCTTGGTCTGCGCGAGTGGCTTCGACACCCAGGTCTCGTTGATCAGGTCGCGCCAGGTGATGTTGTTGTTGGTGGCATTGCCGCCCCAGCTGCCACAGCCAAGCGAAAAGGTCTGGCGCATGCCGTTCCACAGATTGCCCGAATTCGACGCGGCCTGCGGCTGGTTGACCATCACCCGGCTGGTATAGGTCTGGTTCGCCAGTTTCATGATGTTCGCATCGCTGGTCGAATAGATGCCGCAGCTGTGGCCCCGGCCCTGGTAGCCCTGGATGCCGTTGGTCAGCGCGATCGCCTCGTCGATGTCTTTGGCGCGGTAAAGCGCCATCGTCACGGTCATCTTCTCGCCGGAGAAGGGATAGTCGGGGCCGTAACCGGTTTCCGGAACGATGAAGAACTTCGTGTCCTCCGGCACGTCGAAGCCGGCGAACTTGCCGATGAACTGCGGCGTCTGCGCGACGATCTTGGCGTTGATCACCCCATCGATCCACAGCGAGGCCTGCAACTTGGCCTTCTGTTCGTTGTTCAGCACCAGTCCGCCCTTGTCCTTCAATTTGGCGAGCATCGTGTCGTAGATCGCATCGAGCAGGATCACGCTGTTGTCAGCCGAGCACGACGCCGCAAGGTCGAGTGTCTTCGACATGCGGATCTTCTCGGCGGCGTCATCAAGATCGGCGGTGTCGTCCACGGTAATCACTGCATTGCCCGCGCCGACGCCGAGCGCCGGTGTGCCCGAGCTGTAAGCTGCAATCACCATTGGCGCACCGCCGGTGGCCAAAATCCGATCGCACTGCTTCATCAGCTCATTGGTCTTTTCGACCGACGGCGTCTCGATGGCGATAACCAGATCGGCGGGCGCGCCGAGCTTGACCAGGGCATCGCGCATCAGGTCGCAGATCAGCTTGTTGGTCAGCTTGGAGCGCGGATGCGGAGCGATGATGATCGAGTTGCGGCCCTTGACCGCCGAGATCGCCTTGATCACCGGCGTCGCCTCGGGGTTGGTCGAGGGCGACAGCGCGCCGATCACGCCGATCGGCTTGGCGATCTTGACGAGGTTGCGCTCAAGGTCTTCCTCGATCACCCCAACCGACTTGTCGTCGATGATGTCCATCAGCGTGGCGCGGGTCTTGCGGAATATCTTCAGATACTTGCCATCGTAATTGCCGAGCTGGGTTTCCTCGACAGTGTGCTGGGCAATCATTTCAGCGACGTCCTGGCGCGCCACAGCATAGACCATGCCGCGGATCAGGCGGTCGACCTGCTCCTGCGTGTAATTTTCGATCTGCGCCTGCGCCGCGCGGCTGCGGGCGATGAGCTGGGCGATCTCGCGGGCTTCGGGCGTGTCGGCAATAGATTGAGCGGCGGCCATGGTGTTCCTCGAAGTTTTGTCCAGGCGGCAATCCCCCCTCTGCTGGCGGGGTGGCCGGAACGGTTAATCGAACGATTAGTCCTGCACTCTTGCCCGTTTGCAGGCAAGATGATTCGCCCCAAGCCGCAGCTTTCAGCCAACAATGCTGTTGCCCTGGCCGCAGCACTTGTCCATGAGAGATTGCGAACGTTCCATCGAAACTGGGGAGAGGGTGTGAGCATAACCGGCATCGACCAGGTAAAATTCCGCCAGGTTCTCGGCAGCTATCCTACCGGGGTCTGCGCGATCACCGCCACCACCCCGGATGGCGAGCGCGCGGCCATGGTGGTCGGCAGCTTTACTTCGGTCTCGCTAGATCCGCCGCTGGTCGGCTTCCTGCCCGACAAGGGCAGTTCAAGCTGGCCGCTCATCGAGCAGGCCGGGCACTTCTGCGTCAATGTCCTCAGCAGCGACCAGCAGAATGTCTGCCGCCAGCTTGCGGCCAAAGGCCCCGACAAGTTCGCCGGCCTTGATGTTAACACGTCTGAGCATGGACACCCGGTGATTACCAACTCCATCGCCCAGATCGACTGCGACATTCATGCGGTGATCGATGCCGGCGACCACTGGTTCGTGCTCGGAAAGGTGCTCAGCCTCGACGTGGTGCGCGACGGTGACCCGATGCTGTTCCACCGCGGACTCTATGGCGGCTTTGCCGAACTGGCGTGATGCGCGGGCGCTCGGTATCTGGCTTCGAACGACCCCTTGCTGTTCAGCATTTCGCACCCCTTCACCGCTAAAGGCCAACCACGACGCGTCAGCATAACGGCAAGGTAGCTGTCGCG
>JANLQW010000218.1:0-7130 GCA_031368085.1 Novosphingobium sp. | reverse complement strand
CTCGGCACCAAGCGCGAGGAGCTGAAAGCCGTGGGCGAATCCGACCGCATGACCTTGCTGTTCCGCAAACGCGCGTAGCGGCCCCCGCGATGACCACGCTCGCCGTCGCCGCACTCCAGCTCGCGCTCAACGCCCTGGACGAGGCAGACAACATTGCCGCGGTCGCTGCGCTGGTCGAGCAGGCGGCGGCGCAGGGCGCGCGGATCGTGCTGCCGCCCGAACTGTTTGCCGGCCCCTATTTCTGCGCGGTCGAGGACGAGGCGCGGTTCGCGCTGGCGCGACCGTTGGCGCAGTCGCCCTCGGTCCGCGAGATGCAGCGGCTGGCGAAGGCACTCAACGTCGCCATCCCCACCAGCTTGTTCGAGCGCGACGGGCAGCATTACTACAACACCCTGGCGATGATCGACGCGGGCGGCGAAATTCTCGGGACCTATCGCAAGAGCCATATCCCCGATGGCCCGGGCTATGAGGAAAAGTACTATTTTCGCCCCGGCAACACCGGTTTCAAGGTGTGGGACGTGTGCGGCACCCGGATCGGCGTCGGCATCTGCTGGGACCAGTGGTTTCCCGAATGCGCGCGGATCATGGCGCTGATGGGCGCGGAACTGCTGTTTTACCCCACCGCGATCGGCAGCGAGCCTTACGACGCGGATTTCGACACCAGCCGCATCTGGCGCCGCGCGATGCTGGGCCATGCCGCGTCCAACTGTATGCCGGTGATCGCCGCGAACCGGATAGGGACTGAACCCAAGGGCGTTTCGGGCCAGGCGTTCTATGGCCACAGCTTCATCGCCGATCAGTGGGGCGATTTCGCCGCCGAGTTCGGGCGCGACGAGAGCGGCGCGCTGGTCGCCACGCTCGATCTCGACGCCGCGCGCCGCCACCGCGCCGGAATGGGCTTCTTCCGCGATCGCCGCCCCGATCTCTACCGTCGCCTTGCCGAAGATACTTGAGCGCGCGCTATCTGATCGCGCTGGGCGGCAATGTCCGCCACCCGCGTCACGGCTCGCCGCCGCAAGTGCTGCGCGCGGCATTGCAGGCGCTTGCGGCCGAGAAGGGCATTCACCTCAAAGCCGCCTCGCGAATTGTTGCCAGCGCCCCGCTCGGGCCCCCCGATGCGATGGCGCGCCGCCGTTATGCCAACGCGGTCGCGGTGGCGCGGTGCAAGCTCGATCCGCCCGAATTGCTCGACCGCCTGCACACCATCGAAGCCGCGTTTGCCCGCCGCCGCCGCGGGGGCCGGTGGGGCGCACGCACGCTCGATCTCGACATTGTGCTGTGGAGCGGTGGGCCGTGGTCCTCGCCCGGCCTGATCGTCCCCCACCGCGCGTTCCGCGAGCGCGGGTTCGTCCTTGCCCCCGCACTGGCCATCGCCCGCACCTGGCGCGATCCGCTGACCGGGCTGACCATCGCCCACCTCGCCGCCCGCCTGCGCCGCCCCCGTCCCTGCCGCGCTTGCCGCAAGCTGCCACCGGTTGACCACCACCGCGCGCGCGCATAGGGCGGCCCCTCGTCCCGCACGGGGGCCCTTAGCTCAGTCGGTAGAGCAACTGACTTTTAATCAGTAGGTCGCTGGTTCGAACCCAGCAGGGCTCACCACCATAATGCATTGTTATGTAAGGAAAATACATAGCAAGTCGCGCACGTCACTTCAGCCCGCGCCGATTGCGACAACCACCTAGCAACCACAGACGGGCTGTTGGGGCGTGGTTGCCATCAGCGCATCCAACCGATGTCGAAAGCGAGAGTCATCCCGGCGTCCCGCCCGGATTCTTTAGACGTGCGAGAAATTCTGCGCGCCACGGTTCAAACGTCTCTGGGTGGTTGGCTTTGCTGCATACCTGATCAGGGGTGCCGGTTTGATGAAGGAATCCGATTAGAAGTTCAGCTGGCACTCGGTGCCTTCGCGCGTAGACTAGTTGCTTCCCATAGCGTGACACCTTCCACCTTTGATCTTTTTCCGCCAATTGGTCCTTCGTTGCATAGAGCGCCAAATGGAATGGATTATCTTTGAATCGAGGACTCTTAGACGGAACCACACCCTCTTGAAGTATGAGATCGAGGTATTTTCCTGTTTCATTATCTAGGTGCTGGCAAACAAACTGGTAGATTTCGCGTTTCCAGTAATTGACTTCTTGTTCATACGGTGGGAGATCTGGTTGGTTTCTTCGCGGTAGACGTTGGTTTTTGATCTGCTGAACTAGGGTGTCCCACTCCTCCCTTACAATTTGCAGCCAAGACTCGGTCCTCATTTTCATTCTAGCGGGCTGGGAGAGCCTAGATTGGCTGCTTCCAGGGGTCGCGCTCAAGGACGGACCCTTCCTGTTTGCGGGTGCCCTGTGATTCGCCGAATCTGCAACCGGCCTGCGAGTCGAAGCCATCTATCCCCTCATGATGTCACCTAGATTAGTGACATCATGTATTCGTTGATGCTGTGGTGGGCAACCGGAACTGTGCCGCGCACACCAACCGAGCGGTCTGTGTCACTCCCTAGAGATACATCAGAATCGGCCCATGACCTGCCGCCATAATCTGTTCCATGAAACGTCCGCTTCAGTCAGGGCCAGCCCCGTCGGTCCAATCGTCAAGTGTGTCTTCCCCGCATTGGCTGACGGAAGAGCAAACAGCGTCGAGGCTCGGCATGAGCCAAAAGTGGCTCCAGAAGGGGCGTCTCAATGGCGGCTGTGGTTTGCGCTATGCTAAGTTCGGGACGGCCGTCCGTTATTCGTTGTCTGACATTGAGGCTTTCGAACGCACGAGCCTAAGGATTAGCACGTCTGACGACGGATCGGCTGGCCACTAATGGCTGGCCTCAGCATCCTCGACCTGCCCTTTCCCCCGGACCAATGGCGAGTGGACCAGCATTCTGCGGGATTCGAGTCCCCCGAGAAGGCGGCGCGCGAAGATGCCGACCGGTCCGGTATGCTCCGCAAGCGCGCGACGAAACTCACCGGGAAGCGTCGTGCGCGGACACTGGCGTTGGCCGACCTGTTGGACCCCAAGGTTACTCCGGAAATACCGAATACACCGGCGTCTGCACGATACATTCGCCACCAGCGCATCCGCATCATCAGCTGGGTCTGGAAGGCTGTAGCCGAAGACCCGACCGGCGAGGTTGCGAGGTTCGATGTGATCAAGCCCGCGTGGGCGGTCGATCGCAGGGGACTCCGCAAGACGAGGTCCAAACAGCTGTGCCGTGAGTTTCGCGCCGACCTGAACCGTGCGGCCTTGAAGGTGAAGCCGGGCGGTGCCGCCAAGTGCGACGGGTTCCTTATCGCCTTCATCCACGGGGAACATGAAATCCGAAGCAAGCTATTCCAGCCGCACTGGCACCTTGTTGCAACCGGCGATTGGGTAGCGGTGGTCAAGCGCCTGAAGGAAATGAAGGCCTACGACCCGACGACGCGGGTCAACCTGCCCATCCGGCAGACCAAAAAGCTGCACAACCTCGCCTACGCCATGACCTACCTGCTGAAGATATACTGGTCTGGAACGTGGCGCGGGAAGGTCTCTGGCCAGAAGAATCCGCGGCGACGCCGCAAACCCGTTCGCATCAAGGAACCCTTCCACACCGACGTCCTGCTTTGGCTCCATCGTCAAAGCCTGAAGGACATAATCGTGATGATGAAAGTCCGCGCTGGTGTCGAGGGGCTGATAGTCAAATCCGTATACGAATGATCATCATCCGCGAGGACTTAGGTCCGTAAATAGTTACGGAGTCGGCCGAAACACCCTGTCAATGACGGAGAATGCTTATGAATATCTAGCAACACTGCGCCACACATCCAATAAACCATAAGTCAATTCACCGTGTCGGCAAATCTGCCGGTGTAATCGGTATAAACGGTATAAACGGTATTTTCATGGAGCATCTCATGCGTAAGATCAAAGAGTTCATCTACATCGTCGCGAGCAAGAAACCGGCACGGACCCGAACAGCGAAGCGCCGTCGTTCAAGCGAAATTTCGCCTATCGAGCCGCCCACCTCGGAAGCCCCGGAAAGTCCGCAGAATGCGCTTAGCGAGGCAGTGCCGCCGCCGACTGTCGTCCCGCCGCCTGCGCCGGAATATACCCGGCCTGACTATCTTCGCATGTTCGGTGCCACTGCGCCTGACGGTGCGCCGTGGATTCAGGTCCAGGTTGACTGCGACGAAGGTCCTGTAAAGCGCGGGATAAAAACGGGCCATTCCCCGGTTTAAAAAGGGGCCAGTCGTTGCAAACAAAAAGCCTCATGCGAGGCAGGGTTGTGATCGGCTGCGGGGAAGCGGCTGTAGCGTAGCGGAAGCCGATTTCCCGCAGCCGATGGCCGTCTCTAATCAGGTCATGGCTGCCTCCTCGTCGCCATCGCCCTTTCCCTTTTTCTGGCGTTTGCGGCTTGATGTCAGGCGGTAGCTTTCGCCATTCATCTCCAGGATGTTGACGTGGTGGGTAAACCTGTCGAGCAGCGCGCCGGTGAGGCGCTCGGAGCCAAACACCGAAGTCCATTCGTCGAAGGGCAAATTGCTGGTGATCAGCGTGCTGGCGCGTTCGTAACGCTGGCTGAGGATCTCGAAGAGCAGCTCGGCGCCGACGGCGGTGAACGGCACATAGCCAAGCTCGTCGATGATGAGCAGCTTGACCGAGGCGAGATGGGTCTGGAGCTTGCGTAGGCGCCGCTCGTCGCGGGCCTCCATCAGTTCATGCACCAGTGCCGCCGCCGTCACGAACGCCACGCTGTGGCCTTTTTGGCAGGCGGCCAGCCCCAGTGCTAAGGCGAGGTGCGTCTTACCCGTGCCCGAGGGCCCAAGCGCCACGACATTGCTGCGCCGCCCCAACCATTCGCAGCGTGCCAGTTCAAGCACCATAGCCTTGTTCAGCGAGGGCTGGGCCGCAAAATCCAACGTATCGAGGCTTTTGACCTGCGGGAACTTCGCCTGCCGGATGCGTCGCTCGACCATGCGCCGCTCGCGATCGATGCGTTCCAGCTCACACAGGCGCAGCAGATAGCGCGGGTAGTCGGCGCGATCCTGTGCCGCGTGGCCAGCAACCTTGTCATACTCACGCGCAAAGGTCGGCAGCTTGAGCGCCTTCAAGTGATCGGCCAACAGCACGGCGGGCGTCACGCTGGTGGCCTCATAAGGGGTTATCGCGCTCATGCCGCAACCTCCACGTCAGTAGGCGCGCTCAGCAGCTGCATGTAGCTGGCGGGATCGGTGGCAGCGACTGTGGCGCGCGGCAAATAGGGATAGAGGCTCATGTCCAGCCGCACCGGTCGGCGCTCGAGCTTGGCCAGCACGATCATCTTCACCGCGTCAAAGCTGATTGCGCCCATGTCCAACGCCCGGGTGACCGCCCATTCGACATCGGCTTGGCGGTGGGCTTCGCACAGGCGCAGCACCCCAATGAACTCGCGCTTGCCCTCTTTGCCCCCGCGCGCTTCCATCAGCCGCCGCAAGCGCAACATGTCCTTGCTCCACACCCAGCCATCAAGGGGCGCCGCCTGGTCCAGCGAACGCGGCTTGCGCTCGATCAGCGCCAGATAGTGCAGCGGGTCGGCGATGAAGTCCTCGCGACCATAGCTGCGTCTGTGGCTGGCAACGCGTTCGCCGCGGCAGATGATATCGACCCTCTCGACATACCCTTTGATCACTACGTCCTGATGCGCATAGGCCGTGGGCACCGAGTAATCGTTGGTCCGATAGCGAACCAGCGACATCGACGACGCGCGACCGGTCACGATGTGGCACGGATCGAAGGGCACCGCTGGCAGGGGCATGAACGCTGCCACATCAGCCTTCAGCCGCTCGCCAATGCTGAGCGTCTGACCGCGCAGCACTGCCGCCTGGCGGGCAACGCAACTCTCGCGGAAGCCGACGTTCAGCGGGTCGAAATCCGGCGCCACCGGCAGAGGCACCATGAAGTGCCTGCGCACGTAGCCGACCAGCCCCTCGACCTTGCCCTTGTCGTTCCCCTTGCCGGGCCGGCCGAACTTGTCCTCGAACAGATAGTGGCTCTGCAGCGCGGAAAACATCTGGCTGCGTGACCGCGTCCCATCGCCCAGTATCTTTGCCACCGCCAGCTTGGTGTTATCGTACAAGATCGACTGCGGCACGCCGCCGAAAAATGCAAAGGCCTCGACATGGCCGTCGCAAAACGCCTCCGCAACCTCGCCCGGATAGGTCTTGAAGAATGGCGCATCGCTGTGCGGCAGATCCATGCAGAAATAGTGATGCCGCACCTGCTGGCCGTCGATGATCGCATCCGCCTCGCCAAAATCCACCTGCGCATGGCCAGGGCGATGGCTCAGCGGCACGAATACCTCGCGTGTGCGCCGCTTTTGCACCGCCACATACTCACGAACGATGGTCTCGCCACCGGTAAACCCGCGTTCATCGCGCAGCCGTTCAAAAATCCGCACCACGGTGTGGCGCTGCTTGGCGTGAACGGTGCGATCATCGATCAGGATCTGTTCGATGAAATCCGTCAGGCCCTCAAGCTTGCGGCTGAACGTTCGCCCTTTGCGCCCGTGTGGCGGCGGAGCCGACAACACCAGCATCTTGTCGACCGTCTTGCGGTCAATCCCGAAATAACGCGCGGCACCACGGCGGCTCATCTTGTCCACCAGCACGGCGCGGCGGACGTTCTGATAAAGCTCCACTCTCTTCATCCTCCGCCCCCGCAAAATCGCAGGAGTCTATCAGGACTGGCCCGTTTTTAATCCGCTCCCCTACGAGAACGGTCCATGAACCAAGTGGCCCCTTTTATTACCGCTGTTTATACACGCTGGAGGACGACATGGCGCGGGTCGCCGCCACGCAGGGCCGCACCGTCACGTCCGAGGGATTGCCCGAGCGCGGGCTGTTCTACCGCGCCGATCACTTCTCGCTGGCCAAACGGGGCGTGCCGGTGCTGCTGCTGATGGGCATCGCCGGCGCGTCGAACCTGAAGGCGGGCGGGGTCGCGGCCGGGCAGGCGTGGATCGACGCCTATACCGGGCATTGCTACCACCAGACGTGCGACACGATCGGCGCCGACTGGAACCTGACTGGTGCACGACAGGACATCGACCTGATCGGCACAATCGCCGACGAACTGGCGCATTCGAGCCGGTGGCCGCAGTGGAAAGCCGGCTCCGAATTCAAGGCGATCCG
>JANLQW010000194.1:0-5694 GCA_031368085.1 Novosphingobium sp. | reverse complement strand
ACATGATCCCAGTCCGAAGGAAGCCGCGTAAGCGCTGTATTTTTCCATTCACCTTCGGCATACAACCGTGCGCCGAGGCGATAAAATTCGTAGTCTGTGATGGCTGGAATATCAGCTTCGAGGAGCGCCTCCGACAGAGCGTCATTCAGGTTCATGCAGTGTCACTCTCCTTATGTCCTCAGGACATTAGGAGAGTGACACATGACGTCAATGCAAAAGAGCGAGCGATCATTTTCGCTTGACTCCATGCGATAGCGGAATGCATACGTCCTCAGGACGTATGCATTCCGCTATCTGTCGAAACTCAGGCTGAATGTGGGCGGCGTCAATCTGTCAGATTTTAAGCTTTTGAGCAACGCGCGGAAAACGGTGTTGGGTATGAAGGCGCGAACTGGTACTAAACACCCCCTACCCCTCCACCAGCTTCAGCAACCGCCGCTCCACCGGCCACAGCACCCCCGCCAGCTCGTGCCCGCGCTTGAGCACCTGGCCGCCCTCGCCGAACAGGGTCCACATGCCCTGCTTGCCGCGCAGCGCCGGGCGCTTCTCGATGCGCGCCTGCGGACGCTCGGCGGCGCGGCGGAAGGCGCAGAAGCTGGCGGCGTCGCGGGTGAAATCCATCGCGTAGTCGCGCCACTCGCCCGCCGCGACCATCCGGCCGTAGATATCTAAGATGCGCTGGAGTTCCAGCCGGTCAAAACCGATCTGCGCGTAGCGCGAGGCGAGGGTCGGGAAAGGCGTGATGACCGCGCTCAAGCCGACTTGATTCCTCTGCCCTTGCGCGGCGCCGACGGCTTCGCGCCCCGATCCCGGGCGGCTTGCTCATCCCGCTCCACCAGCAATTGCGCCAGCCGCTTTTGCAGCGTTTCCAGCTCGCATTGCAGCAGTTCGAGCTTCTGTGTCGCCGGATCGAACCGGTCCGAACACGGCGTGCCGTAGGGCAGGAAATCCTGCTGCCACGCTTCCGCCGCCACCAGCGTGGAACGCGCCTTGATCCCGACCATGGTCGCCCCGTCGGGGACATCTTCGGTGACCACGGCATTGGCACCAACCCGGGCCCGCTCACCCACCGTGATCGGCCCGAGTATCTGCGCGCCCGAGCCGACGATGACATTGTCGCACAAGGTCGGATGCCGCTTGCCGCCAACGCCATTGGTCGGATTGGTTCCGCCCAGCGTCACGCATTGATATATGGTGACATTATTGCCGATCACGGCCGTCTCACCGATCACGGTAAAGCCATGGTCGATGAACAGGTGCCGGCCGATATTCGCCCCGGGATGAATGTCGATCGCGGTGATGAACCGCGCGAAATGATTGATCAGCCGGGCGAGGAAATACAGCCGTGCTCCGAACAGCCAATGCGCCACCCGGTGCCAGGCGACGGCCCACAGGCCGGGATAGAGCAGCACTTCCCAGCGCGAGCGCGGTGCGGGGTCGCGCGCCACGATGGAGTCCAGATAGGCGACAAGTGTTTTCATCATCAATCCGATTTTTCCCACCAAACGTGGCTTAAAGCAAGCGTGGCTGTAGTGCCCCGGTAATCTCCTCCAGCGCATCGCGCCAGATCGCCATGCCCGGCGGCGATTTCCGTTCCAGACTGAGACGGTCGATCGCCCCGACCAGCCGCTCCACGCCCAGATGGCTACGCTCGCAGCGCGGAACAAGATAGGCGGCGGCTGCCTCGTCGAGCGCCAGCCCGCGCATCTCGGCATGGACGGCGATCAGTTCGGCCAGCATCGCATCGTCGGGTGCGCCAATCTCGAGATGCAGCGCCGCCCCCAGCCGCGAGGCGAGATCGGGCAGCGCGATGCGCCAGGCGCCGGGCGCGGCGCTGCTGACCAGCAGCAGGGCCGTGCCATTTTCTTGCGCGCGGTTCCAGCGGTGAAACAGCTCGGTCTCATCGACCATCCCGGCATCATCGATCACATCGCCGCCCGTGGTTTCCCCGAACCACCGTGCCAGCAGCGACTTGCCCGAACGCGGCGGGCCCGCCAGCACTGCCGTGCGGAACGGCCAGGCGGCACCATTCGAAAACGCTTCGACCACCGCCCGGTTGGCATTGCCGACAACAATGCGCGGCGATCCGGCAGCTTGTGGGTTACTCAGCGGCAGGGCGATCTGGGACATCGGTGCACCTTCGCCTAGCGCCTTATGCTCAACGCATTGCTGCCCACAGTCACCTGCCATCCCCGCGCGCGGAGCGCCGCAGCGAGCGCATTCAACTCGCCGGCAAAGCTCACGCGCATCACCGAGGTGCCGCCGATGGCGATACTGCTCGTCGCAGCGCCCTGCACACCCGCCACACCGCGAACCGCGCCCAGTGCGGCATCGACGGCCTGAGCGTCTGGCGAGGCGAACTGGATGGTGTAATTTGCCGCCGCAGCCAGAGTGGCGGTGGGACTGGGCTGGGGCGACGGCCCGTCGCTTGCGCTCGCGTCAGGAGCTGTGGTTTCACTTTCGCTCTGTGCCGACGCGATCAGCGCGGAAATCGCCGCATCGATTGCTCTGGTATCGGCAACCAGCGTCGGGTCGGGCTCCAGCCGCCCCTGCGCCAGCGCATTGCGGTAGATCAGATCAAGCTGGACAAGCGCCTGATTGAGCATGATGGGCACCGCCCGTTCATCCCTGGCAATCAGGGTAAAGCTGTCGAGATAGAGGTTGTCTGGCCCGTAGCGCGCGGTGAAGGTGCCGCGCACCCGCCCGCCCGGCCCTTGGCGTTCAAGCCGGGCCATGGGCATGATCACGTCGGAGGCGGCAAACTGATCGAGCAGATTGCGCCACCACAGCCGGCTGCGCCGGTTCGGCTGCCCGGCGGTGATAATCAGCGAATCGCCGCCCGATCCGGTCGGCCGGACATAGTCGATCGGGCTCGCGCCGGTGCGGAAGTTGGCCCAGGCATTCTGCCACGGCCCGCGCACTTCGAACACCTGGGCAGTACCGCCCGAGTAGAGCACCGGGATCACCAGCAACGGCGCCGAGCGCGCGGTGCCTGGCGCGCCGTTGACCGGCGTAAGGAATTGCCCAGCCCGTTCGCGGTCGAACTCCACGCCGAGCCTGGCGATATAACGCTTGGGCCCGATTTGCTCGCGCTCGACGATCACGGCCGAGACCATGCTCTCGATCTGTCCATCCGGGATAGCGGACCCGCCCAGCTTTTTCCACGCCTCACGCTGGGCCAGCTTCCAACCATTGAGGCGCGCCTCCTGCGCATCCTTGCCGGTGGTTTCAACTTCAATTCCACCGATCTGGATGTCGGTCGAGCTGGCGACCGGGAGAATGCCGCGATCGCCCTCGATCTGCGCCAAAAGGCGGTCAGGACCAATGGTGACAAGCACAGCGGCGAGAGCCAGCGTCAGCCCGATCAGAAGCTGGGCGGCCGGGCCGGGGCGGGCATGCCGCAGGTTCTGGAAATGGGGTGACACTGTCATCGGGGGAAACCGCGCGCCTTTTGCCCAAACACGCATGGAAATCCAAGCCCGAAAAGGATAGGCGGCTGTAATGTCGAAAAACCCACCCCCCAAGGCCTACAGTTACGAGGCTGCCGGCGTCTCGATCGCCG
The DNA here is from genome assembly GCA_031368085.1 of Novosphingobium sp. Taxonomy (GTDB): domain Bacteria; phylum Pseudomonadota; class Alphaproteobacteria; order Sphingomonadales; family Sphingomonadaceae; genus Novosphingobium. The sequence goes on along the minus strand of JANLQW010000194.1, from coordinate 2,132 downwards.
CCGGCAATGCGCTCGTCAAGGCGATCGGCCCGCTGGCGAAATCGACCGCGCGGCCCGGAGCGGACGCGGAGCTGGGCGGCTTCGGAGGCTTCTTCGATCCGCGTGCCGCCGGATATATCGATCCGCTGCTGGTCGCCGCCAATGACGGGGTCGGCACCAAGGTCAAGCTCGCCATCGATCACGACCGGCACGATGCGATCGGCATCGATCTGGTCGCCATGTGCGTCAACGATCTGATCGTTCAGGGTGCCGAGCCTCTGTTCTTCCTTGACTATTTCGCCACCGGCAAACTCGACAACGCGATTGCGACGCGGGTTGTCGCCAGCATTGCCGAGGGTTGCCGGATTGCCGGCTGCGCGCTGATCGGCGGGGAGACGGCGGAGATGCCGGGGATGTATGCGCCCGGCGATTACGACCTCGCCGGCTTCTGCGTCGGCGCGGTGGAGCGCGGCGAGCAGCTTACCGGCGAGCGGGTGGCGGCGGGCGACGTGCTGCTCGGGCTGGCTTCCTCGGGCGTGCATTCGAACGGCTTTTCGCTGGTGCGGCGGCTGGCGGCGGACAAGGGGTGGAAGCTGAATCGCCCGGCTTTGTTCGATCCTGACCGGCTACTGATCGATCATCTGATCGAGCCGACGCGGATTTATGTGGGGAGCCTGCTGCCACTGGTCCGCCCAAAGGATGGCATTCCGGCACCGATCCATGCGCTCGCGCATATCACTGGCGGCGGACTGCTCGAGAACGTCCCCCGCGTGCTGCCGGCCGGCCTGCACGCCCATATCGACGCCGACGCTTGGCAGCAGCCGCGACTGATGGCCTTCCTCCAGGCGCAGGGGCATATCGAACCCGGCGAAATGGCGCGCACCTTCAATTGCGGGATCGGTATGGTGCTGGCAGTGGCAGGCGATGAAGCGGACGCGGTGTCGCAGGAGCTTGAGGCGGCTGGCGAGACGGTGTTCCGCATCGGCCGGATCGAGGCGGGGACACGCGGCTGCACGGTTTCGGGCAGCGCAGAGGCCTGGAGCGCGAAGGAAGCCTGGAGCGCGACCCATGTGGGGTGACGCTGCCCTTCTCCCCTCCCGCTTGCGGGAGGGGTTGGGGGTGGGTCTGTCGCGGCACCGTAGCAGCGTGACCATTAGGGCCGCGCCCCACCCCCAGCCCCTCCCGCAAGCGAGAGGGGGGTAAGTGGCTTTACCAGAATCAATCCGCGCCAAAGTTGCCGTCCTGATTTCGGGCGGCGGCACCAACATGGCCGCGCTGCTCTACGCCAGCCGCGCCGCTGACTGCCCCTATGAGATCACCCTCGTCGCCAGCAACAATTCCGAGGCTGTCGGGTTGCTGCTGGCGGAAGCGGAAGGCGTGCCCACCTTCACCCTGCCCCACAAAGGCATGGACCGCGCCGCTCACGACATGGCCATGGAGGCCGCAATCCGCGAGAGCGGCGCGGACTATGTCGCGCTGGCGGGCTATATGCGCATCCTCACCCCCGGCTTGGTCGCCCGCTGGGAAGGCCGGATGCTCAACATCCACCCCTCGCTGCTGCCGAAGTACCCCGGGCTGCACACGCATGAGCGGGCGCTGGCGGCCGGCGATGTGCAAGGCGGCTGCACCGTCCATCTCGTCACCGTCGACCTCGATGGCGGGCCGGTGCTGGGGCAGACCGCCGTCACCATTCTGCCCGGCGACACGCCCGAATCGCTCGCCGCGCGGGTGCTGGCGCAGGTGGTGACGCGGGAAACGTCGCCCGACTGGCTGCTCGCCCGCGTGCGCGAACTGGCCATGGCGCTGCCCGAGGCGGAAGAACGGCCGACCCATGGCACGCCGGGCTGGCGCATTGAAGGCGGTAAATATTTTGCCTATTTCACCCGCCACCACCACGGCGAAGCGGCCCTTGCGCTGCTGGTCAAGACCAGCGGCCAGGACGAGATGGCGGCGCTGATCGAACAGGACCCCGATGCCTATTACCGCCCCGCCTATTACGGCGCGTCAGGCTGGATCGGCGTGGTGCTCGGCCGTCCGGGCCTGGACTGGGACCACATCGGCGCGTGGCTGCAACGCAGCTGGCGCGCAGTCGCCCCCAAGCGTCTGACCCGGCTGCTCGATATCGCCGAGCAGTTCTAGGCGCGCTTGCCGAG
>JANLQW010000170.1:0-3247 GCA_031368085.1 Novosphingobium sp. | reverse complement strand
GGCGTGGCGCTGCCCTAAGCTTCTCCCCTCCCGCAAGCGGGAGGGGAGTCTTACGGCAACGGCACGCCAACCAGTCCGGCGCGGATCACCCGCGCGCGGATCGGCTCGCCGCCCGACTTGCCGCCAGCCGCCGGACGCACTCGGACCCACGCCCCCACGGACCCGGATTCGAGCGCCTCGCCGGGCTGATTGACGGCGAAACCATCACCGCTGACGGAAATCGTCACAGCGTCGCCGCGGCTGACTGCGGGCGGGCCGGATGGAGCGGAAGCAGCGGCATTGACCGGCACGAACAGCCGCCAGCCGCCGGCATCGGGGCACTCGGCCACCACGGTATCGCGCCGCTCGCCGCGCCATGAGAGCGCCAGCGGCGAGCCGCAGACCTGCAGCCGCAGCCGCCGGTCGACCGGTAGGCTCGCGCCGCCCTGGGCGCGGGCAGGCGCGCCGGTGAAACCTGCGACCTGCCGGTCGATGGCATCAAGGTCGGCGAAGGCGGCAGCGGCGGCGAATATCAGGGCAAGGCTCATGGCTCGGACTCCAGCGAAGCAAGGTTCGTCGGTTGCTGCAAGTCCTGTGCCAGCGGCATATCAGGCGGATCGAAGGCCAGCGCGGCCGTGATCCCGCCCGCCCCCGGCTCGACCACCAGCCGCGCCTGCGCGCTCGCCCCGCCCGCCTGGTGCAACAGCGCCTGCGCCGCAGCCAGCGCCGCCTCCTGCCCGCCCGGCGCATAATGCGCGACAATGGAGAGCTGCTGGCGCGTGTCGGTCGACTGCCCGGCGAGCCAGTCCCCGAGCGGCGGCGCGCCAGGCTCGGCACGGTAGACCGCCAGCGGTGCAGACCGCTCAGAGGATGCGGCAATGGTGCTTGCCGCCTCGCCAGCTGGCGCGACCGCCGCTGCCGTCACCATGAACAGGATGATCGACAGATCGGCGAACAAGGTCTGCCAGCCGGTGCCCGCCCGGGCCTTCACGCCGCCTCGCCCAGCGCTTTGGACCGCCGCTGCGGCATCGCCGGGGCGACTTGCGCAGCCAGCCAGTCGACGATCGCCTGGCGCTCGCTCTCTTCCGTGGCCGCTGCCCGGTCGACCACACGGGCGAGCGGCGCGAACACGAGATTCGCCAACAGCAGCCCATAAAGCGTGGTCAGCACCGCCATGGCGATCGCACCGGTATAGGAGCCCCCGGCGAGCCCCTGCGCAGGCAGCTGGCTCAGTGAAATCAGGGTGCCGGCGAGGCCGAACACCGGCGCCAACTCGGCCGCCTGCGCCCAGGTCGCGGCAGCGTGGGTGCTGGCGGCGATGCGGCGGGCCTTGTGGCTTTCATGCGCTGCCAGCAACGCCGCAACCGAGCGCCGTCCGATCAGCGCATCGGTCGCCTCGTCGAATTCGCGGTCGCCGAAATGATGCGGATGAGCGCGCAGCAAGCCGTCCTGCTGGATCTCCTGCACCTGAACGGCAAGTTCGGCCTTGGTCCGCTCGGCGTGGAAGCGCCTGCTGCCTGTCTGGGCGAGCGCAGCCACGGCCAGCCGGCAATCGCCCAGCCCGCAGCGCAGCAGCGTGGCGAGCGCGGTACCGCCGATAACGATGGCGGCGGAAGCGGGATCGAACAGAACAGCAGCGTTCATCGCGGAAATCTCCTCCTGATCCTTGCCAGAACGGCAACCGGCAGGAGATTTCAGCTCCGACGGGCCACAAATTGCCGCAACCCGGCAAGCACTTGCCGACTTCCCCGGCCGGAAGCCGCACATGCCAGCCGTTATCCCGTTTGGCACGGGGCTTGCTGAACTCATCTGGCAAGACTGAAGGAGACAACCCATGCCGGGCAGCCTGTTCGGAATTCACGGAACCGCCCTGGAGCTGCGCTCGCAGCGGATGGGGTTGATCGCGTCCAACATCGCCAATGCCGGCACCCCCGGCTACAAGGCGCGCGACATCGATTTCGCCGCAGCGCTGAAGGCCGGAACCACCGGCATGGACGCCGGCAAGGCGGGCGCAGCGGCGGCGCAATACCGCGTCCCGGTGATGTCCTCGCTCGACGGCAACACGGTCGAGATGGCGACCGAACAGCTCGCCTTCAGCGAAAACGCGGTCGGCTATTCGGCGACACTGTCGTTCATTCGCGGCCGGGTCGATACCATCACCCGCGCGCTCCGGGGCGAATGAGCATGGCCGCGCCCCAGCTCACCCTGTTCGGCCTCGCCCAGCACGCCCTATCGGCGCAGCTGGTGCGGATGAACGCCGCCGCGTCGAACCTCGCCAATGCCGGGACCGTGTCGAGCACCGAGGCCGGCGCCTACCAGCCGATCCGGGCGGTGTTCGCCGAGGAATTCGACCGCGCCTCCGGGCTCGCCAGCGTCCGCGTAGCCGCCGTGGTGCGCGAGCCTGCGGCCCCGGTCAAACAGCACAGCCCCGATCACCCGCTGGCCGATGCCAACGGCGATATCTGGACCAGCCCGGTCGATGAAAGCGCCGAAACGGTCGAGATGCTCGAAGCCTCGCGCCAGTATCAGAACATGGTCGAGGCGCTCGCCACCGCCAAGCAGTTGATGCTTGAAACCATGAGGATGAAAGGATGCTCAGCAGTATTACCGGCAATTCCGCCGCACTTGTCGCGCCCGCCGCCAAGACCGGCTTCGCCGCGCTTGGCCAAGGCGATTTCATCAAGCTGATGACCACCCAGTTGCAGCAGCAAGACCCGTTCGAACCGATGGATAACAAGGAGATGCTGGCGCAGATGGCGCAGTTTTCCTCGCTCGCCGGGATCGACGGGGTGAACACCACGCTGAAGCAGATTTCTGCAAAGCTCGATGCCGTGCTGGCATCGGGGGTCGCCGCCAAAACCACCGTCTGACATCATAAGGAAACCAGGCTATGTCATTCTACACTTCGCTTAACGGGCTGAAGAACGCCCAGACCGATCTCGGCGTCATCGCCCACAACATCGCCAATGTGGAAACCACCGGCTTCAAGAAGAGCCGGGTCGAATTCTCCGACATCGTCGCCGGTTCGGCCTATTCCAATCCCAAACTGATCCAGGGCATCGGCGCCACGGTTGAGGCGATCAGCCAGAATTTTGCGCTCGGCCCGATCGAACAGACCGGCTCGGCGCTCGATATCGCGATCAACGGCGACGGCTTCTTTTCAACCAAAGCCGCGATCACCGGCCAGACCTATTTCACCCGCAACGGCAGCTTCGTTATGGACGAACAGGGCTTCATCCATGACGGCGAAAACAACCGCCTGCAGGTG
>JANLQW010000137.1:0-19924 GCA_031368085.1 Novosphingobium sp. | reverse complement strand
CGGCAAGGCGCTTTTCCGTATCCATCATCGCAAACTCCGCCCTGCTTCGACTTCGGCCCGGGTCAGCCCAGCACCGCACCCCTCGATCGGCGTTCCCGCCTGCTCCATCCGATACAATTCCTGCACGCGCTTGTCCTCGCTTTTGTACTCGGCTGTCGTATCAAGGCGTCAGGCTGCGACCGTCGCGGCCCGTACCCGCGTCGCTAGCATGAGCAGCACCAGCGATGCCAGCATGAAGGCGAGTGCAACGCCGATGACAGGGCGCACGCTTTGATCGGAAACCACGGCGGAGGCGATCAGTGGCCCCAGCGAGGTTCCCGATAACTGCGCGGGGCCCACTAGCATCGGCCCCCGGCCGCTCGGATCGAGGCCCAGCATAACCGGCATGTGGAACGGCGGTACAAATAGCCAGAGAAAGCCGATCGCCCCCACTGCGGCGAACATGGCGATCGAACCTCTCGATATGGCCAGTCCCACGAGAGTCGCGGCGACCATCAGAATACTGAATGTCCAGGCCCGCAATGGCGAAATGCGCGGAGCGAAAAATGTCGCAGCGAAACCGCCGACAATTTGACCCGCTAGCGCCACCGGGACTGCGTGGGCCGCATCAGCTGCCGGATAGCCCAGCTGTTTCAAAAGCGGCAGAATATAGACCCAGACCGACAGAATCCCTGCGAGGTAGCAGCTGATGGCTACGATCGCGAGGCCGGGCAGGAGCGGCGGCAACCCCAGTATCCCGGTATCCCGCCCGCCCATCGAATCCGGCATCAGGAAAACCGCCGCCAGGAACAGGACATTCATCGCGCATAACACGACATAACCGCCCGAAAAGCCCAACATCGGCGCGATTACAGCAGTCATCGCCTGCGAAAGAAACAATCCGAGGATCGATTGCGTCGTGATGTAAATGGCAAACAGCCGCGCCGGAGTCGGACTCCGGGTAAACATCCCCATCAGGATCCAAATCAGAATTCCCGAACCCATACCGCCTAGAAACCGCAGGGCAATGATAGCATGGCCGCTTGCCAGGATCGTGCCGGCATTGGCTATCAGCAACAGCACCAGCGCACCCCCGGCCAGGCGCCGCAGCTTGCGCAGGGGCAGGAAGAACGCCGCGAGCGTCGTTGCCAGCGTCATTCCTGCCGCTTCGGCGGTGGCCGCCACACCCATCTCGGTCAGACTTAGTTTCCCTGCCCCCAGCAGCAGGCCGAGCAGGATCGGTTGCAGCACGCCGATACAACCGGCTCCGGTGCCTAGCGCAACGACCGGCATCCACCAGCGCGGCGCGGCGAGGTCCGGGGTCTGAATTTCAGTCATCAGGGCGCGACTTCCCGCTTAACGAAGAACCGCGTCTTCTCCTGACATCGGTCGCGACTTTTGAAGCCTGCTGCAAGCGGACAATTCAGACACCCGTGTACAAACTTGCCTGTTCGTCGAAAATCCAAGTGGAGGCATCGGCTCCGTGCCCGACTGCTTCAGCCCCCAAGAATGCCCAAACTACCTCAGGAACTGGGGATGCGAAGGCATTGGGTCGGCTGAGGACAGCTTGCGCAAACGCGGCGATATGCTTGTCGCGACCCAGGATCAAAATGCGTTGTTCGAAAATCTAGGCCGATTGCCAGCCAGTCGGGCTAAACAGCCTGAGGGCTTCGACAACAAACACGTACAATCGCGTCGCAAAATGCTCAAGATGTCGCAGCGGTGGCTTGCCCAGACTATTGGCACCCCGACTTGATGGAAACCGGTTGCGTAATGACGCTTGCGATCAAGCCAGTTCCAGATGCCTTGCCGTATCGTGCGATCCGGCTGCTTGGGTCAGTGCATCGAGAAACTGGTTGGTTGCTGCTTCCCACGAATGACGGGCACCAAACACCGCAGCGGCTTGTCGGTCGAGCTGGAGCGCACGGTAGATCGCCAGGTCCAGATCAATGTCAGTCACACCGATGGTCGCCGGCATTTCGTTGCGGGGTCCGCGACCCTGCGGGCCGAGAATGTCCAGCGGGCCGGACACAGGATAGGCTGCCACCGGCAGACCGCAGGCGAGTGCCTCGATGATGACCAGTCCGAACGTATCTGTCCGGCTTGGAAAGATGAAGCAATCTGCGCTAAGATAGGCGCTGGCCAGTTCCTCTCCAGCGAGCGAGCCGAGAAAGAGAACATCGGGGTAGCGCTGCTTCAGTTCCGCAAGCGCCGGCCCGTCGCCCACGACAACCTTGCTTCCGGCTACCCTCGACGAAAGGAAGGCCTCAAGATTCTTTTCTGCGGAGATCCGCCCGACATTGAGCAGGACAGGCCTCGGCAGCTCTGCCATGGCCGGGTGCAGTTCATGCCCCGGCCTGAACACGCAGCGATCGATCCCGCGGCTCCACAGACTTGTGTTGGCAATGCCGCGTCCCGCCAGCTCGATCGCGAGACTTTTGGTCGATACCAGGACGGTCTTGCTCGCTGCGTGGAAGCGGCGCAGGATCGGCCAGAACCGCTCGGCGCTCATGCCGGTTCGGACCGCGGCATAATCGGGAAAGCGGGTGTGAAATGCGGACGTGAATGGTACTTGGCGGGCCTTGCACCAGCCCCTTGCGCTCCAGCCTATCGGACCTTCCGTGGCAATATGCACGATGTCAGGTTGGAACGCATCGAGCATCCGCCGGGCACTGAAGCGCGGTAACATGGCAAGGCGGATCGATGTATAACCAGGCATCGGCACCGTTGCGAAGTGCTGCGGCGTAATCAGTTCGACCTCGTAGCCGCGCCGGTCGAGTTCCGCCACGGTGGCTCCAAGCGTCCGGACAACTCCATTGACCTGCGGATACCAGGCGTCGGTTGCGATTGCGATCTTCATGCTTCCATCTCCGCAAGGCGGTTGCTCTGGGCTGATAAATTCATCTCCACGGTCCAATCGACAATCCGCATCGATCCCTGCGCATCCTCGACCAGCGCCGTGCAGCTTTCGACCCAATCGCCATCGTTGAAATAGGTAACGCTGCCTATCTGGCGGATCTCGGCACAGTGGATGTGGCCGCAGACGATGCCATCGACCCCGCGCTGCAACGCCTCGTTGGCTAACGCGTCTTCAAAGTTGGAAACATATTGAACCGCATTCTTGACGCGCCGTTTGAGGTAGCTGGACAGCGACCAGTAGGGCATCTTGAATTGCCGGCGAACGCGATTGAACAGGATGTTGGCGCGCAGGAGCAGGGCGTAGGCCTGGTCCCCCAGAAACGCGAGCCAGCGGGCATAAAGCACCACTCCGTCGAAACTGTCACCATGCGTGACGAGCAGTTTGCGCCCATCGGCGGTGACATGGATTGCTTCGAGGGCGAGTTCGATGCCGCCGAAGGTCATACCCGCATAGTCGCGCAGCATTTCGTCGTGATTGCCGGCGACGAACACCACCCGCGTGCCGCGATGCGCCAACTTCAGCACACGCCGGATCACCTCGTTATGCGCATCCGGCCAGTACCAGCCTTTGCGAAGCCGCCAGCCGTCAACGATGTCACCCACCAGATAGAGCGTCTCGCATTCAATAGACCGAAGGAAATCGACCAGCATCGCCGCTTTGCATCCAGCAGTCCCGAGGTGGATGTCCGAAATCCAAACTGTACGAAAGCGGCGTTTGGGACGAAACTCCTTAGGATCGGGCAAATCAAGCCAATCGGGTATTTTTCCGTTGCGCCCGGTGTCGGTCAGCGCACTTGTCTTGGTATCGAGAGGTTCAAACAACATCGGATCTGTCCCTGTCCGTTTACCTGAGACTAGACGAGGCAGATTGCACCAGTATGACGCTATGGAGTAACTTCCGTGACACCGTACCCGCCAGCTTTATCGGTCATTTACACCGCGCGGCCGCGAGTTCGGCAGGCTGGAAGGTCCGCGCGGGATTTGCGGAGGTCGAAGCAACCCGGTCGCTCCTGTCGCAGCCCGATCCGCGATTATGCGGTTTCCGTTCCCGGCAAGCCGACATCAGCATCAATCGCCACGAATGCGCACCGCAGCGCAAGCGTGTCCGCCAGGGTTCGCAAATTCTTTTCAATGCTGTCGTTGTACAACGCGGTCAGCGGTTCCCGAACAGCAAGGAGCAAAGTGCCGTCCTTCACGCCGAGCCAGCTGTTCGAAAGCGCTTCGGCTGTGCCTGCGCTGAGGCGGCGGCACAGCCTTATGGCCTGGCCCCAGGCAAGTGCTTCGCGCAAGCTTTCCTCCGGCGCCAGCCTGCCAAGTGCAGCGGGGAGTGGCGAGCGCCCGCTATTGGCCAGCAAAGCCGCCGCCAGCATGCCGCGGCCTTCTGCATCGACGCCAATCCAGCGCTTTCGCAGTGCCCAGTCGGCGGCATGCTCGGCGCGTAGATTGGGTTCAATCCGCCGGGATGCGAGCGCCAGCATTGTTGCCGCCAGCCGGAGATGTTCCTTGCCCTGGCCGTCAACCGGGTTCGCAGCTGCTGTCCAGCCGGCAACCCTGGCTGCCATCGCAGAGGAAGTGCCTTGGCTTTCGATAAAGGCCGAAACCCCAGCCAAAAGAGGATGCTGGGTGCGGACTGCCTTGTTGAGGTGCCGGTAGGCAAGTCCTTCCCGCAATCCCCAGGATGAAAATATAAGGCGGGATGGCTCGATTTTCCCGATCAGGACATCGAGTAATGCCGCTGCATCGGGCAGGCTGGCTAGACGAGAGGATGAAAGGCCCGGCACCTGAGCCGAACCGTTGCTCCCATTCTGCATGAGCGACCGGCACAGTTCCATCGCCGTTTCAGGAGCCAGTTCAAATCCGTGCGGATCGTCAAGCGGCCAGCCCATTGCATGCATTTCGTACCGGGCAAAAGCGCGGCATGAACCACCGACGAGAAAAAGCGGCAAACCCTTTTTGCTCTTCCACTGCGCACCGCTAAGTGTTCTGGCGACCTTCGCCGCAAATTTCGCGGGTCCACCCAAGCGAAATTGCGGCAGCCGAAGCGTGCCCAGCGGCATGCTGACACCATGCTCACAGATATCGCCGTCTATATCCACCAGCTCTAGGCTGCCCCCGCCAAGATCGCCGACGACTCCCTTCGCCCCCGGGAACGCGGCCATAACCCCCATGGCGCTGGTCAAGGCTTCCTCTTCGCCCGAAAGCTGCCTCGGTTTGAAGCCGAGGGCGCAAACCTGCTCAAGGAATGCCTTACCGTTGGCCGCGTCGCGGGTGGCTGCGGTTGCAACCACTTCGACTTGCGGAACATCCAGTATCCGGACCAGCGCCGCGTAGCGCGCGAGAGCTGCGAGCGCGCGCGCCATCGGCTTTTCGGCAAGCATGCAAGCCTCGCCCGCCCCCCTGCCAAGTCCCCGGCCAAGCTGGGCCGTGACTTTTTCATTATGCAGAACGATTGGCGCGCGGGCCGGTCCGCCAAAGACAACTAGGCGAACGGTGTTGGAGCCGATATCGATGATCGCCCGCTTGGGCTTCAAGGGGCTACCGGTCCGGTTACGCATGTCCATAAGCAATCAGCGATCAATTTGCGCTGGATTGCAGGGCCAGCTTGGGTACTTGTCGTCCAGCGTCCAACGCCGCGCCTCGGCCCGATAGTGACGGATTCGTCATGAAATAGCGATGCAAATTGAATGGATCATCACCTTTTGCCATCCTGCTGTAAGTCCCATCCGGCCCCAGCAACCAGCTTTGCTCGGTATCGAGCAGATTGGCCAGCATGACCTGATCCAGGATCTGTTGATGAACTGTGGGGTTCGTAATGGGAACGAGAACCTCGACCCGTCGGTTGAAATTGCGCGCCATTCCATCGGCCGAGGAAATGAAGACTAGCGCATTCTTGTTGGGCAGCGAGGCGCCGCGAGCGAAAGCCCAGATTCGGCTGTGCTCGAGGAAACGGCCGATAATCGATTTGACCATGATTGTTTCCGACAGCCCCGCCACGCCCGGGCGAAGACAGCAGATGCCGCGCACCACCAGATTGATCTCGACCCCGGCTGCGCTGGCCTTGTAGAGATACATGATAAGATCGGCATCGGTCAGCGAATTGAGTTTTGCCCAGATCGCCGCAGGTTTGCCCTTCTTCGCATTAGCGATCTCGCCATCGATGCATTCGTAAAGCTTTTCACGCAGCGCTATTGGCGATATCGCCAGAAGTTCGGCGCCGGTTGGCTCAACATAACCGGTGATGAAATTGAACACCCGCGTGGCGTCGCGCCCGGCTTTGGGATCGGCGGTAAAGAAGCTGAGATCGGTGTAGGTGCGGGCGGTGACGGGGTGGTAGTTCCCTGTCCCGAAATGACAGTATGTGCGATAGCCATTGCCCTCGCGCCGCACTACCATCGAAACCTTGGCGTGGGTTTTCCAATCTATAAAGCCATAGATCACTTGGACACCGGCGCGCTCAAGCTGCGACGCCCAGAGCAGATTCTGCTCCTCCTCGAACCGCGCCTTGAGTTCGACCACGGCAGTGACTGATTTCCCCGCCTCGGCCGCTGCGATCAACGCGGCGATCACGGCTGATTGTTTGCCTGCGCGGTACAGCGTTTGTTTGATCGCTACGACATCGGGATCGGACGCTGCCTGGCGCAGGAAATCGACCACAACCTCGAAGCTTTCGTAAGGATGGTGGATGACGATATCTTTCTCGCGGATCGCGGCAAAACAATCGCCGTCGTGGGCGAGTATGCGTTCGGGATAGCGCGGGCTGTACGGCTCGAACTTCAGATCGGGCCGGTCTTCTTCGACCAGCGCCGCAAGCCCGCTGATGCCGATCAGGCCATCGGTCTTTATCACCATCGCCCGGTCCAGCCCCAGCTGATCGCGCAGCAACGCTTCGGCAGCTGGATCGAAATTCTCCTGCAACTGCAACAGGATCACCTTGCCCCTGCGGCGGCGCTGAATTGCAGTGCGGAAATGGCGAACGAGGTCCTCGGCATCTTCCTCGATCTCGATATCGCTGTCGCGCAACACCCGAAAGACGCCGCTTCCTTCGACAATAAAACCCGGAAACAGCAACTCGGCATGGCGGCAGAGCAGGTTCTCCAAGCCGATGTAGAGCGCCGCATCGCCTGAAACCCGGATAAAGCGCGGTAGGGCAATAGGGATGAGCACCATCTCCATCACCCGCGCGCCATCTGCGATCCTGACCAGCGCGAACAGCATCCCCATCCCCTGGCTCGCAACAAAGGGGAACGGATGCGCGGGATCGATTGCCTGGGGCGTAATCACCGGAACGATGTGCGATACGAAATAATCACTGAGCCAACGGGTCTCCCGTTCGCCGAGTGTCTCGTCGCCAACCAGGGAAATACCTTCGCCTGCCAGCTGTTCACGCAAACCGCGCCACACGTCCTGCTGCTCCGATTCGAGCGCCAGGACAGCGTCGCGGATAGCGGTAAGTTGCTGCGATGGTGTCCGCCCATCGATCGACACTTCCTCGATCTGGCGCCGGGCCTGCCCGGCAAGACCAGCTACGCGCACCGACATGAATTCATCGAGGTTGCTGCCCGAAATCGACAGGAATCGAAGCCTCTCGAGCGGCGGATAGTCTAGATTGCGTGCTTCGGCGAGGACGCGACGATTGAAGGATAGCCAGCTCAGTTCGCGGTTGAAGAAAGGTACCTCCGCCCTCGCCGCGCCGCCGCTGACCAACTGATCCGCGCCCTTATCCATCTGAATCCCTTGCAGGCTGTTGTCCGCAACCCGATGCTGGGTGGGTGTTACATTTACATGACAATCAAAGTGCATCCAATTCCAAGAGGAAATCCGCCAGATGGTTCCCTATTGAACTGATAAATATATGCCAAATTTCAATCAAAGACCGTGTCCGAATCAGCGCAGATTAGAACCCTGGCAAACCGCCAAGTCATCGGGGCGGTTTATTTGCCATCTCGTCGCACTCCGGCTGGAGAGGCGCTGAAGCAAAACCTGGTTCTGCCCTGACTTGCTTTCGCTATTCAAACTTGGCAGTTAACGACAGGTCAATCCCAGGCGAGGAATACGGGGCATGGCCAAGATCGTCGCTGTCTACAGCATGAAGGGTGGTGTCGGGAAAACCACCCTGGCGGTCAACCTTGCCTACTGCTCGGCGTCGCACTCGTCGCGGCGGACGCTGCTTTGGGATATCGACGCTCAGGGCGCGGCATCATTTCTGTGCGGCCAGGAACGCCCCCTTTCGCAGGCGAGCCGCGTTTTCTCGCGTGAAGTCGAGCCATCGGCCCTGATCGAGCCGACCCGCTGGCCAAGGCTTGACCTGCTGGCCGCCGATATGTCGCTGCGTCATCTCGAACAGACATTTTCCGATCTGGAGAAACCCAAGCGGTTGCGCAAGCTGCTGCAGACGCTCGCCCCCGCCTATGACCGGATCATCCTCGATTGTCCGCCCGGCCTGGGAGAGGTCAGTGACCAGCTGTTCCGCGCTGTCGACATGATCGTCGTGCCCGTACCGCCGACCCCACTCGCTCTGCGGTCGCTCGCGCAGATCCAGGAGCATCTTGCGAGCGATCATGAGCGGCCGCCGCAATTGCTGCCGGTGATCTCGATGGTCGACAGGCGCAAGAACCTCCATCGCGAATTCGTGGCCGCGCATCCCGACTGGCCGGTCATTCCGATGGCCAGCGTTGTCGAACGGATGGCGGTCGAACGATTGCCGGTGATTGCCTCGGCGGGCAGATCGTCCGCAGCCAGGGCAATCAGCGACCTCTGGATCCAGCTTGAACGGCGTTTGATCGCAATGCCGCAGTCCAAGGGGCAGGCCGCCAGCAGGAAATTGGCCCGCATTTCCCCAAGCGACCGTTAAGGAACCGATATCGTGGCCTACCCGGTTGAAACCGAGATCAAGCTCGCTGCCACGCCTGCCATGTTGCGGAAGTTGCGCTCGCATCCAATGCTGGCTGGCGCAGAGCAGACTGACATCCTCGTCACAACCTATTACGACACGACAGACGCAAGACTTAAGCGGGGCGGTGCGGCCTTGCGCATTCGCGAAAGTGGGAAAGCGCGTGAACAGACGCTCAAGCTGACCTTGCCGGGCGGGACATCCGTACAGCGCGGGGAATGGAACGCAGTTACTGCCAGTGATCTTCCCGAGCTATCGGCTTTTGCGGTCAAGCCGAGAACCGCAATTGTCCGCCTGCTCGATGGCGCAGCACTGGAGCCGATCGCGATAAACCGGATCAAACGAACGAAACGCCGGTTGCAATTCGGCGGCTCTGCCATTGAAATTGCCTTCGATCTCGGGACGATTGAGGCCGGAGGTCGCAAGAAAGCTGTTTGTGAGCTCGAGATCGAACTGGTCGAAGGCCATCTCTCCGATGTCATTGCGCTGGCGTTGCATTTGCCCCTTGGGCCTGGCCTGCGTTGGTCGGTAAGCAGCAAGGCCGAAAGGTGTTATTTGCTGGCCTACGAAGATTTGCAGCCCACGGCGATCCGCGCTGGGCCGGTGAAGCTCTCGACCAATATGGATGCTGCGAGTGGATTCCAGGCCATCGCTTGGAACTGCCTTGGACAACTGCTCGCCAATTATCCGCTGGTGATCGCCTCTGGCGATGCAGAGGCCGTGCACCAGAGCCGCGTTGCCATTCGCCGGCTGCGCGCTGCCTGTAGCTTGTTCAAAGATGTAGCGGACGATGATAATGCGCCGGTGCTGCGTGCAGAGCTTAAGGCAGTGGCCATGGCACTTGGTCCGCCACGGGATTTGCACGTGCTGATCGGCAGGGTCTCGTCGGCCGCCGGGGCCAGCGACCAGGATGCCGGTGAACTGCTGGCCCATCTAAGCGCGCGGCTGGATACAGCTACGCAATCGGCACAGATGTTTTTGGCCGGAGGCTCGTTTCAGCGCCTGCTGTTTCAGTTCGCTGGCTGGATCGAGGGCGGCAAATGGCTGAAGCGGAAGGAAGAAACTGGTGGTGATCAACCGCTGGTGCCCTTCGCCACCCGCGCTCTGTCCAGACGGCGTCGGAAGATGCGGCGACTGACTGACCCCCTGTCCGATATGTCGGATGCCGCCCGTCATCAGCTCCGCATAGATGCGAAGAAGCTGCGCTATGCTGCGGAGTTCTTCGCTTCCATTTACCGGGGTCGGAAACCCACCAAGCAAAGACGGGCGTTCATGACGGGGCTGGGGCGGCTGCAGGACAGTTTGGGCGAACTCAATGACATGATAGTCGCTACCATGGCTCGGAAAACCTTGTTCGAAGGCCTTGAGCCCATCGTCGCAGCCAGGCTGGCGGCGCAGCTTGATGAGCTCCTCGCCGATCACGAGAAATCGCGCGGCAAGCTGCTCAAGGCTGCCTGTCGATCCCTGGCCCGGGTCGCCGGGGCCACCGCTTGGTGGAAAGCCGGTTAGGGGATGGCCGCGACATTGCCGGCCCCATCCAAGCTTCCACCCCATCCCAGACTGGTCGGGGCGCCAGACTTTGTGATGCTGGGTGCATTGCCTGATACAACTCCGCTGATTGCGCCGGCTCGGCTGCTTGGCGCTCAGATCGACACCCGTATTATGGCGGCTGACGCGTCCGCTGCAACGCTGGTGCCAGAGGCAGGCCTGACCTTTGTTTTCCGCTGTGGCGTAGTTGTGACCATTGGCTCAGGCGGCGAACCGACCGATCGGCTAGACGCTAGGCCGCTCGGCCGCGGAGCAGGTGAAATGCCGCAACGATAACCGCGATAACCAACAGGATATGGATCAGCCCGCCGGCGACATGGAACGCAAAGAAGCCGAGTAGCCACAGGATCAGCAGAACCCCTGCAATGGTAATTAGCATGGCGATGCGCTCCAGAGCTGCCGTCAATCCGGCTCTGTTTCAACGTTATGTAATGTGGAAGGTTCCCCCCGGCACTGGTTTTCTTGCAGCGCCAATTTGAGATTCTGGCCAAATGAGCCGGACAAGCAGGCCAGGGTGGTTGTCGGCGAGACGCAGCTCTGCGCCATGAAGCGCTGCAATCGCAGCAACTAGCGCCAGTCCCAACCCCGCTCCTGAACTTGCCCGGCTTGGATCCAGGCGAACGAACCGCTGCAACACCTTGTCGCGCTCCGTTGCTGGAATTCCTGGCCCATTGTCGCTCACGCTTGCGGTGACGCGGCCCTGCTCGCGCACCAGCGTGAGCGTTATCAAGGTTCCTAGCGGCGTATGGACCAGCGCGTTTTCGACCAGATTCGTAAACAGCTGGGCGAGCAATCCGTCATCCCCTGCGATCAGTATTCCGGGCTGAATCGTTCCGCTTATGATACGGTCGCCATCTTCGGCCACGGGCTGATAGGCGAGCACGACGCGTTCCATGATCTCGCTCAGATCGAGATTGTGGAGCCTGCTGCGCCCTGCGCCCGCCTCGATCGTGCCGATCCGGAGGAGTGCGCCGAAAATCCCCATTATCTCGTCGATCTGCGACAAAGCATGTTCGATCACCAGCTGCGGCACTGGCTGAGATGGATCGCCCGTTGCACTTTCCAGGTGCTGCCGCAGCCGTGTCAACGGAGTGCGCAGATCATGCGCGATATCGGTCGAGACTTGACGCAGGCCAACCATCAGGGCTTCGATCCTATCGAGCATGAGGTTGAGGTTTGCCGCCAGTAGGTCGAATTCTTCGCCCATGCGGATCACGGGAAGGCGCTCCCTCAGATCCACGCGCATGATCCGGTCGATGGCTGAATTCATATTTTCGAGCCGACGCGTAAAGATAGCGGCAATCACGTAGCCGCCGAAAAGTGCCAGCACCGTGATAGCAATTCCGCTCCATAGCGCCACCATGTTGAGCCAGTCGCGGAGCTCCTCAATATCGTAGGTGTCGGAAGCCACGATCACCCGGCTGCCATCGGCAAGCACAGCGCCATATGTCTTCATGGCGGTGGTCTCGTCGCCTGGGTCTTCTGCGCTTCCGAGTTCGGTGACAACTGCGGTGCCCCAGCCGTCGCGGGACGCGGAAGCTGGCAAGTCGCCTGCGAGCATTGCACCATGACGATCGATCAGAAGATACTGAAACTGGCGCCGCCGCATCCGCGTGGGCGTCCTGATTGCTTCGACCAGAGCGCTGCGACCGTAGGTTCGATCTACTGCCGACAGCCGCGCGGACTCGGTCAATAAAGTGTCGGTCGTGACCCGGATGGCATATTGATTCACAGCTCGCTCGACGGCAACGACCAACACGATCGAACCCACAGCGAAAACACCCGCATAAAGCAGACCGAGCCGGAACGCACCGCTACGAAAGGGGCTAAGACGGCTCATCAATGCGATACCCCGCCCCCCGGATCGTATGGATCAATTCGCTACCAAAGCCGCGATCGACCTTTGCGCGCAGGCGGCTCATATGGCTTTCGATTACGTTTGTCTGTGGATCGAAGTGGAACGACCAGACATTTTCGAGCAGCATTGTGCGAGTGACGATTTGCCCGCCATGGCGCATCAGGAATTCGAGCAGTTTGAACTCTTGCGCCTGAAGCTCGATGCGCTGTCCTGCCCGCGTAACCGAGCGTTTCAAGAGGTCCATTTCGAGGTCAGCGACGCGCAAGACTGTCGTCGCTTCAGATATCGGTGGCCGCCTTCCCAAGGCATTAACGCGCGCCAGAAGTTCGGTCATGGCGAATGGCTTGACCAGGTAATCGTCGCCGCCCGCTTCCAGGCCTTCGACGCGGTCTTCAATCCCGTCCATGGCGGTCAGGAACAGCACCGGGGCGCGGATCCCGCTTATACGCAGCGCTTTCACGACGCTCAGTCCATCGATGCCGGGCACCATGCGATCTAAAATCATCACACTATAATCGCCACCTGTGCCCAAAAATATGGCATCTCGGCCCTCAGCACATGCATCGACGACATGACCTGCATGTTTGAGGCTCCGCTGAATATGCTCGCGGGTCGGCAGATCGTCTTCAAGGAGCAGGATTTTCACGGTGCATTCCAGAAATGTTCCAACGCACGGCGCTGACACTGCAATTAGGCGCTTTCTGCCCAACAAGTGCAAATAACCAATTCCCAATGTTGGCACCACGTCCGCGATAGCTTGCACCGTGTAGCAGGGCGGCACAGGCAAACCTGCCTCTGGAGTTAAATGTCATGAAATTCATGTTTCCCGCGATTGCTGCCCTGGCGCTTGCCGGGACCGGTGCAGTCGCTTTCGCCGCCGCCCCGCATGCATATACGGGGCAGGAACTGGCATCTCGGGCAAGGATTACAATGGTTCAGGCTCGCGCCATCGCCCTGCGCGCGCACCCCGGCACGATTACCGATGCCGAACTGGAAAACGAGGCCGGTGGCAGCGGACTGCGATATTCGTTCGACATCAAGAGCGGTGGCAAAACATTCGAAGTCGGCGTCGATGCAATGACGGGTGCGGTGCTGGAGAACCTGGCCGAAGGTCCGAACCCTGATTGAACATCGGAACGATAGCTCTGACTGGCGGGATGGGGCCTAGTCCGCCTCCCGCCAGCAGTGAGTGCGGTCAGTGAAACTTAGCCTCGCTCGCTTGTTACCGCATATTGCGGTGCTGCGCGAACACGGTGGGTTTTATGCCGACCGCAAACTTGTTAGCAACCGTGACAAAGCCAGCCGCTGATAGCCCATTCGTTAAGGAACACTGTCATGATCAAATCTCACCTGGCGATTTTCGCGACTGCGCTGACACTTTCGGCCTGTGGCAGTAACAACGATGCAGGTCGCAAGGCCGACGTGCCAGACTCGACGGCAAGCCAACCGGTGGCGATGAACCAATCGGATATGGCCACGGCGATGTCTGCAGCAGGTGAACCGTTCGAGGTCTTGGCTGAGACAGCATTTACCGCAACGCCAGCTGAGCTCGACAAGTCGATACTCGCAGCTGACGGTGCCGCCGGCACGCTGAAAACTATCGTCCCAGCAGCTTTGTCGGCAAGTCTGCAAACCCGTCTCGCCTCCATCCGGCAGGCGCGAAAATCCGATCGGAGAGTCGATCTCTCGCTCGCCGCGATCGAAGGATTTCGCGATATTGTGAGCGCGGTTCCCGGCACCCCTGTCGTGCCAATTGACGTGAGCTTGCTCGACTATGCAGGTTTCCGCTTCGATGCCGATGCCCAGGCCAAGCCGCCGCGTTGGGAGGATATGGCCACCGCAACAACTTTCGCTCGCGCACGGTGGGCAAAGCTTTCCGGTCTGGCACCTCTCTCCAAATTGCGGGTACGGTTTGATAACGGATTAACCGCGATGGACGCTGCGGTCAGGGCGCGGAATGTCACCCAGGCAAGAGCCGCCGCGAAAGCCGAACTGGCCATGGTCGATGAACTGGAAGCAGCATTTCCAAAGCCGAAGTAGTGGCGCGAAGTAGCAGCGAGATGATCCTCCGGATCGAACATCGCCTGTCTGCAGTCGCGCTTGCCTGATATCCGGCTAAGCGGTAGTCAGCAGGGCTAAGGCTGACATCCAGAGCTAGCTTCGCGGCAGCGACTCCGCCGACCGATCTTCGCTGGCCTTTCATGCGGCACATCCCTCAATTAATGCGAATTTGCCAACGAAAGGACGTGATCATTCGGATGCGGCCAATTTCTAGCCTCTCAGCATTCTTTCATCCACTGGATGCCTTACGCCGCGGCTCTTTGATGCAGCGAATTGACGTCCGCATCCTTGTCATGCTTCTCCTGATAACGGGCTTGTTCTTTGCGTTTGCGCGGATTGCCTCGGAAGTGGTCGAAGGCGATATGCGGGCATTTGACCACTTTATAATGTTGGCACTACGGAGTCCTGTCGATCCTTCGATTCCCATCGGCCCGCGCTGGTTCAACACAGCCATGCTGGATATCACAGCCGTCGGCGGAACTGCTGTCATCAGCGCCATCACTGCGGTTGTGGCTGGATATCTCGTCGTAACCCGAAAAATTGGGCTGGCATTGTTTGTGGTATTGGCGGTTTCTGGCGGCGCGATCTTGAGCACCTTGCTCAAGCCTTTCTTTAATCGCCTGCGACACGATCTCGTTGCCGGTCTCGTCGATGCGAACTCGGCCAGTTTTCCGAGCGGCCACACGATGAGTACTGCAGTGATTTATCTCAAACTGGGAATCCTTCTGGCTAATACACGTACCGAGCCCGCCGTTCGCATCTATATTCTTTCGGTCGCAATTTGCCTGACCCTGACGATCGGATTTACCCGTGTCGATCTTGGGGTACACTGGCCGAGCGACGGCCTCGCCGGCTGGGCGATCGGCGCGAAATGAGGCCAATGCATCCAGAAGCTTGTCGCAGGTCAGCTGCCCCCCGCCTGGTCAAGCCGGTTGGGCTAACTATTGCCTTGACTGCATTGCTGGGAGCTTGCGCCCAGTATCATCCACTTCCCCTTGAAATGCGTCCCCTATCGCTGGTTCCACCGGATTCAATTGCACTCTCCCAAGATGCCTTGAGTATCGACAGGCCGTATCTGAGACCGGTCTCGATTGATCTGTCCCGTCCGCTTGATGCCGATACAATCGCGGTGATCGCCGTGCTGGCGAATCCGGATTTGCAGGCACTGCGCGTTCGCGCGGGGGTTTCTGACGCGCAAGTTTTTGCGGCGGGCCTGCTTCCCGATCCGACCTTCAGCCTGGGGATCGACAAAGTTGTCGGCGGTCCACCTGCCGCAAGCAATATCGCCGGCGCACTCGGCCTTGGCCTGGCGACATTGCGCACACGAGGTGCAGTTCGCGCGCAGGCGCAGGCCGCCGCCCGGCAGGTCCGTCTCGACCTGGCCTGGGCCGAATGGCAAACCGCCGGTCAGGCCCGGTTGCAGGCCGAGCGCATCATCGGGCTGGAGCGGGCTACGATGTTGCTGACAGCGAGCCGCGATGCCTCGCAATCCTTGCTCAGCCGCAAGCTACGCGCGTCAGGCCGAGGCGACCTTATGCCAGACCAGGTTGAAGCCGCAAGGCTGTCGGCATTCGACGCCGCTGATCGCTTGCGCATCGCCGAACGCGATCTAGGTGCCGCGCGCTCCGAGCTGGCCCGGTTGCTGGGGTTGCCACCTGGTTTCCCACTGCAACTAGCCCAATCGCTTTATACCGCGACGCGCCCTGATGCCGGAAACCTGTTTGCCGTTGCAACGCGCGAGCGACTCGATCTTAAAGCGCTTCAAGCAGGCTACGGTGCCCAGGAAGCCGCGATGCGTAAGGCTATCCTCGATCAGTTCCCGACGCTTGATCTGACGGTCAATGCGAGCCGTGACACCGGACGCAACACGCTGCTTGGCCCGGCCATCGCGTTCATCCTGCCGCTATGGAACCGCAATCGCGGCGGCATCGCGACAGAAACCGCCACGCGGGCCGCGCTCAATGCCGAATACGGGGCCCGGTTGGCGCGGACCCGCGCGGATATTGCCGCTGCAATTGACGCGATCGCCATCGTGCAGCGGCAGCGGGCAGCCATTCTGGCCGATCTTCCTGCGCTGGAAAAATTTTCCGCCGCAAGCAGGCGCGCGGCGAACCGGGGCGACCTGGCACTTGCCACCGCGGAAACGGCAGAAGCCGCATTGCGCGACAAGCAACTGCTGCTCGTGCAAGCCGAGCGCGACAGCGCTGAGCAGTCGATCGCGCTCGAGATACTGACCGGAACCCTCAAGGAAAGTTGGCCGCAATGAGGACAATTGGCACATTTTCTGGGCTGATGCTGGTAGCGGCTTGTTCGGCAGCTCCGCCGGAAAGGCCGGCCGATCCGGTTGCATTCGTATCGACAGCGCGCGTCGTGCAAGGCGGCGTTGCAGAAACTGTAACGCTCTACGGTGCGGCGGAAAGTGGAACCGCGGGCCGCACGGGATTGGTCGCGCCGGTAGAAGCCATTGTCGTTGCCATCGATGCTCCCGTCGGCACCGCAGTCTCGCGAGGACAGGTGATCGTGCGTCTCGCACCAAGCCCGATCGCACGGCTCGACCTGACCCGGGCTGACAGTGAAGCTCGGCTGGCGAGTGCTGCGCTGGGGCGGGCCGTGCGCCTGCGTGCCGATGGCTTGGTCAGTGATGCTGAGGTCGAGACCGCACGTGCCGCAGCGCGGTCGGCATTGGCAACCCGGGCGAGCTTGTCGATGCGCGGTGGGGCTCTTGTCCTGCGAGCGACAAATGCCGGTTATGTCGACACCGTCACTCCGAGTGAGGGCGATCTTGTTCCGGCAGGCACGATTGTCGCCTCTGTTGCACGAACAGGCGATTTGCGTGCACGGTTCGGTATCGATCCAGCACTTGCCCGACGACTTAGTCGCGGCGCGCGACTACGCATCATACCCTCGGGCGGTGGAAGCCCATTTTCGGCGCCGGTTCAGTCGGTCGATCCGGTCGTTGATCCGATAACGCGCCTAGCGTCTGTGTACACACTTGTTCCCTCCATCGCGGGTATTGGCGCCGGTGAAGCACTGACCGCAGATGTCCAGGTCAGCGAGGCCGCCGCCGCGCTCACCATTCCCTATGCCGCGTTGCTCGATGAGGGCGGGCAACCGTTCGTGTTTGTTGTCGAACGAGGTGTTGCGCGCCGGCGCGACGTTACGACTGGTCCGGCCAGTGGTGATCAGGTCGCAATTTTCAAAGGTGTGAGCTCAGGCGAGTTGATCGTGATTTCGGGTGGCACCGCGCTGGAAGATGGCATGAAAGTCAGAACCAAGTGACTCGCTTCCTGACTGCACATGGACGAACGGTCTGGCTGGCCGTGATCTTGCTGACGCTTGCTGGGCTTGTTGCCGGATCCCGCCTGCCTGTCAGCCTGTTTCCGCATATAGACTATCCGCGCGTGATCGTCTCGGTCGAAGCGGGCAACCGCGATGCGGCTCAAATGGCGGCCGAGATCACGCGCCCAATCGAAATTGCCCTTCGTGCCGTTCCCGGCGTCACCCGCATCCGCTCGACCACCAGCCGGGGATCTGCTGAAGTATCAATGAATTTTGGCTGGGGCGATGATATAGTCGCGGCCAAACTGGCCACACAGGGCGCGCTGGCGACGATCCTGCCGGATTTGCCGATTGGCACCCGCTTCGACGTACGCCGGGCCGACCCCTCGATTTTCCCGGTAGTTGGCATCTCACTGACGTCAAAGTCGCTAGATACGACCGCGTTACGGCGACTGGCTGAACTCGAGATTCTGCCGGCGCTAAGCACTGTGCCAGGCGTTGCCGGCGTCGATGTACTGGGCGGAGCGCCACGCGAATTTGCGGTCGATATCGATCCGGGCCGCCTGCAAGCGCTGGGACTCAGTCTGACAGATGTCGCCACTGCGCTCGGCAAGGCCAACAGCGTTCGTGGTGTAGGCAAGCTCGAAGACCGGCACCGCCTTTACCTTGTCCTGGTCGAGAATCGCATTGCGACAGTCACCGACATCGCTGCAATGCCAATTAGGATAAGCGACAAGCCCGGCGCGGGGATGGTGACGCTGGGCCAGTTGGCAACGGTCCGGCCAGCAACGGCCCCCGTGTTCACGCGCGTTACGTCCGATGGCCAAGATGCGGTGCTCGTTAACATCCGTCAGGCACCTTCGGGCGATAGCGTCGCCATCGTCCGCGCCGTTACCGCCAGGATCAAGCAGACAGGTCTGCCGCCCAGCGTCGTTGCGACGCCCTATTACGATCAGTCCGAGCTGGTTACCGGTGCTGCGAACGCCGTTCGCGACGCGATCCTGATTGGTGCCGTTCTTGCCGGTCTGGTCCTGTTCTTCTTTCTGCGTTCAGGCCGGTTGATGCTGATCACGGCCCTGATGCTGCCCGCCGTTCTAGCGGCAACCTGTCTTGTGTTGTTCGTCTTGGGTTTGAGCTTCAACATGATGACGCTGGGCGGGATGGCGGCTGTTGTCGGGTTGATAGTCGATGATGCCGTGGTGATGCTCGAGCACATGATCCGCCGGATGCAGGAAGGCGTTGCACGCGGCCCAGCGACAATTCTTGCCGCAGCGGCTGAAATGGGCCGCCCGCTGATCGGCTCAACGCTGGCGACGACAATCGTGTTCCTGCCGCTGGCTTTTGTCAGCGGCGTTACTGGCGGCTTTTTCAAAGCGCTTGCAATCACGATGGTCGCTGCGCTTGCTTTCTCGCTCGTTTATGCACGTGTTGTCATCCCGCTGGTCGCTGCCTATTGGCTACGCGACAAGGACGCAGACGCTGCCGAGCGTGCCAATCCAATCATGCACCGTCTGGAGCGGGGCTATGCGCAGCTCGGCGACAAGGCATTCGCAAAGCCAGGACGTTTCGCGTTAATTCTCGGCATAGTGCTGGCAATAGCAGGTGCATTCGCCTGGACTCGTGTGCCATCGGGCTTCATGCCCGCGATGGATGAGGGCGGGTTTGTCCTCGACTACAAGGCACAGCCCGGCGCGGCGCTAAGCGATACGGATCGATTGCTCCGTCAGGTAGAGGCCATCATCAAGGCGACTCCGGAAGTCGCCAGCTATTCCCGCCGCACCGGCGTCCAGCTTGGCGGCGGTTTGACCGAAGCGGACGAGGGTGACTTCTTTATCCGCCTGAACGGAGGTTCGCGTCGCAGCATTGATGCGGTCATGACCGACATCCGGGATCGGATCGACACGCAGGTTCCCGGTCTCCAGATCGAACTGATCCAGCTCATGGGCGATCTCATCGGGGATCTGACCGCAGTGCCGCAACCGATCGAGGTGAAGCTGTTCGGACAGGACCGCGCAGTAATGGGAGTGGCGGCAAAACGGGTCGCCGCCGCTCTTTCCAAGATCACCGGTGTCTTTGTGGTTGTAGATGGTATTCGCGTTGCGGGCGACGCCATCAGCGTTACGGTTGATCGTGGTACTGCTGCGCTACTGGGCCTGGATGCCGATGCGGTCGCAACACTGCTCGAAGCTGCAATTGGCGGAATGCCTGCCACCCAGGTCCGGGTCGGCGAGCAATTGATCGACGTGCGTCTGCGCGCGCCATCCGAACTGCGCCAGCGAGCTGCGCAGATTGGTGATATCGTGCTGACTGCGCCCGACGGCCATGGTGTCCGCGTGCGCCAAATCGCCACCGTGAAAGTCGCCGCCGGACAGCAGCAATTGACCCGCGAG
>JANLQW010000127.1:0-7704 GCA_031368085.1 Novosphingobium sp. | reverse complement strand
GCCCTCGCCGCGCACCGCCTCGGTGATCAGGAAATTTTTGACCTCGAGGGTATAGAGGCAGGTCGGGTGGAACTGCATCATCTCCATATTGGCGACCCGCGCGCCCGCCCGCCAGGCCATGGCGATGCCGTCCCCGGTCGCCCCGCGCGGTGCGGTCGAGAACAGGTAGCACCGACCCGCCCCGCCGGACGCCAGTACGGTGGCGCGTGCGGTATGCGCCTCGACCCGCCCGGTGGCCTCGTTCAGCGCATAGACCCCCCAGACCCGGCCCGATCCCGAATAGCGCAGCTCATGCTTGCCGGTGATCAGATCGATGCAAGTGCGCCCCGGCGCCAGAGTGATATTGGGATGGGCTTCCGCCGCCTTGACCAGCGCCTGCTGCACCGCCCAACCGGTGGCGTCGTCGACATGGACGATGCGGCGTTTGGAATGCCCCCCCTCGCGGGTGAGGTGGAGGCTGTCGCCATCCACGTTGAACGGCACGCCGAGCGCGGCCAGCCGCTCGATCGCATGGGGCGCGCGCTCGATGACGAATTCGACCGTTTCCTGCCGGTTCAGCCCGGCACCGGCGATCATCGTATCGCGGATATGATCCTCGAAACTATCCCCGGCGCCCAGCACCGCCGCAATCCCGCCCTGCGCCCAGGCGGTGGACCCGCCGGTGAGATTGCCCTTGGCGAGCACCAGCACCTTGCGCTGCTCGGCCAATTCCAGCGCGGCAGTGAGCCCGGCGGCGCCGGAGCCGATGACGATGACGTCGTGGGTCAGGCGAGCTGTATCCCGCAACTCGCTCAGGCAGCCTTCATGGTCTTTATCGGAAGTGCGAAAGTTTCCAGGGTCGATAAGTCGAGCAAGGTCGAAGCGTGGTCGATATCCAGTCCGATTACCCGCCCGCTCGCGTCAAGATCGGCATTGAGGCCCTCGGCAATTTCGCGGACTTCGACGCCCGATCCGTCGCGGAGTTCGATATAAAGACTGTCGGTCTCGGCATAGTAATGCAGCTTCATGGCGCGTCCTCGCGGAAATTGCGATCGGGGAAGGCGTTATGGATCGTTTCGCCGTCCTCAAGGGTTACAACCCGCAAGATGCGGGGTTCGGCTTCGTTTGGCAAGGTTACCTCTCCCCAATAACGGATGCGGCCATCGCCCTGCGCCGCCTTGCATATCGGATTGGCGACCACTTCGATGCACGTCTCTAGCGTGAGATAGGGGCGCTTGCGCAAGACCTGTTCGGTGAAATAGCGCGCGGCCGGGTGCTCAGCCATTGCTCGTCAGCGTCACGAACACATCCTCCAGATCCGCCTCCCGCGTGGTAACGTCGATGATGGCGAAGCCCTGCGCCTGGACCAGCGCCATGGCTTCGCCGGCGTTCATGCGGTCCTTGTCGTAGGTGTTCTCAAGCACGCGCTCGCCCGCGGTCACGCACTTCAGGAACGCCGGATGCGACGGCAGCTCGGCAACATCGCGGTCGAGCGTCAGCACGATGATCTTCTCGCGCGCCATCTCGACCAGCTCGCGGGTCGGCTTGTTGGCGATCACCTTGCCGTGGTTGATGATGGCGATGCGCTCGCACAGCTCCTCCGCCTCTTCGAGGTAATGGGTGGTGAGCACCACCGTCACCCCGGCGGCGTTCATTTCCTCGACCAGCTCCCACAGCTGGCGGCGCAGTTCGACATCGACGCCGGCAGTCGGCTCGTCGAGCACCAGAACGGGGGGCGAATGAACCAGCGCCTTGGCGATCAGCAGCCGCCGCTTCATCCCGCCCGAGAGCGTGCGCGCATAGGCCTTTGCCTTGTCCTCAAGATGGACCGCGCGCAGCAACTCCACCGAGCGCCGCAGCGGCTTGGCGACGCCGTAGAGCCCGGCGGTGTTCTCCAGCACCTCGATCGGGGTGAAAAACGGATCGAACACGATCTCTTGCTGCACGATCCCGATCGAGCGCTTGGCGTTGCGCATGTCGGCATCGATATCGAAGCCCCAGATCGTCGCCGAGCCGGAGGTCTTCATCACCATCCCGGCAAGAATATTGATCAGCGTCGACTTGCCCGCGCCATTGGGCCCGAGCAGCCCGAAGATGCCGCCCTGGGGGACATCGAAGCTGACCCCGTCGAGCGCGAGCTTGCCTTCTCCCGGGCCGGAGGGGGCGTAGCGTTTGACCAGGTTGGTGATCGAGATGGCGGGGGGGAGGGTCATGGTGTGCAGGGTCTTGGGGCAGGATGGGGCCACGGTAAAGGGGGTGGGGATTGGCGCGGCACATTCCACTCACTGTTTCTAGCCAGATGCAGAATGGCAGCGCGAAAGCCCAACTCAAATTTGCGCCTACGTTCGCGCCATCTGGAAAACCCCCGCCACCCCTGCTAACGCCCCTTCCATGATCAGTCCCCCCGAAATCACCCACACCGCAACCCACCGCGTCCGTTGCGACGGTGCGACCGGCATCGCTCCCGCGCTCGGCCATCCGCGTGTCTGGCTGCAGATCGACGAGCATGGCTATGTCGATTGCGGCTATTGCGACCGGCGGTTCGTATTGACGGGCGGGCCAGCCGATAGGGCCGATCAGGCCAGCCTTCCCGACATCGCCTCTGGCGCGAGCGTGTGAACGGCCTATATCGGCAGGCATGACCATCCTGGACCCCCGTTCGCACCTCTACCGCCCCGGCCAGCTCTCGCCCGAGGAGGCTCAGGCGCTCGCCCGCGAAACCCTCGCCCAATGCGACGATGGCGAGCTCTATCTGCAATTCATCGCCTCCGAGGCGTTCGGCTTCGATGATGGCCGGCTGAAAACCGCCGATTATTCGCGCGATGCCGGCTTCGGCCTGCGCGGTGTCTCGGGCGAGATGACCGGCTTTGCCCATGCCAACGACATCTCCGCCGCCGCCATCCGCCGCGGCGGCGAGACGCTGCGGCTGCTCGATCCGGCCAGCGCCGAGGCCGCCCCGCCGCCTCGGCTGAACAACCGCCACCTCTACACCGACGCCTCGCCGCTCGATGCCGTGGGCTTTGCCGAGAAGGTGCAGCTGCTGGAGACGATCGACGCCGCCGCCCGCAAGCGCGATCCGCGCGTTTCGCAAGTGAGCGCGAGCATTTCCGGCAGCTGGTCGGTGATCGAAATCGTCCGCGCCGACGGCTTCGTCGCGCAGGATGTCCGGCCGTTGGTGCGGCTCAACGTCAGCATCGTCGCCGAACAGAACGGCAGGCGCGAGACCGGCAGCTTCGGCATGGGCGGTCGCTGGCTGTATGACCAGCTGTTCGAGCCGGCCAACTGGAACCGCGCGATCGACGAGGCGCTGGCCCAGGCGCTGGTCAATCTCGATAGCGTTGCGGCGCCGGCGGGCGAGATGACTGTGCTGCTCGGCCCCGGCTGGCCCGGCGTGCTGCTGCACGAGGCGGTCGGTCACGGGCTCGAGGGCGATTTCAACCGCAAGGGCACCAGCGCCTTCTCCGGCCGCATCGGCGAGCGGGTCGGCGCGCCGGGCGTGACCGTGGTGGATGACGGCTCGATCCTGGGGCGCCGCGGTTCGCTGTCGATTGACGATGAGGGCACCCCGACCCAGGAGAATGTGCTGATCGAGGACGGCATATTGAAGGGCTACATCCAGGACCGCTTGAACGCCCGGCTGATGGGTGTCGCGCCCACCGGCAACGGCCGGCGCGAATCCTATGCCCACGCGCCGATGCCCCGGATGACCAACACTTTCATGCGCGGCGGCCAGGACGATCCCGCCGAGCTGCTCAGCCGGATCAAGAACGGCATCTTCGCCAAGAGCTTCGGCGGCGGGCAGGTCGATATCGTCTCGGGCAAATTCGTGTTTTCCTGCACCGAGGCCTACAAGGTGGAGAATGGCAGGCTAGGCGCGCCGATCAAGGGCGCGACGCTGATCGGCGACGGGCCGAGCGTGCTCACCCGCGTTACCGGCATCGGCAACGACATGGCGCTGGACGAAGGCATCGGCATCTGCGGCAAAGGCGGGCAGAGCGTGCCCGCAGGCGTCGGCCAGCCGACCTTGCTGGTCGAGGGGTTGACAGTGGGCGGCACGGCCTGAGATTTCAGGCGGGGTTCAGGAAAGGGTGATAGGTTGCACAGCTCATCCAGCCGGAGAATCTCGATGCGCAAACTTGCACTCGCACTCGCAGGCACCGCCGCCCTCGTCGCCAGTCCTGCCCTACTGGCGCGGGACCGAGTAAGCGGCGAAGAACAACTCGCCCGGTTGCTCGAAGGCCGCGTCGCCGAGCGGCCGGTGAGCTGTATTTCGCTGCACCGCACCAGCGACAGCCGGGTGATCGACAAGACCGCGATCGTCTATGGCCGGGGCAGTGTGATCTACGTCAACCGTCCGCGCGATGCCCGCTCGCTCGATAGCAACGATGTCATGGTCACCAAGCTGCACAGCAGCCAGCTGTGCCGGCTCGATATTGTTCGGTTGCACGAGCGCTCGCAGTTCTTCTCCACCGGCTTTGTCGGACTTGATGACTTTGTTCCGTACCGGCGGATTGCCCGCAACAACTAGTGCGATACCGCTCGGTAGCGCGCATCCTGCTGGTGCTGTTCTACACCATTGCCGGGCTGCTCCATCTGTTCCTGCCAGCCCCTTTCATCGCCATCACGCCGGGCTGGGTGCCCGCGCCGCAACTGGTGATAGCTCTGACCGGGATTGCTGAACTGGCCGGTGCGGCGGGGCTAATCCAGTGGCGCTGGCCGCAATTGCGCCGCGCCGCCGGCTGGGGTCTGGCTGCCTATGCGCTGTGTGTCTGGCCGGCGAATTTCCAGCATATGCTGATCGACCTCTCCCGCAGCGATGGCGGCGGTGCAGGTCTCGCCTATCACCTCCCCCGCCTCGCCGCCCAGCCGCTGGTGATCTGGCTGGCGCTATGGGCGGGTGAGGCGATCGACTGGCCCTGGCGGCGGCGCTTAGAGCGCGATGCAGAAAAGTGGGCGCCGGATTTTCGCGATAAATCGCGCGGAAACAGAGACACTGGAGCTTGATGCCTTCAACTGTGTCATTCTGCTGGACAACCGCGTCCACACCATCGAAGAATTCGCCGATGCGATTCAGCGTCAACTCTAGAGGGATATGCTAGTTTGCCCGCAGACCCAGAGGCTCCTTCCCGCTCGTTCGCGCGCCCCAGCGAAGCGCTGAGATTTTTTTCCGACGGCGGGGAAGCGGGCGATCTGATGCGCAAGCTCGACTGGGCCGCCACCGCGCTTGGAGAGCCAGACGGCTGGCCGCAGCCCTTGAAAACACTAGTCGGCGTCCTTCTGGCCAGCGGCCAGCCGATGTGCATCATTTGGGGTCCGGAACAGTCTTTCCTCTACAATGACGGCTACGCGCCCATCCTCGGCCGCAAGCACCCCGCGGCCGTGGGGAAACCGTTTTTCGAGATCTGGCCGGAGGCTCGCGCGGAGATGACGCCGCTCGTCGACCGGGTGTTCGCCGGGGAGCCGCTCCAGATGGACGACCTCGTCCTGCTGATTGAGCGGAACGACCAGATGGAAGAGACGCATTTCTCTTTTTCATTCACGCCCGTGCGCGACGAGACGGGCGCGGTGGCCGGTATCTTTTGCGCTTGCACGGAGACAACCGCGCAGGTCACGGCAGCACGCCAACTGGCCGGGGAGCGATTACGCCAGCGGCTGCTGCTGCAACAAATGCCTGGCTTCGTCTGCCTGCTCTCCGGACCCGAGCACGTCTACGAGTACACCAACGACGCCTACATGGAGATATCTGGACCGCGCGACATGCTCGGCCGACCGGTACGTGACGTGTTTCCTGAGCTTGAGGGCCAGAAGCGCGTCGAGCTTCTCGACCGGGTTTACGCGACCGGCGTTCCGTTTCAGGCTCGCGATCTGCCGATCCAGTTGACGGCAAGTCTGGACAACCGGTTTATCGACTTGGTCGTCCAGCCCATCGTGGACGACGCTGGCGAAACGACCGGCCTGTTCGTCGGCGGTTACGATGTCACAGAGCGCAAACGCGCCGAGCAGGCCCTGCGCGAGAGCGACTCGCGGATCCATGCGATCACCGACTCGATCGACCAGATGGTCTGGTCGGCCTTGCCCGACGGGTATGTCGACTTCTTCAATCAGCGCTGGTACGACTACACCGGCGCGCCGCAAGGCGCGATGGACGGCGGGGCATGGGACCAGGCGCTTCATCCCGACGACCATGATCGGACCTGGGAACTCTGGCGGCATAGCCTCAAAACCGGCGACCTTTACGAAATCGAATATCGGTTGCGCCATCGATCGGGCGATTATCGGTGGGTACTGGGCCGCGCTGTCGCGATGCGCGGCGAGGCCGGGGAGATTGTTCGCTGGTTCGGCACCGGCACCGACATCCAGGATATCGTCGAAGCGCGCGAGATCCGCAAACGATCCGAGGAACGGCTCGAGCGCGAGGTCGCCGAGGGCACGGCCGAACGCAAGCTGCTGGCCAATGTCGTAGAGAATACCCACGTGCTCGTTACTGTGCTCGACCTGAACTATGGGATTTTGGCAATCAGCAAGGCGAACGCCGAAGAGTTCGTGCGCATCTACGGCATTTGTCCCGAGGTCGGCGACAACCTCCTCGATCTGCTGGCCGATCAACCCGAGCACCAGGCCGAGGCTCGCGCGGCGTGGGCGCCCGCGATGGCCGGCGACGAATACACCATCACCGAGGCGTTCGGCGATCCGCAACGCGCCCGCCCGCATTACGAGATCAAATTCACCACGCTGCGCGATGAGAACGGAAGCCGGATAGGCGTTTACCAGGTCGGCAGCGACGTGACCAAACGCCTGCGCGCACAGGCGATCGTCGAAGTAAGCCAGGCGCGCCTACGCACGATCTTCGAGACCAGCTTTCAGTATCAGGCGCTGCTCGACGCCGAGGGGATCGTGCAGGAAGTCAACGCGGCCTCCCTGAAAGGCATCGAAGCCAGCGCCGAGGATGTCGTCGGCAAGCCATTGTGGGCGACGCCGTGGTTTACCGGGACGGCCGGTATGCCCGATGCCGTCCGTGCCGGTATCGCGCATGTGGCGGCGGGCAATGATTTTCGCCAAGAGGTCTTGGTCAACCTGCCGATTGGTCAACGCACGTTCGACTTCTCTATGCGGCCCGTCCGCGACCCAAGCGGTATGGTTGTGGCGATCGTGCCTGAGGCGGTCGATATTACTGCGCGCTGCCAGGCTGAGGACGCTCTTCGTCAGTCCCAGAAGCTGGAAGCCATGGGTCAACTCACCGGCGGCGTCGCCCATGACTTCAACAACCTGCTGACGCCGATTATCGGCGGCCTCGACATGCTGCAGCGCCGGGGATTGGGCGGCGAGCGCGAGCAACGCTTGATCGAAGGGGCGCTACAGTCCGCCGATCGTGCCAAAACGCTTGTTCAGCGCCTCCTGTCGTTCGCTCGGCGCCAGCCCCTCCAGTCGGTGTCTGTCGATGTGGGGAGCCTGGTCACGGGCATGGCGGATTTGATCGCCAGCACGACGGGTCCGCAGATAAAGTTCGTGGTCGATGTATCAGAGAGTCTGCCTTCTGACAAAGCCGATCCCAATCAACTTGAGATGGCGATCCTCAATCTCAGTGTGAATGCGCGTGACGCGATGACATCGGGCGGCACGCTGCGAATTTCGGCGGCGGCCGAGACGATAGAACCGGGACATCGGACGGCGCTGGAGCCCGGTCCCTACATCCGGCTGTCCGTCGCCGATACTGGTGCGGGCATG
>JANLQW010000125.1:0-2845 GCA_031368085.1 Novosphingobium sp. | reverse complement strand
GATGGCGGTACCGCGAAGACTGAGTGGCGGGACGATAACGTTGACGCGGCTGCCGTCCTTCAGGCGGGCGTCGGCCAGCGGCGTGGTCTGGTCGACGCGGCGGCCGACCATGTTGACGATGCGCTGGGCGATCTGGAACAGATGCTGCTCATCGCGGAAGCGGATCGGAGCAAGCTGCAGCTTGCCCTTCTTTTCGATGTAGGTCTGGTCCGGACCGTTGACCATGATGTCGGTGATGTCCGGATCGCCGAGCAGTTCCTCGAGCGGGCCGAAACCGAGCAGTTCGTCGATCAGCACCTTTTCCAGCGCGAATTGCTCGCGCCGGTTAAGCGTGACCTTGAGCTCGGCCAGCACTTCCAGGATGATCGGGCGGAATTCCTCGGACAGCTCGTCCTTGGTCAGCGTTGCCGCGGCTTCTGGATCGACGCGTTCGAGCAGGCGCGGCAGCACCTGCTCCTTGATCTTGTGGACCGATGCCTCGAAGCCTTCGGCATGATGCTGGCCTTCGACGACATTGTTGGCGCGGTCGGCCAGGCGCGACATCGCATCGCCCTGATCGCCGTTACCGCCCCATTGCGAATTGACTGGGTCTTCGGCGGGCAGTGGCGGGAATTGCTCCCCGCCCTGGCTGGCGCCCGCTGCTTGCGAAGGCGCGGCCGATTCGACCCCGGTTTTCATCGGACGTGCCACGCCGAATGCCGGCCTTGCTCCCGCCGCCATTCCGCCTGCCCCGGTGCGTCGCCCAAATGCGCTCATCTAAACCTAATTCCCCTGCGCTGGCCGGCGATGCCGCGGGCCTCGCTGCTGTTTGCTTCGTTGAATGTTAGGGTTGAAACTTTGATAACTTCCTAATGCGCGGGAAGCCAATGCGATGGGCCGGCACAGTCCGCGGAACTTCTAGGAAAAGCGAGGCTAGGCGCGGGCCGCACTTGGAGTCAGCCGAGGGGGCGTGCAAGGATTTCCGGCCGCATCTTGCCGCCGGGTCGCTGGGCCGGAAGCGCGAACGAGGTTAATGCGGGAGAACCGCTGCGGCTTTTTCAGCCTTCGACGTGCTCGGCGAGAACCGTGAGCCCCTTGTCGCCGACTTCGGCAAAACCGCCCTGGATGCGGATTTCCTCGGGGCTCGCGCCTTCGGTCTTGTAGACCATCAAGGCGCCATCGCGGATTGTCGACATCACCGGCGCATGGCCCTCAAGCACACCGAAATCGCCTTCGCCGCCAGGCACGACGACCATGTAGACGTCCTCGGAGCGGACCAGGCGGGCGGGGGTGACGAGTTCAAAGTGGAGGGGCATCTCGGTCCTATAGTTTGATCATGGCTGCATTAATGGCGACGAAGGCTATCTGCGTGCTGACAATCCACATGATCAGATTCGATTGAAGCGCTTCGATTTTTGCTTCCAGCCGCGATTCAACTTGCGCAAGATCGGACTTCGTCGCCGCATTTTCCATGCTGTCGCCAGCAGATCGGCCAATTGCAGCGGCAATCGCTTCCGCCTGAACGGCAGGAACTTCAGCCGCTTTCAAATCACGCGAAATGGACAGGGTGTCGATTGCCATGGTCGCCATGTTAGCCGACTACCCCTGACAAGTCCATTAAGCGTCCTCGGCGAGCTTCTTGGCTTTCTCGACCGCCTCATCGATGCCGCCGACCATGTAGAAGGCGTTCTCGGGCAGATGATCGTATTCGCCGTCGACCACCGCCTTGAACGACTTCACGGTGTCTTCGATCTGGACGAATTTGCCGGGGATGCCGGTGAACACTTCGGCGACGTGGAACGGCTGGCTGAGGAATTTCTGCAGCTTGCGCGCGCGCTGGACGGTCACCTTGTCCTCTTCTGACAGTTCATCCATACCGAGAATGGCGATGATGTCCTGCAGGCTCTTGTACTTCTGCAGCGTCTCCTGAACGCGGCGAGCGGTTTCGTAGTGCTCCTGGCCGACAACCGCGGGAGTGAGCACGCGGCTGGTGGAATCGAGCGGATCGACCGCCGGGTAGATGCCCAGCTCGGAAATCGCGCGGTTGAGCGTGGTCGTTGCGTCCAGATGCGCGAAGGAGGTGGCGGGGGCCGGGTCGGTAAGATCGTCCGCCGGCACGTAGATCGCCTGCACCGATGTGATCGAGCCCTTGTTGGTCGAGGTAATCCGTTCCTGCAGCGCTCCCATGTCAGTGGCGAGCGTCGGTTGATAGCCCACCGCCGACGGAATGCGTCCGAGCAGCGCCGACACTTCCGAGCCGGCCTGGGTGAAGCGGAAGATGTTGTCGATGAAGAACAGCACGTCCTGGCCTTCCTGGTCGCGGAAGTATTCGGCCATGGTCAGGCCCGACAGCGCGACCCGGGCGCGGGCGCCGGGAGGCTCGTTCATCTGGCCGAACACCAGTGCCACCTTGGAGCCTTCGGAGATCGCGTTGCCATCGGCGTCCGAGGCGATGACGCCGGCTTCGAGGAATTCGTGGTAGAGATCGTTGCCTTCGCGGGTGCGCTCGCCGACGCCGGCGAACACCGAGACGCCGCCGTGGCCCTTGGCGATGTTGTTGATCAGCTCCTGGATCAGCACGGTCTTGCCGACGCCGGCGCCGCCGAACAGGCCGATCTTGCCGCCGCGCGCATAGGGGGCGAGCAGATCGACCACCTTGATGCCGGTGACCAGGATCGCCGCTTCGGTCGACTGGTCGACGAACAGCGGGGCTTCGGCGTGAATTGGCATCCGCATCTCGGAATTGACCGGCCCGCGCTCGTCGATCGGCTCGCCAATCACGTTGACGATCCGGCCCAAGGTCATCGGGCCGACCGGCACGGTGATTTGCGAACCGGTGCTGCTGACGCTCTGGCCGCGGGTCAGG
>JANLQW010000108.1:0-9446 GCA_031368085.1 Novosphingobium sp. | reverse complement strand
CAAAAGGCTGGCAGACACAGCTGGTATTGCTCAACAAATCGGTAACTTACCAGAACTGGCGCGTCGGCATCGTGCTGCGGGTTTCCGGGCCTGGCGGAGAGATCGGCTTTTCGGACGGATCGCGCGCGCCGCTGACCGGGGTGCCCGATAGTTTGCGCGCGGGCGATATCATTGCCGCCGCGCCCGCCGGCTCCGCCTACGCCGTGCGCACGATCCCGGAAGTGTCGGGCGGCATGGTGGTCGAAAGCCCCTATAACGGCCGGGTGCTGGCGGTGCAGGGCGGCTTCGATGCCGGTCTTGGCTCGTTCAACCGGGCGACGCAAGCGCTGCGTCAGCCGGGCTCGACAATCAAGCCCTTCGTTTATGCCACCGGCCTCGATTACGGACTGACACCGGCCAGCATGATCCTGGACGGCACGTTTTGCGTCTATCAGGGCGCGAACCTGGGCGAGAAATGCTTCAAGAACTTTGACATGCGCGGTGCCGGCGGCACCCACACGCTGCGCTGGGGCCTGGAGCAGTCGCGCAATCTGATGACCGTTCGGATCGCTAACGACGCCGGGATCGAACACGTCGTGCGGACCTTCGACCGGGTTGGCATCGGCAAGTATGAGCCCTATTTCTCCTTCGCGCTCGGTGCCGGCGAGACCACCGTGTTGCAGATGGTCAACGCCTATTCGGCGCTGGCCAACCAGGGCGTGCAATATCCCGCGACGCTGATCGATTATGTGCAGGACCGCAGCGGCAAGGTGATCTGGCGGGCCGACACGCGCACTTGCGAGGGTTGCCGCATGGCGCAGTGGAACGGCAAGCCAATGCCCCGCCTCGCGCCGCGCGGCAAGCAGGTGCTGGACCCGCGCACCGCCTACCAGACCGTGCATATGCTCGAGGGCGTGGTTACGCGCGGCACGGCGACCAGGCTCAGGGATCTGGAACTGCCGATCTTCGGCAAAACCGGGACGACCTCAGGGCCGACCAATGTCTGGTTCATCGGCGGATCGCAGCAATATATCGCCGGCGTTTATCTGGGTTACGACCAGCCCCGCTCGCTCGGCGGCTATGCGCAGGGCGGCACCTATGCCGCGCCGATGGTCAAGGATCTGATCTTGGCGACAAAGGCGCGCTGGGCCCACGTACCGCCTGCCGCGCCGGCTGACATCCACATCGTCAAGATCGACCGGATTACCGGCAAACGGGTGTTTGCCGGCGAGCCGACCAACGATCCCAAATCGACGATCATCTGGGAGGCCTTCAAGCCGGATACCGAGCCCAAGCGTTCGACCCGCTCCGACGAGATTGCGGCAAAGCGGAACCAACTGCTCGCAGCCTTGCGCGGCGGCGGACAGGCGGCAGCGCAGGCGCCGAAGGAGGCAAAGGCACAGGCCGCCGATTCCAAAAACTTCGTTGAGGAGCAGGGCGGGGTTTACTGACCGGCAGCCGAGTATTCCCGCAAGAAGACCTTGACCGCTTCCTGGCCAGCGACCAAGCCAAGGCACAGATGTCGCCGGGCTGGTGACATGCCTGACTCCGAACGGGGCTTCGTGGATCACCGGCCAGACCTAACCGCTCAACGGCGGATATTACGCGGCGATCTGAACGATTGCAGTTGACGAATCCGGCGGAGATTGAAACCTAGCCGCTGGAACAGCCAAGATTTCAGAACTTCGAAGGGAATATGATGCCGTCGCCGCAATTTCACGCACCACAAACCGTCGAGCAGGCCATCGCGCTGCTCGGAGGCGATCCGCAAGCGCGGCTACTGGCGGGGGGAACTGACTTGATCGTCCAGCTGCGCGCGCGCCGGATCGCGCCGAGCGCCATTGTCGACATCAAGCGGATTGCCGGGATGGGCGCCATCCGCGCGCATGGCGGCGGTTTCGCCATCGGTGCGGCAACGCCTTGCACGGCCTTGAAGGACGACCAGGCGCTTGCCGCCGCCTGGCCCGGCGTGGTCGAGGCGGCGAATCTGATCGGTTCTGTGCAAGTGCGCAATCGCGCGACCATGGCCGGCAATCTCTGCAACGCTTCGCCGGCGGCGGACAGCGTGCCCGCGCTGGTCGCAGCGAATGCGACCTGCGTCATCGCCGGTCCGGGCGGCCAGCGTGAAATTCCGGTTGAGCAGCTTCCCCGCGGACCGGGCAGCACATCGCTGGCGCCGGGTGAGTTCGTCGTGGAAATCCGCTTGCCCGCCCGTCCGGCGGGGGGAGGGGACGCATATTTGCGCTCGATCCCGCGCACCGAGATGGACATTGCCGTGGTCGGTTGCGGCGCGGCGCTGGTGCTCGATGGCAGCGGCACCTGCACTTCGGCGCGCATTTCCATCGGTGCCGTCGCACCGACCGTGCTGCTGGTCGAAGCGGCGGGCGCGGCGCTGGTCGGCTCGAAGCTTGGCGATGCCGATATGGAACGGATGGCCGATGCCGTGCGCGCCGCCTGCCGGCCGATCGACGACAAGCGCGGCACAATCGCCTATCGCATTGCCATGGCCGGGGTGCTGGCCCGCCGCGTCGTCGAGATTGCCCGCCAGCGGGCGGGAGATAAATGATGAGCAAGCTGTTCGTAACCGCCACTGTCAACGGCGATACGCAGGAATTCCTCTGCGATCCCGCCGCGACCCTGCTCGATGTGCTGCGCGACGAATTGGGGCTGACCGGTTCCAAGGAGGGCTGCGGCTCGGGCGATTGCGGCGCCTGCACGGTGGTGCTCGATGGCCAGATGGTCTGCTCCTGCCTGGTGCTCGCGGCCGAGGCCGAGGGTCGCTTGATTGCCACGATCGAGGGCGTTGCCGAGGGCAGCGAACTGCACCCTGTGCAGCGCAAATTCCTCGAAAAGGCTGCATTGCAATGCGGCTTCTGTACGCCGGGCTTCATCGTCGCATCGAAGGCGCTGCTCGACCACAATCCGAACCCCAGCGAGACCGAGGTGCGCTACTGGCTGGCGGGCAATCTCTGCCGCTGCACCGGCTATGACAAGATCGTGCGCGCCGTGATGGATGCGGCCGCCGAGCTTCGCCAGGAACCGACATCGCAAAGGATAGAAGCATGAACGCTCCCCAGGACAAGCGCGCCTTTCGGCACATTGGCACCCGCCCGGTCCGCCCTGACGGCATCGACAAGGTCACCGGCAAGGCGATCTACGGTCCCGATTTCGTCGCACCGGGCATGTTGCAGGGCGCGATCCTGCGCAGTCCGCATCCCCACGCCCGCATCCGCGCTATCAACACCAGGAAGGCCGAGGCGCTGCCCGGCGTCAAAGCCGTGGTAACCGGCGCCGATTTCCCGTCGTTGGCCTTGCTATCGGTCGCCGTCAGCGAAGCGCAGGGCAGCATCAAGCACATCGCCCGCAACTGCATGGCGCATGAGAAGGTGCTCTATGAGGGCCACGCCGTCGCTGCCGTCGCCGCGACCAGCACCGCCATTGCGGAAGAGGCGCTGGCGCTGATCGAGGTAGATTACGAAGTGCTGCCGCATGTGCTCGATATCGAAGGTGCGCTCGCCCCCGATGCGCCGATCCTGCACGACGATATTTTCACCCAGGGTGTGGAGCCGGTGCCAACCACGCCTTCCAACGCGGCGCTGCGCTTCACCCTCGGGCGCGGCGATCCGGATGCGGCGCTGGCCGCGGCGCATACGGTTGTGTCCGGGCGCTATTCGGCGCTGGCGGTGCATCAGGGCTATCTCGAGCCGCACGCCTGCGTCGCCTCCTGGAATTCGGACGGACAGGCGCAGATCTGGGCCTCGAGCCAGGGTGCCTTCATGATCCGTTCGCTGACTGCTGGGATCCTCGGGATCAATCTCGCCGATATCCGCGTCACCCCGCTGGAGATCGGCGGCGGGTTCGGCGGCAAGACCACCATCTATCTCGAACCCGTCGCCATGTTGCTGTCGCGCAAATCGGGCCGTCCGGTGCGCCTGGTGATGAACCGGGGCGAAGTCTTCCGCGCGACCGGCCCCGCGCCGGGCGGCGTCATCGATATCAGCCTGGGTGCCGATGCCGATGGCACGATCACCGGCGTGGTCATCGACTTCAAACTGCTCGGCGGTGCCTATCCGGGCTCCGACACGCATCCCGCCGCGATGAGCGCGCTGGCGCATTACAATATCGCCAGCAGCCGCGTCACCGGGTGGGACGTGATGTGCAACACCGCCAGCACCTGTGCCTACCGCGCACCCGGCGCACCGCAGACGATCTTCCCGGTCGAATGCTGCATTGACGAACTGGCGCAGAAACTCGGCATCGACCCCATCGACCTCAGGTTGAAGAACGCGGCCCGGCCTGGCTATATTGGCGTGATGGGCATGCCGGCGGGCGAGATCGGCTATGTTGAATGCCTTGAGGCCGCCAAGGCGCATCCGCATTACTCCGCACCGTTGGGCCCCAATCAGGGCCGCGGCGTCGGCGGGGGCACCTGGGGCAATTATGGCGGACCTTCGACCGCGGCGGTCAGCGTTACCGAGGACGGTTCGGTGCTGGTCACCATCGGCAACCCCGACATCGGCGGTAGCCGCGCGTCGATGGCGCTGATGGCAGCGGAAACGCTGGGCATCGACTATGAGAGGGTGCGGGTGAATATCGCCGATACCTCCTCGATCGGCTATTCGATGCTGACCGGCGGCAGCCGCACGACCTTCGCCACCGGCAAGGCGGTGATCGAGGCGGCCGAGGCGGTCATCGTCACCATGCGCGAGCGTGCTGCGGCGATGTGGAGCGTCGATGTGGCTGAGGTCGAATGGCGCGACGGTGTGGTGCATTGCCTGTCTGGCCCGAAAGAAGGCACTAGCCTTACAATGAAGAAGATCGCCGGCCGCGCGGCCCATTCGGGCGGAGCGCTTTCCGCCGAGATCGCGCTCAACGCGCAGGGCTTTCTGCCGGGCTTCGGCGTCCACATCTGCGATACCGAGGTCGATCCGGAAACCGGTCAGGTCACCGTGCTGCGCTACACCGTGGTGCAGGATGTCGGCACTGCGATCCACCCGGACTACGTCGAAGGCCAGATGCAGGGCGGCGCGGCGCAGGGCATCGGCTGGGCGCTGAACGAGGGCTATGTGTTCGACAAGGCCGGCCGGGTCGATAATCCGGGCTTCCTCGATTACCGCATGCCGGTCTGCTCCGACCTGCCGATGATCGATACGGTGATGGTCGAGAAGCCCAACCCGAACCATCCTTTCGGGGTCAAGGGCGTGGGCGAAGTGCCGATCGTGCCGCCGCTCGGCACCGTCGCCAATGCGGTAAGCCGGGCGACTGGCATCCGCATGCGCGATCTGCCGCTAACGCCCGACCGGGTCTATGCGGCGATCCGGGCCAAGGGCTGAACTTTGGTCCGCGTCCAACCGATGGCGCCGTTTGCCGATCAGTTCTTCGGCGGAGCACAGGTGCTGGAAGTTGAAGCCGGCAATCTGTTCGGGTTGATCGAGGCTCTGGACAAGCTCGGGCCCGGTTTTGGCGATAATGCGAGTATTCGCGTGGCGTTCGCCGTCGATGGAATGATGCAGGCAGACTGGTCCGCGCCGCTGGCTCCGGGCGCGGAGGTAATGGTCTTACCGCGCGTCGCCGGGGGTTAGGGTGGATTGATCCTCACCCTTCCGCTTCAGGGGGAGGGGCGGGCGGGAATGGAGTTGCCGGCGCTACTTCGCCGCCCGTCTGGCCAGCGCCGAACCTTTCTTTGCCGCCGCCCGCTTGAGCTTCGGCTTGTCACCACTCTGCGCGGCGCGGACATTTTCATCGGTTTTCGCATTGGCCAGCGTGCGTTCCGCCGACTGGAACACGTCGTCACCCTTGGCCTTCTTGCCGATCGAATATTTGTAGATCACAAAGGCGCTCGCACCAGCCAGACTCCACCGCAGCAATTTCATCGACTGTCTCCACAACCATCATCGGCATCCTGCAACCGTAATTGCCGGGTGACCAATCAAGTGCTCCTTTAACGAAGCTTTTGCGTAAGGGGCAACCCGGTCCGACCGAGTTCCGTGGATAGGGGGCAGTCTATGATGTCCGGGCGGGGACGGGGGGCCTCGCTCAGTCGAAGATATCCTCCAGCCAGCTCTTGCGCTTCTTGTAGTGGCCGTGCTGTGGCTGTTGATAGACCGGCGAGTAGCCCTGTTGCTGGGGCGGCGGCGCCTGGTTGACTTGCCGGGGCGCGGCAGCTGGCGGCGCACTGCGCTCGATGATCTTGTCCAGTTCGCCCCGGTCCAGCCAGACACCGCGGCATTGCGGGCAATAGTCGATCTCGATGCCTTGCCGGTCGCTCATCGTGAGCGGCACCTGACAAACCGGGCAAGACATGGCGGCGACTTGATCTGCACTGCGCATCGATTTCAATGTCCTTCTGGAAATGGCGAGGCAGCGGCCTCGAGCGGGGGATGTGTGATGTTCGCTGCGCCTTTCAAGGGGCGCAGCCGATCATTCTCCGGAGAGACACATGCCAATCAGAATGCCGGTGCAGACCTTGGCTGGCCGCGAATATAATGAAGGCGAACCGAAGATCGGCCGCACCCGTTCCGCAGTCAGGAATTGTTGCGCTTGCGCAGCACGCAGCGCAGGTCGCTGTCTGCGCCGTCCGGGCCGATGCGGCGCAGGAAACCGCTGGACAGGCGGTGGTAGCGCTTGCCCTTGTGGACTCCGCTGGTCATCACCAGGCTATCGCCGGTGAGCAGGTAGCTGCCCAGCGTGCCAAGCGCGCGGTAGCTCGATGCGGTGACGACGGCAAAGTCCTCGTCCGGAACATGCCGCCCGGCCGGGCCGGCGGCGTCCCCCGGGAGTTCGCAGACATAACCGCCGGTCGGCAGGGTGGCGATGTCGCCCCCCGGTGCCGCCGCCGCCGGTGCAGCGACGATGGCCAGCGC
This sequence comes from Novosphingobium sp., assembly GCA_031368085.1. GTDB lineage: Bacteria > Pseudomonadota > Alphaproteobacteria > Sphingomonadales > Sphingomonadaceae > Novosphingobium. Next base: position 2,604 of record JANLQW010000108.1, on the reverse strand, counting down.
CAACGCGCCCGGCCAGCCCAAGTCTCGCAATTGCCAGAAAGCGCCGCGCAGGTTAAGGGCGCGCCTTTCCGGTGTTCGGCTCGATCGCATCAAAGGCTCCCCCCATGAAAATCAGCGGCGTGGACATTCGTCCCGGCAATATCCTCGAATACGAAAAAGGCATCTGGAAAGTCGCCAAGACCCAGCACACCCAGCCCGGCAAGGGCGGGGCGTTCATGCAGGTGGAGATGAAGAACCTTATCGACGGGCGCAAGACCAATGTGCGTTTTCGCAGCCAGGATACGATCGAGCGCGTGCGGCTCGACACCAAGGATTTCCAGTTCCTCTATGTCGATGGCGACGCCCTCGTGTTCATGGACCAGGAAAATTACGAGCAGATCAACCTCCCCAAGGACCTCATCGGCGATGCCGTGGCGTTCCTCACCGACGGCATGGAGGTGACACTCGAAATGTACGATGAACGGCCGATCTCGGTCGCGCTGCCTGAGCAGGTTGAGGCGACGATTGTCGAGGCTGATGCGGTGGTGAAGGGGCAGACAGCCTCGTCCAGCTTCAAGCCCGCCATTCTCGATAACGGCGTACGGGTGATGGTGCCGCCGCATATTGGCGCTGGCACGCGGATTGTGGTCGATGTTTACGAGCGGACGTATGTCGGCAAGGTGACTTAGGGCGTACCCATGGCAATCTCCGGCCTGATCCGCGTGATCGAAAAAGCCGCCCGCAAGGCGGGGCAGCGCCTGCGCCGCGATTTCGGCGAGGTCGAGCATTTGCAGGTTTCGCGCAAAGGGCCGGCCGATTTCGTCTCCAAGGCCGATCAGGCCTCGGAGCGCACGATCTACGACGAACTGCTCGCCGCGCGGCCCGGTTGGGGCTTCGTGCTCGAGGAGGGCGGTGTGATCGAGGGCGACCCCGACAAGCCCCGCTGGATCGTCGATCCGCTCGATGGCACCTCGAACTTCCTCCACGGCATCCCCCATTTCGCCATTTCCATCGCCGCGCAGGAACCTCGCCTCGATGGCAAGGGCTGGGGCGACGTCATAGCCGGGATCGTCTACCAGCCGATCACCGACGAGAGTTTCTGGGCGGAAAAGAACCGCGGTGCCTGGCTGCATGACCGGCGGCTCAGGGTATCCGGCCGGCGGCGGCTTGACGAGAGTTTGATCGCTACCGGCATTCCGTTCGCCGGTGCCGGCGATGCGGCCGAATGGAGCGCGATCTACGCCGCGCTTGCCCCGCAAGTCGCGGGTATCCGCCGGTTCGGCTCGGCGGCGCTCGATCTCGCCTGGGTGGCGGCGGGACGCTATGAGGCCTTCTGGGAGCGCGGCCTGCAATCATGGGATACCGCCGCCGGCTGCCTGCTGGTGCGCGAGGCGGGCGGCTTCGTCACCGACTATCGCGGCCGCTCCCAGCCGGTCTGCGATGCCGAAGTGCTGGCCGGAAACGATGCGGTGCACTCTAGGATGCACAAGATCATGGCGGGAATCGTCAAGGGTTAACCGGCGCTCATCATGGGCCTTAATGCGGAATTAGCCGTTACCGCGCCATACTTTTCCCGGCGAGACGCGAACGGGGGCGGCATGATTTCGACACTGCTAAAAGGCGGATTTGTCCTGGCGCTGCTGGGGACCTCTGCCGCAGCGCTTGCCGGTGATGAGGTCGACAGCCCAGGCGCGCGGGGTGCGCGAGCGACCGTGGGCGTCTCCGGCCCGGTCCACCACGGACTTGCCGCGCGCGACCGGAATATCGCGCGTGGGCGAGGCGGTTCGGGCGATGGCGATTTTGCGCCGCCATCGCGCGGGACTTTGACAGCCACGGGCAAGCGGCTTGCGGCAGGGCAAGCGGCGACTTTCTCCGGACCGGCTTTGACGTACCAGACCTCACGGCGCGGGCCGGTGCTGGAGATCGCGGCGCTGGGCGCGGGAATGGACAAGGCGCCGTTCCTCGCCCACCTCGGTCTTGGCTGGAAGTTCTGACGCTCGCACGCATTGCCGGCTTGCGTGATGCGCTGGCTTGACTTACAGCTCGCCCACATTCGGATGATCGAAACGAGGTCGTCAAAGCTGCCCGGATCGGGCCGGAATCGCAGGGAGCGTGGGATCGATGTCGAAGGCTGTCGGAGCATCGCGCAAGGGTGAACTTCCGGTCGAGCGCATCGAGCCCGGCGCGCCCGGCGCGGACGAACTGGTCGCACGGTTCGAGCGCGATGTGTTCGACGACTTCGACTTTAACGATCCAGCCTTCAATACGCACATCAACGATGTGCTCGATACGCAGCTCGCGCATTGCCCGGCGGTGCGCAGCCAGGTCGGCGAAGGCTATTGGTGGTTCACCCGCCACGAGGATATCAAGCGGATCGGGCTCGACTGGCAGACCTTCTCCAGCGCCAAGGGCTATCAGCCCAACCGCATGGACGGGATGCCGTGGATCTATCCAGTCGAAATGGACCCGCCGCAGCAGACGGCGTGGCGCAAGGTGCTCAACCCGTTCCTGCTGCCGGCGGCAGTGAAGGCCTTCGAACCGGCGATCCGCGCCGACGTGATCGCGCTGATCGACCGCTTCATCGAACGTGGCCATTGCGAGTTCATCGGCGAGTTTGGCGTGCTG
>JANLQW010000089.1:0-4581 GCA_031368085.1 Novosphingobium sp. | reverse complement strand
CTTCTTCACCCAGGGCCTCACCCAGTCCGATCCCGAGATCGCCGGCTGGATCGCCAAGGAGCTGGGCCGCCAGCGCGACAAGATCGAGCTGATCGCCAGCGAGAACATTTGCAGCCGCGCCGTGCTCGAGGCTGCGGGGTCGATCCTCACCAACAAATATGCCGAAGGCTATCCGGGCAAGCGCTATTACGGCGGCTGCGAATATGTCGACGAGATCGAGACCATCGCCATCGAACGGGCAAAGCAGCTGTTCGGCGCGCAGTTCGCCAACGTCCAGCCCAATTCCGGCAGCCAGATGAACCAGGCGGTGTTCCTCGCGCTGCTGCAGCCGGGCGATACCTTCATGGGGCTGGATCTCAACGCCGGCGGTCACCTGACCCACGGCTCGCCGGTGAATATGAGCGGCAAGTGGTTCAACCCCGTAGCCTACACCGTGCGGCCCGACGACCACAGAATCGACATGGACGAGGTTGCCCGCATCGCCCGCGAAGCCAAACCCAAGCTGATCATCTGCTGTGCCACCGCCTATTCGCGCCACTGGGATTTCAAGCGCTTCCGCGAGATCGCCGATGAGGTTGGCGCTTATCTGCTGGCCGACATGTCGCACTTCTCAGGACTGGTCGCGGGCGGCGTGCATCCCTCGCCGGTGCCCCATGCCCATGTCACCACGACGACGACGCACAAGTCGCTGCGCGGGCCGCGCTCGGGCATCATCCTGTCCAACGACGAAGGCCTGGCCAAGAAGATCAACAGCGCGATCTTCCCCGGCATGCAGGGCGGCCCGCTGATGCATATCATCGCCGCCAAGGCCGTCGCCCTTGCCGAGGCGCTGCGCCCCGAATTTAAGGTCTATGCCCGCGCGGTCGCCGAGAACGCCAAGGCGCTCGCCGCGAGCCTGCAGGAGCAGGGCCTCGATATCGTCTCGGGCGGCACCGACAACCATCTGATGCTGGTCGATCTGCGGCCCTTTCAGGCCAAGGGCAAACACGCCGAAAAGGCGCTCGACCGCGCCTCGATCACCTGCAACAAGAACGCTATCCCGAACGATCCGGAAAAGCCTTTCGTCACCTCCGGCATCCGCCTCGGCACCCCGGCGGGGACGACGCGCGGCTTTGGCGTTGCCGAATTCCGTGCAATCGGCGCGCTGATTGCCGAAGTGGTTGAAGGTCTGCGGAAAAACGGCGAGACCGGCGATGCGCAGGTGGAACAATCGGTCCGCGCGCGCGTAGAAGAACTCTGCGCCCGCTTTCCGATCTACCAAGGGATGTAACCGATGACCGAACCCTTCAAAGGCAAAGACCTCTACGAAAACGCTCGCGACGAAATCAGCGGCATGGCCAAGCAGGGCATGGCTCACCCCTCGACCAAACCGGTGCTGACCGGCGCCGCGGTCGGCGCGGTTGCGGGCTTGGTCCTGCCGATCGTCAGCTGGCCATTGGGCCTCGTCGCCGGCGCCGGTTACATGCTCTACAAGCGGCTGCGCCGGTAACGCATGCGCTGTCCGTTCTGCGCGCATGACGACAGCCAGGTTAAGGATTCGCGTCCGACCGAGGACAACACCGCCATCCGCCGCCGCCGCCAATGCGAAAGCTGCGGCGCGCGCTTCACCACCTTCGAGCGCGTACAGCTGCGCGAGATTGCGGTGATCAAGAGCAACCAGAGCCGCGAAGTGTTCGACCGTTCGAAGATCGAACAATCGGTCGCGCTCGCCTGCCGCAAGCGCGGCATCGCGCAGGAGCGGCTCGACCAGCTGGTCTCCGGCATCCAGCGCCAGATCGAAACGCTGGGCGATGCCGAAGTGTCCTCGCAGGCGATCGGCGAGCTGGTGATGGAGGGGCTGCGGCAGCTGGACCCGGTCGCCTATATCCGCTTCGCCAGTGTCTACCGGGACTTCGGCGAGGCAAAGGATTTCGAGGAATTCGCCAGCACTGTGCGGAATGTCGAGGGAAATTGAACCCCGTCATCGTCCTCGTCCGCCCGCAGCTCGGCGAAAATATCGGCAAGGCCGCCCGCGCCATGCTGAACTTCGGGCTGACCGAACTGCGTCTGATCGCCCCGCGCGATGGCTGGCCGAATCCAAGCGCCGGCCCATCAGCGGCGGGAGCCGATGTCGTGCTGGAGCGCGCGAGGGTATACCAGACGCTGGCCGAGGCGGTTGGCGATTGCGCCCAAGTCTATGCCACCACTGTGCGCAAGCGCGGGGTTACCAAGCCGGTGCTGACGCCGGAAGCGGCAAGTTTGGCGATCCACCGCGACGCGGGGCGTTCCGCGATTGTGTTTGGGGCGGAGCGTTCGGGCCTCGATAGCGAAGACGTGGCGCTGGCTCGTGCAATTATTACCGTCCCGGTCAACCCGGAGTTCGGCTCGCTCAACCTCGCCCAGGCCGTGATCCTGTGTGCCTATGAATGGTCGAAGCATGTCGCGCTGGCGCAGCCGCCGCTCGAAGATATCCTCCCCCCGGCCCCGCAGGAGGAACTTGACGGCATGATCGCCCAGCTTGAGGCGATGCTTGAGCCACGTGACTACTTCCACCCGCAGGGGCGCGCACCAGCGACGCGGCTGACACTGCGCAGCATTCTGACCAAGCCTGGCTGGAATCATCTGGAAGTACGCACGATGCGCGGTGTGTTCTCGACGTTGAAACGCAGTACTGATGGCAAAGGCCAAGGTTGACTTTCACTCGCTCTGCCGCCAATGGCCCGCCTTCGCAATTGACCCTGCACCCCGGTGAAGCAGCGGTCGCATTACGCAAATTGGCGTGGTGGTGCGGTTCCGGGCCTTGAACGCGGGCATTTCTCGCCTGTGTTTTAACCGCTTGTGGGCACCCCGCCCCGGCAGCAGATTGAAGGATAGACGCGCCATGTCGAAGCGCAATGCATCGAAATACAAGCTTGATCGCCGGATGGGCGAGAACATCTGGGGCCGCCCGAAAAGCTCGTTCAACCGCCGCTCCTATGGGCCCGGCCAGCACGGTCAGCGCCGCAAGAGCAAGGTGTCGGACTACGGCATCCAGCTGCGGGCCAAGCAGAAGCTCAAAGGCTATTACGGCGACGTCACCGAAAAGCAGTTCAAGCGCACCTACCAGGAAGCTTCGCGGATGAAGGGCGACACCGGTCAGAACCTGATCGGCCTGCTCGAGCAGCGTCTGGATATGATCGTCTATCGCGCCAAGTTCGCGCCGACGATTTTCTCCGCGCGCCAGATCGTGTCGCATGGCCATATTCGGGTCAACGGGGTGAAGTGCAACATCGCCAGCCGCCGCGTGTTCCCGGGTGACATCATTACCCTTGGCAACAAGGCCAAGGAAATGGCGCTGGTTGCCGAAGCTCAGTCACTCGCCGAGCGCGAAGTGCCCGACTATGTCGCCCAGGACGGCACCGAGAAGGCAACTTTCGTGCGCGTGCCGACACTCGACGAAGTTCCCTATCCAGTCCGGATGGAGCCCAATCTGGTGGTCGAATTCTATTCGCGCTGATTGTCCGACGAATTGGAACACCCAGGGGCGGTCCGGCAATCGGGCCGCCCTTTTCCATTTGTCGTCCGAGTGCCGCAGTTCGCCCGATTAGATCGAGAGCGTGGTGGGAACCCACCGGGCCATCGTGCATTGCGATGGCATATGGTACATTATCGTTTCGTCACGCCGCACCGCTCCGGGAAATGGTATTCCGATCTGCAAACAGCCAGGCGCTTTGCCTGCAAGATCGGTGCCGGCTTTCTCGATTTGCGCAGCGGCACATTTGTCGCTTACCGCGAGACCAAGCTTGAAGTCGCGCAGCACAACGGCCAGGCGCAGTCATCCGCCTGATACGCCGATCGAGCTACAGCACATGCCCTGCGATATTGCCCATCGCCTTTGGCGCGCCGATGAAAGTCTCGGTGGCGCTGCCGGGTGATTGCGAAATTGCGGTTCACGCTTTAGGCCAGATGTGGCATAGTCCGCGCACGTTCAAACCGAGGGGCACGATGAGCAGCATCACCGTAACACCGATCGCCGGAGCGCTGGGCGCCGAAGTGGGCGGGATCGATCTCAGCCAGCCGCTCGCGCCGGCTGACGTCGCAGCGATGCGCCGGGCGTTGCTCGATAATCTGGTGATCTTCTTCCGCGACCAGCAGTTGACACCCGAAACCTACATGACCTTCGCCAAGGCCTTCGGAACGCCGATGGAATATCCGATGATCAAGGGCATTGAGGGATTTCCGTTCATCACCGAAATTGTCAAGCAAAAGCACGAAAAGGTAAATTTCGGCGGCATCTGGCATTCCGACACGACCTATCTCGAGATCCCGCCGATGGGCTCGATGCTGTATGCGCTGGAAGTGCCGCCCCATGGCGGCGACACGCTGTTCGCCAACCAGTACCTCGCCTACGAGAGCCTGTCCGCGCCGCTGCGCCAGTTCCTCGATGGGCTGCCCGGTGTCAGCACCTCGGTCAAAGCCGATGTCTCGAAAACCCGTGAGGACAGGATCCGCGGTGCCGGCGACGATGCGGGGGCGTTTGATCTTGTCGCGGAGCATCCGGCGGTGCGCACCCATCCCGAAACCGGTCGCCGTGCGCTCTATGTCACCAGTGCCCACACCTCG
>JANLQW010000279.1:0-6612 GCA_031368085.1 Novosphingobium sp. | reverse complement strand
GCGATCGGGAGCGGTAGTAAGAGTGAAGCAATCGCGCGTGACCGCGCCTTGCGGATGCCTGGCCAGAAGCCATTGCCGGTTTGTCATCTCGTCGCCCATGTTGCGCCCTATACCTGCGTCTGGTCAAGGAGAGTATGCGTTTCAGATAGGCCGGCTATTTAAGCTTGTTATGCAATTCGTAATGATGGGGTCAGGTGCTCGAGTCACCTAAGCGCACCATACCTTTCCCTAGAAACTACTGAAGCTTTCGGCTTAATGTGCTCTCGGTTAGAGAGGGTCTGGTGTTCTCTGCTTTCAAGTTGGCTTGTGGTCAAACACGCCGGTGGACCTTGGTACGATGTCCAGGGGCGTCGCACGGTATGAATTCATCAGGATAGGTCCTGAGATCGTCAGTGTGTGCGGATCAACGATGGCGTGGATATTCTCGACAAGCGCATCGCGCACGATCCGGCCGAGGTCGGAATGGCCCCGCAGGCCTGTACTTCCGGACCAGATAAAGCAGAAACGAGCCACTTCTTCGGCCATGCGGGCGCCAAAGGTGTTGAGCTGGTTACCGCGCTGCCGCTGATCTTCGTTCAGCTCGCGGCCGTCGTAGACGGTATCCATCGCATCGCGAACGCACTCTACCGCGTAAGCGCGGACCGAACGATACTTCGCATCCATCTCGGCAAACTGGTATTGAAAGACCTCGCTATCGCGATGAGGCGGGACGCCGCCCGGCCGGGATTTGCTGCTGTCAATGGCCTTTACGAGCTCTTCCAGTGCGCGCTTGGCGGTGCCGAGGGACACCGCAGTGTGACCTGTGACGGCCATGTAATTCAGGCCCACCGAAAGATCGGTTTGGCCCCGCCGGGGCTCCCATGTTGACGCCCGCCATGTGTAGGATTCTGGAACGAACTGTTCCGGAACGCGGAAGCTGTAGCTGCCGGTGCCGGACAGGCCAAACACCTCCCAGTCGCCAAGAAACTCTACCTTGTCGCGAGGGATGAGATACTGCACTGCATCCGTGGAGCCGTCGGGGAAAGTGCACATGCCACCGGCGGCGAGCCAATCGGCGTGGCCCGCACCGCTTGCAAATGAAGTCTTCTCGACCCCCACCATGTAGCCTCCCTCGACTACCCGGACGTTGCCCGGCTGGTTGAGGGATGATGCGGTGACGGTACGGGAGGGGCCAGTACCACCGAAAATATGCTCCACCGCATCCTCACCCATGCCGGCAGCGAAGTATGTAGCGGACAGCATGTTTGCGAAATAGGCCCAGCCGGTCGACGGATCGGCGCGGCTGACTTCTTCGATGATCTCGAGGAAAACCATCAGATCTGCGCCATGTCCTCCAGCTTCCCGAGGCAAGAACACATCCCACAAATTCACGGCGCGCAGGGCGTCCACTACCGCCGGCGCCATCGTTCCGATGCGGTCACCTTCAGCGGCATTTTGCTCGATTACTGGTGCCAGCGAGCGGGCCAGCGCCACAAAGTCTGGCTTTGAAACGTTCATATCCATCCCACATCTCCGGTTGTTAGCTTTTTTGGACTCGTCAGCAAATTCACAGGAATTTTGCCCAGCGTACACGACATCTTGCGACCGTCAACGGGAACTCGCGACCGCTTTACCCTGCGAGGTCATCCAGCCGCTTTGGGCGGTCTTGCGCCCGATGACGCGCGGATACCTGCCTAATTCGCGCCCTTGCCCCACCCGGTCGTCTTTTGCCCCACATGCACCGCATAGGCCGCAGCCGCGCCGAGAATAACCCCGACAACCAACGCGATCACCGCGTAGCTCAGCCAGCCGAGCACGCCGCCGAGCGAACCCGCCGCTTGCTCGACTGCGCGGCGCACTGCCTCCGCCGCGTCGGCCGGCGCGTGTAGCCCGAGCTCATGTGCACCGTGCAGCATGATCCCGCCGCCGACCCAGAGCATCGCCGCCGTGCCGACCGTGGACAATCCCACCAACAGCTTGGGCATCGCCAGCAGCAGCAGCCGGCCAAGGCGGCGCGATGCCGCGCCCGCCCGTTCGGCCAGATGCAGGCCAATATCGTCCATCTTCACGATCAGCGCCACCGCGCCGTAAACCAGCGCGGTGATGACAATGCCGACCGCCGCGAGGATCATCCCGCGCTGGAGCAGCGCCTGGTCCGCCACTTCGGCCAAGGCAATCGCCATGATTTCGGCGGAGAGAATAAAATCGGTGCGGATCGCGCTGGAAATCCGCTCGCGCTCGAAGGCAGCGAGATCCTCGATCGGATCTTCCAGAGTCTCGCCGTGCTTCTCGGCACCCAGCTTTTCCAGGAGCTTTTCCGCGCCCTCAAAACACAGGAACAGCGCGCCGACCATCAGCAGCGGGGTGATCGCGATTGGCAGGAACTGGCTGAGCAGCAAGGCGGCGGGCAGCAGGATCAGCAGCTTGTTGCGCAGCGACCCCCGGGCGATGGCCCAGATTATCGGCAGTTCGCGGTCGGGGGTGAAATTGGTGACATAGGTCGGGGTGACCGCCGCATCGTCAATCACCACCCCGGCCGCCTTGGCCCCCGCCTTGGCCGCCGCCGCCCCGACATCGTCGAGCGAGGAAGCAGCCAGCTTGGCGATCACGGAAATGTCGTCGAGCAGGGCAACGAGGCCTGAGGGCATATGCGGGCAACTTCCTGTTTCGTAGATGGCATCGATCGAACGGTATTAGGCACAGTGATGCGCCAGGATCGCGATGACAAGCCTGTGCAGTTCAGGAAAACCATGTCCAGCGGTTCTGTAACCTCACCCGTTACACTCCACCCTTGCATTCCCCCCGCATTCCGTTATGCGCCCCGCTTCCCCGCTCAGCTCACCGGCTTGGGCAGGGTAACCAGAAAGCCGGAGGGGCCCCGCGATGGCGCGGACAAGCCAGCGATCGGTATGCAATGAAAGGAAGCTGCCGAGTGCCGCTTTACGAGCACGTGTTCCTGGCCCGCCAGGATCTCAGCCAGGCGCAGGTCGATGCGCTGGCCGCCACCGCCACCGAAATCGTCGAGGCCAACAAAGGCAAGGTCACCAAGACCGAGAGCTGGGGCCTGAAGAGCCTCGCCTACAAGATCAACCGCAACCGCAAGGCGCATTTCGTGCTGCTCAACATCGATGCCCCCCCGGGCGTGATCGCCGAGCTTGAGCGCCAGACCGCGATCAACGAAGATATCATCCGCTGGCTCTCGATCCGCGTCGATGAAGCCGAAGCCGGCCCCAGCGTGATGATGCGCAAGAGCGACCGCGACCGCACCCGTCGCCGCGAACGTGAGGAGTCCTTCTGATGTCGCGCGCTTTTTTCCGCCGCCGCAAGTCCTGCCCGTTTTCGGGTAAAGACGCGCCGAAGATCGATTTCAAGGACGTGCGCCTGCTGCAGGGCTTCATGTCCGAACGCGGCAAAATCGTCCCCAGCCGCATCACCGCGGTTTCCGGCAAGAAGCAGCGCGAACTCAGCCAGGCGATCAAACGCGCCCGGCAGCTCGCCCTGCTGCCCTATCTGACCAAGTAAGGAGGCAAGTCCCATGCAGATCATCCTCCTCGAGCGGATCGAAAAGCTCGGCAGCATCGGCGATGTCGTCAACGTCAAGGACGGCTACGCCCGCAACTTCCTGTTGCCGGGCAAAAAGGCGCTGCGCGCCAACGCTGCCAACCGCAAGGTGTTCGACGCCAACCGCTCCCGGATCGAATCCGACAATGCCGAGCGTCGCGGCGAAGCCCAGACGCGCGGCCAGGATGTCGACGGCATGAGCGTGGTGCTGATCCGCGCCTCGTCGAATTCGGGCCAGCTCTACGGCTCGGTTTCGGTGCGCGACATCGTCGATGCGCTGAACGAGCAGGGCGCGAATATCGCCAAGGCGATGGTCGTGCTCGAACGCCCGATCAAGACCGTGGGCGTATTCGACGTGCGCGTTGCGCTGCACCCGGAAGTGGCGGTGATGATCAAGGTCAACGTCGCCCGCTCATCCGACGAAGCCGACCAGCAGGCGGCCGGCGTCGATGTGCTGTCAGCGATGTTCGACAGCGACTCCTCGGGCTTCGTCGAAGCGTTCGATCCCAATGCCGAGCCGGGCAGCATTGCCGCCGAGGAAGGCGAAGCGCCGGCTGCCGAGAGCGCAGCTTAATTAAGTTCCGCCGGGAAAGGCCCCCTTCGCCTCTCCCGCTTGCGGGAGGGGTTGGGGCCGGGACCGGTAACGCTATCGACGCAGGCGCCAGCGACCGCCATAGCAGACCCATGGACCTAGCCCCCAGCCCTGCCGCGAGACTGGTCGTCACCGGCACCGACACCGACATTGGCAAGACCGTGTTCGCCGCCGCGCTCGCCGCGCATCTTGGCGCGCGGTACTGGAAGCCGGTGCAGGCGGGGCTGGCGGGGGAAACCGATAGCGCGGCGGTGGCGCGGCTGTCGGATGGCAAGGCGCAGATTCTGCCGGAAGCCTATCGGCTCGCTACCCCGTGTTCGCCGCATGAAGCAGCCCGGATCGACGGGATGACGATCGATCCCGCGCGCCTCGCGCTGCCGCGGGGGGATGGTCCGCTGGTGGTAGAAGGGGCCGGCGGCGTTCTGGTGCCGCTCGCCGAAAACCTGCTGATGGCCGATCTGTTTGCGCGCTGGGGCTTGCCGGTGGTGCTGGTCGCCCGCACGGTGCTCGGCACGATCAACCATTCGCTGCTGTCGCTCGAGGCGCTGCGTGCCCGAAACATTGCGGTTCACGGCATCGTTTTTTCAGGCGCGCCCAATCCGGCCAGCGAGGCGGCGATCGCCCGCATCGGGCGGGTGCCGCACCTCGGCCGACTGCCGCACATCGAACCGCTGACGCCCGGCACGCTCAACGCGGCCTTCACCGCCCATGTCCGGACGGAAGCCTTCGCATAATGACCCGCTCGGCCGTCTGGCATCCCTTCACCCAGCACGGTCTTGAAGAGGCCATCCCGCTCATCGCGCGCGGCGAGGGGGCAATCCTCCACACCGCCGACGGCCAGCGCATCATCGATGCGATCTCGAGCTGGTGGGTGACGACCCACGGCCATTGCCATCCCCGGATCATGGCCGCCATCGCCGCGCAGGCGCAGAAGCTCGACCAGATCATCTTCGCCGGCTGGACGCATGAGCCCGCCGAGGAACTGGCGCGCCGCCTCGTCGAACTGGCCCCCCGCCCGCTCGACCATGTGTTCTACAGCGACTCCGGCTCGACCAGCGTCGAGGTCGCGTTGAAGATGGCGCTGGGCTTCTGGGCCAACCGCGGGAGCCCGCGCCACCGCATCATCGTCATGCAGCACAGCTACCACGGCGACACATTCGGCGGCATGTCGGTGGGTGAGCGCGGCGTGTTCAACCGCGCCTACCAGGCGCTGCTGTTCGATGTCGAAACGATCCCCTTCCCCCACGCAGGCGCCGAGCAAGCAACGGTCGATGCGCTCGAAAAGGCCTGCGCGCAGGGCGATACCGCCGCCTTCATCGTCGAGCCGCTGGTGCTGGGGGGCGGCGGCATGCTGGTCTATCCGCCGCATGTGCTGGCGGCGATGCGTGCGGTCTGCGCCGCACACGGCGTGCTGTTCATCGCCGACGAAGTGATGACGGGATGGGGCCGCACCGGCACGCTTTTCGCCTGTGAGCAAGCCGAGATCGTGCCCGACATCATGTGCCTGTCGAAGGGCCTGACCGGCGGTTCAGTTCCGCTGGCGGTGACGCTGGCGGGATCGCACATCTATGAGGCGCATTACTCGGACGACCGGGCGGAGCAGTTCTTCCACTCCTCCAGCTACACCGCCAATCCGATCGCGTGTGCAGCGGCTCTGGCCAATCTCGATATCTGGCGGGACGAGCCGGTGCTGGAGCGGATAGATGCGCTCTCCGCGCGGCAGGCGGAGGGTCTGGCGATGCTTGCGGCCACCCCCAGCCTGAAAAACCCGCGTCAATGCGGCACGATTATCGCGGTGGATTTCGAGGCCGGCGTCGATGCGGGTTATCTCGCGGGCATCGGGCCGAAGCTAAAGGCGTTCTTCACGGAACGCGGATTGTTGCTCCGCCCGCTGGGCAACACCGTTTACATCATGCCGCCCTATTGCATCTCGCCCGAGGACTTGGCGGCGGTGCATGCGGCGATTGCGGAGGCGGCCAAGGTGGTTGGCGAGCGCTAAATCCTTCCCTGCCAGGGAGGATCAGTAGGGCGGTTTGTCCAATCCCTGCGGGCTTAGCGTGAACACCTCACAGCCGTCCTGGGTGATGCCGATCGAATGTTCGAACTGCGCCGACAGCGAGCGGTCGCGGGTCACCGCCGTCCACCCGTCTTCAAGCAGCTTCACGCCGGGTTTACCCAGGTTGATCATCGGTTCGATCGTGAAGAACATCCCCGGCTTCAGCTCAGGCCCGGTGCCCGCACGCGCGGCGTGAACCACTTCGGGGGCATCGTGGAACAACCGCCCCACCCCGTGCCCGCAAAATTCGCGGACCACGCCGTAGCGTTGGCGCTCCGCGTGATGCTGGATCGCCGCGCCGATATCGCCCAGCCGCGCACCAGGCTTGGCCTGCTCGATCCCCAGCATCAGGCATTCGTAGGTCACATCGACCAACCGTTTGGCTTTCAAGGGCACATCGCCGACCAGATACATCCGGCTGCTG
>JANLQW010000198.1:0-2134 GCA_031368085.1 Novosphingobium sp. | reverse complement strand
TCATCATCGCCACCTGACCCGCGAGCGGGAGTGGAGGCCATGAAGATCGCCGTGCTCAAGGAACGCGCCGCAGGCGAGCGCCGCGTCGCGGCAACGCCCGAGACGGTCAAGAAGTTCATCGCGCTGGGCGCCGAGCTGGCGGTCGAAGCCGGTGCCGGGGTCGCGGCCTCGATCCCCGACGATCAGTTCGCGGCAATGGGCGCGACCGTGGGTGACGCGGCGGCGACGGTGCAGGGCGCGGATATCGTGCTGGGCGTGCAGGGGCCGGAGGTGGCGCTGCTGGCCGGGGCGAATTCCGGCGCGTGGGTGGTTGCGGGTCTCGATCCGTTCGGACAGCGTGCGCGCATAGACGCATACGCCAGCGCCGGATTCGAAGCGCTGGCGATGGAGTTCATGCCGCGGATCACCCGCGCGCAGTCGATGGACATCCTTTCCAGCCAGTCCAACCTGGCCGGCTACAAGGCGGTGCTCGAGGCGGCCAACGCCTATGGCCGGGCGTTCCCGATGATGATGACCGCGGCCGGCACGATCAGCGCCGCCAAAGTGTTCGTGATGGGGGTGGGCGTCGCCGGCTTGCAGGCGATCGCCACCGCGCGGCGGCTAGGCGGGCAGGTTTCTGCGACCGACGTGCGCTCGGCCACGAAGGAACAGATCCAGTCGCTCGGGGCCAAGCCGATCTTCGTCGAGAGCGTCGCCGGGATCGAAGGCGAGGGCGCGGGCGGCTATGCCACGGAAATGTCGGAAGAATACCAGAAGGCGCAAGCCGAACTGGTCTCCGCCCACATTGCCAAGCAGGACATTGTCATCACCACCGCTTTGATACCGGGCCGCGCTGCGCCGCGGTTGGTCACCGACGCCCAGATCGCGACGATGAAGCCGGGCAGCGTGATCTACGACCTCGCTGTGGCGCAAGGCGGCAACGTCGAGGGCTCGGTGGCCGACCAGACGGTCGAACGCCACGGGGTCAAGCTGATCGGCTATGCCAACACGCCGACACACCTTGCGGCGGACGCCTCGGCCCTGTTCGCGCGCAACTTGTACAACTTCCTCTCGGCGTTCTGGGACAAGGACGCGGGAAAGCCGGTGCTGGACGAAGAGATCGGCGATGCGGTGCGGCTGACGCAGGGCGGCAAGATTGTGCATGAGAGGTTGCTGGCGACCTGATGCCGGTGGTTTTTCGGCTGGAGGGAATGCGGTTCCACTTTTACTCTTATGAGGGATCACCCCGCGAACCGATCCATATCCACGTTGCGAGAACCGATGTCGACGCCAAGTTCTGGCTGTTTCCCGAAGTCAGACTGGCCTACAATAATGGTTTCAGCGCGCGCGAAATCAGACGTTTGATTGGTATTGTCGAAGCACATCGTGAGCAAATCGAAGAGGTTTGGAATGCACACTTTTCCGCCTAGGCCAAAGGCAGTCCGTTTCGACGAGGACATGATGTGGGTCGACATCGAGGATGGCCGCACATTGGGGATACCGCTGTCGTGGTTTCCCCGCTTGTTTCGCGCAACGCCGGAGCAGCGAATGGCTTTTTTCCTCAGCCCCAGCGGCATCCACTGGGATGAAATCGACGAGGATATCTCGATTGGCGGATTGCTCGCCGGATATGGTGACATGACCCACCCGGTGCAGCAGGCGGCGGAATGAAGTGATGGCAGCTAGGACAGGGGGCGATGCGGTGCGACTGACGCAGAGGGATATATTGGGTCACGAGAGGCTGGTGGGGTGATCGCTTCAGCTTTCATCGCCCTCGCCGTTGCTTCGTCAGCAACCGACCTACCGGTTGTCGCAGAGGAATACAGCGGCGTAGAAAAAATTCTCGATGAGGCGCTGGAAAAACTTGTCGAAGCAGGAACTTACACATGCCAGAGAGACGGAGCGGCAGCAGCAATCGCACCTCTCGAGGCCAGGTTCAGCTCGATTGAGAGCGAGGCCGAACGCCTACTTGGCCGACGGCTGAACCTGCAGATTTGGACAAATTCCTGCCGCCGATCCGGTGATGGATCCCGTTTTCGCACGCTGCTGAGCCGTGCTGAACGAGATCTGCGCAAGGCAGCACGACTACTGAGAAATGTGAGCTGATCAAAATGGACTTCATCTCGATCCTCTCGATCTTCGTCCTCGCCTGCTT
>JANLQW010000159.1:0-4303 GCA_031368085.1 Novosphingobium sp. | reverse complement strand
GTGTAATCGCCGCTGGCAGTGGACGAAGCGTTTCCGGCAACCTTGCCGGCGATGCCGAGCGTGCTGCTGCTGGTGCCTTGCGAAGTGACATTGCCGCCGCCGAGCGCGTCACTGACATTGCCAGTAGCGCCGATCGTGACCGTGCTGGCGCCGCCAGGGGTCGATTTAGAGGTAGAGGTAAACGCAAAGTCAGAAGTTTCGGTTCCGGTCGGCAGCGCGAGGCCGTCGGTCGTCGTGGTGGTGGACCCCGTCAGGTCAAAGCTGCCGTTACTTCCGGTCCCCGCGAAAGATTGTACGTCGCCGTAAACCGTGCCGCTAACCGTGGCCGTGCTGGCCTGGTTCGCCGACTGGGTGATCGAGCCCTGCGAATTCGGGAAATTGGTCTGGCCATTGACGCCGGTATAGGTGCCGGTGACGGAACCGCCGGTGGCTGCGGTCTCAATATGGAAGTTGCCAGCCGTTGTGGTGGTGGTGATGCCGGCAGCGACCGAAGTGGCCAGCGAGTTGGTGAATGATTCTGTGTTGGTCTGCTGCTGCGAAGTGCCGTTGGTCGAGCCAGCGACCTGGCCATTGTTGACGATGGTTACGCCAAGCGGGCCATCGACATTCACGTCACCGGCGATGTAGCCGCCCTTGTTGTTGGTGAAGCTGGCCGTGCCGCCAAAGTTGTTGATTGTGATCTTATCACTTTTATTAACGGAATTACCTGGCGAGGGATTGACGCTGCTGCCAGTGAAAGAGGTAACCGTAGATCCGCCGTTGGCGCTGACGGAGACATCGCCATTGCCGGTAACACCCAGCATCTTGCCTGAGTTGACAAAGGTTGCGGTGCCATAGGCATCTACATTTACATCACCGTCAACCAGCGCGCCACTGGCGATGGTTACTGATGCCGTGCTGGGGTTCCAGGCTTGGACTTGACTAAACGAGGAATTGCCGCCTGCGGTGGTGGTGTCGCTAAAGTTAAAGGTTGTGCCGGTCTGCGCGTTGGCCGTGACGTCCCCGCCGACCTTGCCGTTAACGACCACCGAAGCGGCGCTGTAGCTTCTGGCAGTAACTTCCTGTACAACCAAGCCTCCGCTATTGACGGCAACCGAAGCCGCGCCGCCGATGCGATTGTTGGATGAAGTGTTTGTCGTCGAAGTTGCGAGCGCGCCCGCGTCGGTAACGACGACCGTCTTGTTGAAGCTGTTCTGGAGTGACGAAGTCGACTGCACGCCGCCGCCGACCTTGCCGTCGATGACTACGACCGAACCACCGGAACCGGCGGTAGAGCGGGCATCATCTTTAACATCGCCATTAGTGCCGATCGTCAGCGTCGAAGAACCGGTGCCGCCATAGGTATCATTCTGCGAGGTCGTAACCGTTGCGCTCGCAATCAGCGCGTCGCCGCCCGTAACAGTCTTAAGGGTGCCGCTGCCACCGAAAACCCGGACGTCGTCCCCGATCACCTTGCCGTTGACGACCACCGTCGCATTGCCGGTCGATGTGCCTCCGCCAGAGTTGTTTACAAAGAGGTCATCACCGACATCGCCGTTGACCGTGGCCGTAACATTGCCGTTGGTGTAGGTCGTGGTGGTGATGCCTCCGGTGACGGACGACACGGCGGTGTTGCCCGACGCAAGCGCGACATCGACGCCAACCGTCGATCCAGCATCCTGCGTGTAGGTGATATTGCCGAGGTCAAAAACACTCACGTTGCCCTTGACGCTGGCAGTCCCCAGCATCGAGACAGTCACAGGTCCGACAAAAGCTGTGCTCCCGAAATTGCCCACATGCAGGTTGCCGGTGATCAGGCCATTGTTGGTGACCGTCGCCGTGTTGGCCGCGGTCCCGCCAGCGCCGGCGCCGTTGATATGGACATTGACGAAATCGGTCACCGTGCCGGCGCCATCGACCGTGCCAATCGTGCTGTTGTTGGTGAAGGTGATCGCGCCGTCGCCCTGGCCCACTGCCTTGAAGCCGGCGACGAGCGTCGTCGGTCCCGGCGGAACCGAGCTGGTGATCGCCGCATTTACGATGACCGTGTCAGCGGGGGCGGTGGTGTTTGTGTTGATCGTCGTATTGGCCGCTGCCGTGGTGGTCGGCGCGGCGATCGTCGTATCGGCGTAGGAGGTCACAGGGATGGCGGCGGCAATCGCCGTCGTCAGGTACAGCGCGGCGCGGGTCTTGCGCGAGCTGGCGGTCGGGCTGCTGGTCAGGCCGGTTTCACGTGAGGTCATTATATTACTCCCTGTAAGTCTTGCACTACGCCCGGGGGCGGGATCTTTAGAACTTCGAAAATTCGTTGAGGTTTTCGCGGCGTGATGTTGCCTTGAAAACTTACCAATCGGTTAAAACGGTATCGGCAACAGAAAAACAATCCGCCGAGCCCATGCTCTGCGGCGGTGCACCCAGCGGTGCGGGTCCGGCGAAAAATTGCAATCCCTCATTCAAAACCCCCTGCACCCATGCCGCTGCTGACAGCATTTCGACACCCATTGCCGCGCAACCGAATATCCTGCTCATGCATTAGCAGGCGGTTAGCAGCGCAATAGCACTAATTCACTCGCTGTAAATACAAACTACGGAGGCGATGACAACCGTAATTCTTAAGCTCCGTCAAGCGAGTTGTGGAAAAAGTTGCATGCTTTTTTCGCGCGTTGCCAAAGAGTCACACTCGTCAGGCCCCCGTGCAGAGCCCCGGCACAGCGAGGAAAGTTAATCTGTTGCCCGGAAAATCTGCGCTTTACCCGCCACCTGGACGCCGCCTTAGCGATTCGCCGCCTTGCTCGTCAATCCCCGTGCAGGCGCCGTCTGCGGGCAAGCTGGGTCAATGATTCCTTCGGTGTTGACCGCGCGGAGGGCAACCCCTGCCGGGTGGGCGATGCTAGCGCGCAGCGCCGCCGGTTTCGCCCCATAGCGCTTCGGCCATGGCGTCGAGCTCGGTAAAGTCGGCCGCCTTGCCCAGCGGATCGTGGCGGTTGAGCGACATCCGCCGGCGCATCGGATCGAGCAGCCGCCGGCGCAGCGCGCGCTGCAGCAGGCGGAGCCGCATCAGGGCGTCGTCCAGCGCGACCTCCGGCGCTTTCAGCCGCCGCGCCGACCAGCTCGCCTCGACCTGGCCGACTCGTTCGATAACCAGGGCATTGTAATCGCGGTGCGGGCCGCGGTGCAGCGGCAGGCCGATCCGCACGGCGGCGACGTCGCTGGCCGGCAGCAGCAGGCCGTTGGTGCGAAAATCGTCAAAGCCGACGCGCTCGCGGCCGACAGATTCAAACAGCGCGCCGAAGCAGCGCCGGCCGAGCAGCTGGCGGGGCAGGAGGTGGTGCCGCTGCAGACCGGGATCGTAATCCGGGGCGGTGTGCCGGTTGACCGCGCGGAAACTCAGCCGGTCGCGCGGCGCAACGGAGCGCGGGCTCATGCTGCGCGCCAAAGCCTGACGAACCGGCCACCGAACGCCGGCTCGGCGAGCAAGGCTTCGCCGCCGGGCCCGGTCAGCGCCTCCCGCGCCCGGATGGGGCCGTGGCGCACGAGGTGATCGATCATGCGCACCGCCAGCTTAACGGTTTCCGCCGCCGCCTCGCCGGGCCTTGGCTCCACCCGCAGTTCGTGACCGACGAAGAACGCCAGCCCCTGGCTCTCGACGCCGCCATCCGGCTTGCGCTCGACCCCGCACATTCCCAGGGCGGGAAAGGCGCCGCCGCCGCGCCATGCGGCGATAATCCGGGCGAAGTAATCAGGGTCCATCCAGCTGGCTGCCGGTTGCCAGCACACGGCCATGGGGCGCAGCTTCAAAGCCAGCTCGCTGGTCACCACCGCCATCGCCTTGACGACCGGGACCATGGCGCCGCCGCCGCCGATATGCGGGCCGGGGACGAGCGTGATCGCCTCCAGCTGGAGATCGGCATCAAGCCGCGGCAGGCCGAAGTAGTGACTGGCGGGCGGAACCGGGCAGGCTTCCCCCTCGGCCAGGCCGTGAACATCGAAGGTCAAGCCGCTGGCGAGAAGTTCCAGCCACCCTTCCTGAGCGCCACGCCGGCTACTGATCCGGGCGACCGCTCCACCCGCGCCGGCTACTGAAGGCGCAGAAAACAGGCGCTCGACATCGGCTGCGGATGGACGTGACCCAGCCGCAAACAGCAGGGACAGGCCAGCCACTTCCGGCAGAGCTTTCCCATCAGTTTCCCTGACAACCAGAACGACCCCCGTCCAACTGCAATGCCATCCTCTGGCATCATTGTTAGGTGTGCGTCGGGTCCCCGCGGCGCAACTTGCTCCCGAATGGAGCAGACTCCTTAGAAAACTCCTAATCGCAAACCTT
>JANLQW010000122.1:0-2405 GCA_031368085.1 Novosphingobium sp. | reverse complement strand
CAGTGCTTCGACAAGCTCAGCATAGGCGGGTTTTGGGTCAGATTTCGTGACCCGCGCTCTAAGCCAGCGCCGGTTTCGCCTCCGGGATGGTGAGATCGTCCTCCAGCGGGTCAGCCGATTGCCACTCAGGCCCGAAGATGTTCCGCAGCGGTCTGGAGCCGATCACCAGCAGCACGCCGGCGCTGCCGACGATCCCGGCGTTGATCGACCAGAAGGTTGTGGGAGACATGGTCTCGTACAGGCCGCCCATATATCCGCTGATCAGGCTCGCCGCCGACACCGACAGCGCATCGACCCCGAGCATGGTACCGCGCAGCCGGGCCGGAGCGCGGCTGGCGTAGAGCGTCATCATCACCGGCGAGAAATAGACCGCGCCGAAGTTCGAGAACACATGGAACAGCACCGGCACGGCCAGCGGCGAGCGTCCGGCACTGTTGGCGAACATGGGGGACAGGGCCAGCAGCCCCACGCTGGCGGCGAAGATCAGGCAGCCGATGCCCATCTTGACGAACAGATCGGGCTCCCGGCCGCGCGCCGCCTGAGCCCGCCAAATCCAGATTATCAGCGGGGTGAAGGCCGCCGGGGCCAGCCCGTCGAGCGATTGCAGCCACGGCACCGGCATGGTGAAGCTGCCGATGGAAAGGTCGATCGTGTCGCGCACCCAGATGTTGTAAACATTCCAGATTTGCGCCTGCGCAGTCCAGAAGGCGACCGAGATCGGCCACATCAGCGCCAGCAGAAGCAGATTCTTGCGCTGGGCGGGATTGAGCTTTTCGCCAGCCTGGGCAATCCGCTTTTCGCTCTCGCGCGGCAAATGGCGGGAGCCGGCAAGGTACCAGACCAGGCCGATCAGCATGCCGAACCCGGCGACGGCGAAGCCGGCATGCCAGCCATAGACTGCGGCAATACCGCCCGAGACGATAGGGGCGATGAAGGCGCCGAAATTGACCACAAAAGAGTAAACCTGGAAGGCATCCGCCTGCCGCCGGTCTCCTGCAGCGTAAAGCGAGCGGATCTGCGCCTTGAGATTGCCGCGCAGCATCCCCGCGCCCGTAACCAGCAGCAGCAGAGCAAGCAGGAAGGTCTCGTCGAACGCCAGCGCGAAATGACCGCAGGTCATCAGCAGCGCGCCGATCGTCACTGCCGCCCGGCGCGAAATCCAACGGTCGCCGATGGCGCCCCCGATTAGCGGCATGAATGCGACCAGGGCGACGTAAAGCCCGAAGGTCTGCGTCGCCATCGCCTGAGTGGATAGCGGCCCGGTGATGCCTTCGATAAAGGCGCGATACCTATCGAAGCCGACGACCCGCTCGATCCGCCCCGGCTTGAGCAATTCGCCAGCCATGTAGAGCACCAGCATCGCCTGCATGCCGTGAAACGAGATGCGGTCCCACAGTTCGGTGCCGGCAAGCACCCACAGCCCCCGAGGGTGGCCGAAGCGTTCATTATCTGGAGCGGGTGGGGTAACGGGCGGGGGTGCGGCTTCGGACATCCGGGGCAGGCCCTTTCGGCAAATAGAATGCCGGTTTCTGGCCGAGCCGGCGCGGCGGGTCAATTGGCTAGATCGGACAATCGCAGGGATCAAAAGCCGGCCTGGGCGACTACTCCGCTGCCTCGCTGATTTCTGCAACCTCCTGCGCTTGGCGGGTCCACATCTCGGCGTAGAGCCCGTCCAGCCGCAGCAGCTCGTTATGCGTGCCGCTCTCCGCCAGCTGGCCCTGGTCCAGCACCAGGATGCGGTCGGCTTCGGCGATCGTCGACAGCCGGTGCGCGATGCTGAGCGATGTCCGGTTCGCCGAGACCGCGTGCAGCGTCGCGAGGATCTCCTGCTCCGTGCGCGTATCGAGCGCGCTGGTGGCCTCATCGAGCAGCAAGATCGGCGGGTTCTTGACCAGTGTGCGGGCAATAGCGACGCGTTGCTTCTCGCCGCCTGAAAGCTTCAGCCCGCGCTCGCCGACTTCGGTGGCGAAGCCCTGCGGCAGCCGCTCGATCAGCGCCATCAGCGCCGCGCCATTCGCTGCTGACTCGATGTCCTGCTGATCGGCACCGTCCCGGCCGTAACCGATGTTGTAGCCGATCGATTCGTTGAACAGCACCGAATCCTGCGGGACGATACCGATGGCGGCGCGCAGGCTCGCCTGCGTGACGCCTCGAATATCCTGCCCATCGATCAGGATGCGCCCCTCCCAGGGATCGTAGAAGCGGAACACCAGTCGGGCGATGGTGCTCTTGCCCGCTCCCGAAGGCCCGACCACCGCCACCTGCCAGCCGGCCGGCACCTCGAAGCTCAGGCCGTGGAGGATGGTGCGGTCGGGATCATAACCGAAGGTGACATTGTCGAAGGCGAGCGTCGGCCGCCGGATCGCCAGCGCCGGGGCGCCAGGGGCATCCTGCACTTCGATTTT
>JANLQW010000051.1:0-3251 GCA_031368085.1 Novosphingobium sp. | reverse complement strand
GGCGAGGTAATTTGCCTCCGGGCTGCGCAAAAAGCCGAAACCATCGGTCAGCACTTCAATCGTGCCGAGCCCCATGATCTCTTCGCCATCCTCAGCCACTTCCTTGAGGATGGCGAACATGATGTCCTGGCGGCGCAGGGTTGATGCACCTTCAACGCCCAGTTCTTCGGCCATTTCGACCAGCTCGGCCGAGGTCTTCTTCTTCAGTTCTTTGAGATGCATGAGTTTTAAGATTCCGGATGAAGTCTGGGAGTGGCTGATCGATCCTGGGGCTTGGGGAAAGCGGATCGTGCCGCGATGAACGCGGTCTTGGGCCGATGAGGCGTTGGCAAATAGGCGCAAGCGCCCCGCACGTCAACGCAGCAGACACGCGATCAGAATTGCGGGCCAACAACCACCAGAATGACGATGATAGCCGCGGCGATGCCGGGCACTTCGTTGAGCAGGCGCAGATTTCTGCCGCTCAGTTGCCGCTCGCCCTGCGCCAGCTTGGCCGCATAACCAGCCAGCCAGAAATGATAGGCGGTGAGGGCCAGCACCAGCGCCAGCTTGGCGTGGAACCAGCCGTGTGAAAACGCGCCGGTGGACACTGCCAGCATCATGCCCAGCAACCAGACGATCACCAGCGAGGGCCACAGGATGATCTTGAGCAGCTTGCGCTCCCGCTCGATCCATAATGCGTTCTCGGGTGAACCGGGTGCGGCTTCCTGGTGATAGACGAAATAACGCGGCAGCATGAACAGCCCGGCCATCCAGAAGATGACGAAGATGATGTGACCGGCCTTGAGCCAAAGATATGTCATCGCAATGACCTGTTCCATGAAGATGGGACCTGCTCCCTGAAGATGCCCCGAGCCCGTCGGGCCAGGCCTTAGTCGCAGCTTGCGCCGCCGTCACCTGCGCCAGCGCCGAACAATGCCGAGCAGCTGTTCGACATGCTCGACCGGCGTATGCTGACCGATGCCGTGCCCCAAATTGAACACATGCGGCCGGTCGGCGAAGCAATCGAGGATCAACCTTGCCTGCCGCTCGAGTTCCGCGCCGCCCGCCAGCAGCAACAGCGGATCGAGATTGCCCTGCACCGGCATGCCCGGCGGAAGCGCCCGCGCCGCCCAGACGGGATCGATGGTTTCATCCAGTCCGATAGCATCAACTCCGGTCTCAACTGCGTAGGCCGGCAATTTCGTGCCCGCTCCCTTGGGAAAACCGATGATCGGCAAACCGGGCGCGCGAACCCGCAAGGCGGCAATAATGGCGACGGTCGGGGCAATCACCCAGCGCTCGAACTCGGCCGGAGCGAGACTGCCGGCCCAGCTGTCGAACAATTGCACCGCTTCCGCCCCCGCTTCGGCCTGACCGACAAGGTAATCGACCGTCACTGCGACAATCGCATCGATGATCGTCTGAAACGCGGCGGGATCGCGGTAGGCCAGCGCGCGGGTCTCATGCTGGTCGCGGCTGCCCTCGCCGGCGACCATATAGGTGGCGACGGTCCATGGGCTGCCTGCGAAGCCCAGCAGGGTGCATGCGCTACCCAAGCCTGCCTTGACCCTCGAAACCGTCTCATAGATCGGCGCAAGGCGTTCTGGGGCGGCTTCCAGGCTCGACAGCGCGGCATCGACCAGCCGGGGGCTCAACTGCGGTCCCTCACCGGCGAGGAACTGGAGATCCTGTCCCATCGCATGAGGGACAATGAGGATGTCGGAAAACAGGATCGCGCCGTCGAATCCGAAGCGGCGGATTGGCTGCAAGGTGATCTCCGCCGCGGCTTCGCTATCATAAACCAGCGGCAGAAATCCGCCTTTTTCAGCCCGGAGTTCGCGGTATTCGGGAAGGTAACGGCCAGCCTGGCGCATCAACCAGATCGGCCTCTCGGCAGCATTGATCCCGCGCAACGTATCGAGCAGCAAACCGGGCATCAGGCTCTCTTCTTACTAAAAAATAATAGATTTATATAAGGATGATGACTGTAGTTGGTCTGTGGATAGCGGGAACAAGCGCGCCTTGCCCGAATTGTCCCCGGCTGAACAGGGGCCGGCCTATCCCGAATCGTGACAGACTGGCGTCAAGCACAGTCTATGCCCGCTATCCCCAGCCTGTGGGATCACCCATGCACATGTCCACAAGCACGCCGCCCCTTTGCCGTAAGCGGGGAGCGAATGTGTCGCCAAAGTTGTCAGCGCCGCTCTCCCGTGGTTTATGCGCGGCTCTGTCCACAGGCCATGCTGGTATCATACGATCATCCAATGCCGCGGTTTCATATCCATCTCCTCTCGGACTCCACCGGCGAGACGCTGGAGATGATCGCCAAGGCGGCATTGGCGCAATTCGACGACAGCAATGTCACACGCCACTTCTGGCCGATGGTGCGATCACAGCAGCATCTTGAACGGATTCTCGCCGATATCGCTGCCAATCCCGGCCTGGTTCTGTTTACCGTGGTCAATCCCGAAACGCGCAACAGGCTGGAGGAGCGCTGCCGGGCGCTTGGCCTGTCGGCAATCGCGGCGCTGGATGCCGTAAGCGCTGCGCTGGAGGATCTGCTGGGCCAGCAGGCCAAGGCGCGCCCGGGCCGCCAGCACGCGATGGACGCGGCCTATTTCGCCCGGGTCGAGGCGATCCAGTTTACTATCGCCCATGACGATGGCGTCGGCTGGGAGAATTGGGAGGAGGCCGATATCGTCTTGGCGGGCGTTTCGCGAACCTCCAAAACGCCCACCTCGATCTATCTCGCCAACCGCGGCTACAAGACCGTCAATATCCCGATTGTCGTCGAAAGCCCGCCGCCGCCCGCGCTGTTCGGGCTACGCCAACCGCTGGTGGTCGGCCTTACCACCGCACCCGAACGGCTGATCCAGGTGCGGCGCAACCGCCTGCTGTCGCTGGGTCAGGCGCCCGAGACGGCTTATGTCGATACCGAAAAGGTTGCGCGCGAAGTGCAGTTTGCCCGGCGGATTTTCGCCGATAACGGCTGGCCGGTGATCGATGTCACCCGCCGCTCGATCGAGGAGACCGCCGCGGCGATCATCAACCTTTATAACGAGCGCGAGGCTGCAGAGCCCGGCACCAAAGCGTGATCGTATTGGCGAGCAAAAGCGCGTCGCGCCGGGCGATGCTCGAGGCGGCGGGGGTCGCGTTCACCTGCGACCCGGCGCAGATCGATGAGCGTGCGGTTGAGGCCTCGCTCGGCGCGGGCGATCCGGCGGTAGTCGCGCTCGCGCTGGCCGGGGCCAAGGCGCTGGATGTTGCGC
>JANLQW010000046.1:0-5921 GCA_031368085.1 Novosphingobium sp. | reverse complement strand
GTGGTGGCCGGCGGCGACGACGGTGATCTTCTTGACGATGATTGGCGGCGGCTCGTTCTTGCCGCGCGCATTTGCCTTGGCGGCCATGGCTTACCGCCCCCGCAGCGCGTCGAGCATTTCCGAGAGGCCCGGGCGGAAGGCGTGCCCGAGGCCGGAGCGGGCGCTTTCCACCACCAGCGGCTGCGGCCAGCCGTGGAGGCTGGCGATCACCACCTGCTTGACCGCATGGAAGATCTGCTCGTCCGCCTCGATCACCTGTTTCAGGCGTCCGGCCATCGGCGCGACCACGCCGTAAGCCAGCAGCACGCCCATGAAAGTGCCCACCAGCGCCGAGCCGATCATCCCGCCGAGTACAGCCGGCGGCTCGTCGATCGAACCCATGGTTTTTACGATCCCCAGCACGGCAGCGACGATGCCGAGTGCGGGAAGCGCATCGGCCAGGGTGGTCAGCGCGTGTTGCGGTTCGTGCATTTCGTGAAAATGGGATTTCAACGCATTGTCCATCACCTCTTCGACCGCATGGACTTCGAGTGTGCCGGAGGAGACGACGATCAGGGTCAGCGTGTCGGCGATCAGCGCAATCAGCGGCCCATTTGCCAGGAGCCGGGGGAATTCCGCAAAGATCGCCGAATTGGGCGGATCCTGGACATGGCTCTCCATCGCCACCGGACCTTCCGATCGCAATAGCTTCATCAGGCGGGTTGTGAGGATGATCGCATCGATATGATCCTGCCTGGTGTGCTTGGGGCCCTTGAAAAGTTTGGCAAAGCCGCCGCCGAGCGCTTTCAGCTCATGCATGGAATTGCCGGTGACGGTCGCGCCGATGGCGGCGCCGCCGATGATCAGCATCTCGTGCGGGATGGCGTGCATGACTGGCCCCAGCGCGCCGCCGGTCAGGGCAAAACCGCCAAACACCATGACCAGCAGGATGACGAAACCAATGGCAACAAACATGAATCAGGCCTTCTGAAAATGCATTGGCCGCGCTCAGCGCAGCAGGTCGAACAGGCTAAGGTTGGCGAGCTTGGCGAAGCTGGCCTGGCTGGCCTCCAGCACCAGCATCACCTGCTGCAACTCGGCGATGGTGCCGGCCATGTCGGTGCCGCCGATTTCGGCCTCTTCGCCCGCGTTCATTTCAAACAGCATCGTGCGGCGCTCGGTGGTGAGGTCGATCCAGGCGAGGCGTGCGCCGATCTGGGTCTGGCCAGTGGTGACCGCGTCGAGCGCCTCACCGAGTGAGCTGAGCGCATCGCGCGCGGCCTGCGCCGGATCGGCTGCGGCACCTTGCAGCGCTTCGCCCAGGCTTTTAATCACCGCCAACAGATTGGTGGGATTGCCTGCGACAGTAAAATTAAGGAATTCCGGCCCGGTCAGGCCGCGCTTGACACTCTGGCCGTCGCCCAGCGCCAGCTCGCCAGCCGCTGCGGTGCCGGTGTAAACCGCGTTGCCAGCGCTATCGAGCGAATAGGCGCCGCCCGCCGTCTCGCCACCGAACAGCGCATGTCCGGCCGCATCGCGGCTATTGGCCAGCGCGACGATATTGCCGTGGATCTGAAGCAGTTCGGTGCCGATGCCGGCGCGCTGGCTGGATGACAGCACGCCGCTTGCGGCCTGGGTCGTCAGTTCCTGGGCGCGGATGATATATTCGGCGAATGAGGACAACGCGGCGTCGGCCAGCTTGAGGTCGGTGGCCGCGCGGCCGGCGTTGGCGGCGTCGATGGTCGCCAGTGTGTCGGCCCGGGCCAGCGTGCGCAGCCGCGAGGCGGCGAGTGGATTGTCGGAGGAGCGCGCCAGTTTCTGCCCGCTGCCGAGCTGCTTTTGCAAACCCTCGGCGCGGGCGCGCAGCGATGCCATGTCCTGGACCGACCGGTCGAAATAGGCGCTGGTGCTGGTGGCGATGACGGTCATGGCACGCTCACCTGATTGCCAGCAATGTGTCGAAGATGGTGGAAGCGATCTGCATCGCCTTGCCGGAGGCCTGGAAGGCCTGCTGGTAGCGAATCAGATTGACCGCCTCATGGTCGAGATTGACCCCGGCCTGCGCCTGGAGGGCGATGCTGGCGTTGCCGGCAATCGCGCTGAGCGCATCGCGTGTCAGCGTGCGGCCGGCGACATTGCCCGAAATGTCGAACAGCAGCGCGTCCAGCGCGCCGGCGGGATCGGTTGTGCCAAGCATATTGCGCAGCGCCGTAAGGTTGGCGGGATCGCGGCTGCCGGCCCCGCCGCCGGCGGGTGCGGTGGCGATCAGGCTACCGTTCTCGAAGGCGAGTGCGAAGCTTGCGGCATCGGTTCCCGCAAACAGCGGCTGGCCGGCGCTGCCGTCCAGCGCGATGCCGCCGGTTTGCGCGGCGTTGACCGTGGCGATCAGCCCGGTCGCGACAGTGTCCAGCCGGGTGCGGACGTCGGCGAGCTTGACCAGCGCCTGCGCCTTGCCGGCGAGCGAGCCGGCGGCGAGCGTCACCGGCGCGGCGCCGAGGGTGAAGGCGATGGTGCCGTCCGCCGCCGCCGCCATGGCAAACGAAGTGGCGCTGCCGCCTATCACCAGCTGTGGTCCGGACGCACCGCCGAGGCGAACTTCGACGGTCTGGTCGGGGGCGATGGTGGTGGTAATGTCGGTGTATTGGCTCAGCCGTTCAAGCAGCGAATCGCGGCTGTCGAGCAGCGCGGTCTGATCGCTGCTGGCGCCGGAAGCGCGGGCGAGGTGAAGATTGACCCTGGCGAGTTCGCCCGCCAGCTGGTTGACCTGATTGACACCGTCCGCGGCCTCGAAGCGCAGGCCGTTGCCGGCGGCATCAAGGCTGGTCGCGGCGATGTTGAAGGTGCGGGTCATCGTCCGCGCATCCTCGATCACCGCAGCGCGCAGACCAGGATCGACCGGATCGGCGGTCAGCTGCCGCAGCGAGGCATCGAAGGCGACAATCGCGGGATAAACGCCGGATTGCTCGACCGCGCTCTGAATATTCTCGAGTCCGGCGACCTCGGCCTCGGCCCGCGCGGCATCGGCGCCGGTGCGGCGCACTTCGGCCTGGCGGAAGACATCGGCGTTGCGGATCACGCCGCCGAGCCGAACGCCCGATAGCGAAACATCGCCGATCCGCTGGAAGCCGCCCGAGGAAGCCAGCTCCTCCAGCCGCACACTGCGGCGGATATAGCCATCGGACGAGGCGTTGGCGATGTTCTGCGCGGTGACGTCGAGCGCGATGCGGGCCGCCATGGCGCCGCTTTTGGCGATGGAGAGTAAGTCAGAGGCCATGGGTTATTTCTCCCACCCTTGAAGCTCCTCTCCCCGCCGGGGAGGTGGGAAGTGAGGCAGGTTCAATCGGGCTCGTCCCAACCTGCCGCGCCAGCTGCGCTTCGATCATCTTTGCCAGGCCGAATGCCCCCCGTTCCGCCGCGACATCGGCAAAGCGGTCGTCCTGCATCTGGCGGAAGGTCTTGAGCGCCTCGCCGCCGAGCAGGTCGCCGCCCAGGTCCGACTTGCGCGCCGCAGCGAGCATCTGGCGCACGAAAATCGCCTCGAACTGCTTGGCTGCCGCAGCGAGCTTCTCGCGCGGGTCCGCCGCCTGTGGGGTCGGGTCGGAGATGGGTGCCAGGACCGGGTTCATATCACCACCATCTCCGCCTTGAGCGCGCCGGCCTGCTTCAGCGCCTCGAGGATCGCGACGAGATCGGACGGGCTGACACCGAGCAGGTTGAGCGCATCGACAATCCTCGCCAGCGAAGCGCCGCCCTTGAACAGCGCGACATGGTTGCCCTGTTCGTCGGCGCTGATGCTGCTGTCCTGCTGCACCGCGGTCTCGCCCTGGCTGAATGGGGCGGGCTGGCTGATGGTCGGTTTCTCGTCGATCCGCACGGTCAGCTTGCCGTGGCTGATCGCCGCCGGGCTGAGCCGCACCGCGCTGTTGATCACCACCGTGCCGGTGCGGCTGTTGACGATCACCCGCGCGGGCGTTTCGGCGGGCGTCACCTCGACCATCTCGATCGCGGCCATCAGGCTGGCGCGGGTGTCGGCGCCCTGCGGCAGGCGCAGCGCGATGGTGACGCCGTCTTCGACCGAGGCGGTGCCGGGCAGGCGGCGGTTGATCGCATCGCGCACCCGTGCGGCGGTGAGGAAATCGGCGGCGAACAGATTGTAGCGCACGACCTCGCCGCTCTCGAAACCGGTGGCGACGGCGCGCTCGACGCTGGCACCTTCGGCGATGCGGCCGACGGTCGGGACATTGACGGTGAGCTGCGAGCCGTCCTTGGCGGAAATGCCCAGCCCGCCGACCGCGAGGTT
Source organism: Novosphingobium sp. (assembly GCA_031368085.1). GTDB lineage: Bacteria > Pseudomonadota > Alphaproteobacteria > Sphingomonadales > Sphingomonadaceae > Novosphingobium. Next base: position 1,642 of record JANLQW010000046.1, on the reverse strand, counting down.
GCCCTGCGCCATCGCGTAAATCTGCCCGTCCGCACCGTACAGCGGCGCCATGATCAGCGCCCCGCCGCGCAGCGATTTGGCCTTGCCGATGGTCGAGACGGTGATGTCGATGCGCTGGCCCGGCTTGGCGAAAGCGGGCAGGTCGGCGGTGATCATGACGGCCGCGGCGTTCTTCAGCCCCGGGGAGACACCGGGCGGCAGAGCCACCCCGAGCCGCCCGGAGACCCCGCGCATCGCTTGCGTCAGATATTCGAGATTGTCGTCGCCGGTGCCGCCGAGGCCGACCACCACGCCGTAGCCGGTTAGCTGGTTGGAGCGCACGCCTTGGAACGCACCGATATCGCGGACGCGTTCGGCGTGGGCGGGGATGGGGAGGAGCAGCGCCAGCGCCAGAAGGAGCAGCGCAACAATCCCCCCGCCCGCTTGGGGGAGGGGGTTAGAGCGGAAGACGCTATCGGGAATGGTCAGGCTCATCTTTTTGATCCTCAAAACGGGCTGATCATGTTGAAGAACTTGCTCAACCAGCCTTCACGAGAAGCCCGCTGGACCGCGCCGCTGCCGGCATATTCGATCCGCGCGTCGGCGACCCGGGTGGAGAGGATGCGGTTGTCCTGATCGATATCGGCAAGCCGCACGATGCCGGATAACTGTACCCATTCCTTCCCCTGGCTGAGCAGCATGCGCTTTTCCCCGCGTAGCAGCGCGGTGCCATTGGCCCGCACTTCGGCGATTGTGACGGAAAGCTCGGCGGTGAACGCGCTGGTCTGCGCCGCTTGCCCCTGACCGTTGAACGACGATTGGCTCGCAGCTTTAAGGCTTTGCGGGTTGAGCCAGGAAAACGGGAAGGCGGCCGGGGGTGTGATCGACGCGCCGCCGCTGCGCTGGGTCTTGGAGCTAGCGGATTTTGCGGTGGTGGTGGATTCCAGCAGCTGGATGGTGACGGGATCGCCAACGGCGCGCGCGCGCAGCCCTTCGTGGAGCGGGGCATAGCCAGCCGAGGCGTTGAAAATGCTGCCGTTCGCCGCGCGCGGCACCGGCGCGGGGGCAGGCAAGGCGGGCTCGAAGCCGGCGGGCGGGGCGGATTTGGCGAGGGCGGGGGCGGAAATGAGGGCAAGCCCCAAAGCCCCTGACCAAATAACCCCAACCCCGCTCATCCTGAGCTTGTCGAAGGTCTCGCGCCAAGAACGGTCGCCGCGCTTGGGCTTCGACAAGCTCAGCCTGAGCGGGGTTTGTTGGTGGGTGTGTTTTGTCATCACAGCGTCTGGTTCGCGTTCTTGAGCATCTCGTCGACCGCCGAGATCATCTTGGAATTGATTTCATAGGCGCGCTGGCATTCGATCATGTCGACCAGCTCCTCGACGACGTTGACATTGGAGCTCTCAAGCATGCCCTGGCGGATCTGGCCGCGCCCGCCTTGGCCGGCGGCGCCGAGCTGGGCCGGGCCGCTGGCGCCGGTTTCCATCAGGAAATTGTCGCCCGCCGCCTGCAACCCGGCCCCATTGGCGAAGCTGGCGATGGTGATCTGGCCGAGTTGCTGGGCATCGGTGTTGCCCGCGACGGCGGCCGACACGGTGCCGTCGGCGGCGACGGTGAGCGAGGTCGTACCCTCGGGCACCGAAATCGCCGGCAGTACCGCATAGCC
>JANLQW010000040.1:0-27679 GCA_031368085.1 Novosphingobium sp. | reverse complement strand
GTGGGGGAGCGTGGCCGAAAGGCCTCGCGTGCTCGCTGGCATGGAACCCCCACCCCAACCCCTCCCCGCCGGGCAGGGGCTAGAGGAAATCAGATCAGAGAGATTTTCCATACCCCGGACTTGCTTACTGGCGGCCACCCTCCTCCTCACCCCCACCGTGGCCAACGCCCAGGCCGCCATCCCCGGCGCGCTTGACCGGGCGTTCGGGGCGATGAGCGGGGCCCAAGGCCCGGGCCTTGGGCTGTCGCTCCAGCTGCTGCTGATCATGGGTCTGTTGACGATCCTGCCCAGCCTGCTGCTGATGATGACCAGCTTCACCCGCATTCTGGTGGTGCTGTCGATCCTGCGCCAGGCGCTCGGCCTGCAGCAATCGCCGCCCAATCAGGTGCTGGTCGGGCTGTCGCTGTTCCTGTCGCTATTCGTCATGGCGCCGGTGCTGGAGCAGGTGAACGCCCAGGCCATCGCGCCCTATTCGGCGGGTACTATCAATGCCGAGCAAGCCATCGCCGCCGGGGGCCGGCAGTTCCATGGTTTCATGATCCGCCAGACCCGCCAGCACGATCTCGCCATGTTCGCCGAAATGGCCAAGGCGCCCAAGTTCGCGGCGGCGGCGGACGTGCCCTTCTCGATCCTGCTGCCCGCCTTTGTCACCAGCGAGCTGAAAACCGCCTTCCAGATCGGCTTCATGCTGTTCCTGCCGTTCCTGGTGATCGACCTGGTGGTGTCTTCGGTGCTGATGTCGCTGGGCATGATGATGATGTCGCCGACGATTGTCTCGCTGCCGTTCAAGCTGCTGCTGTTCGTCCTGGTGGATGGCTGGGCGCTGCTGATGGGCAGCCTCGCGGCGAGTTTCGGGTGATGGACGAAACCGCGCAGCTCCTCGCCCTGGCCGACCGCATGCTGTGGGTCACCGCGCTGGTCGCCGCGCCGGTGCTGCTGGCGAGCCTCGCCGTCGGCCTGGTCGTCGGCGTGGTCCAGGCGGCCACCTCGGTCAACGAACAGACCCTGACGTTCGTACCAAAACTCGCGGTTACCGCGCTGGTGCTGGTGGTGTTCGGGGCATCTATGATGGGGCTGGTCACCGACTTTACCGAGGAGATCTTCGCCGCGATCGCCGGCTCATCGGCAGGCCTCGCCCGGTGATCCAGCCCAGCTTTGGCTTCGGCGCGCTGGAGGCCGAGTTCTGGCGGTTGCTGTTCGTGATGACACGGATTGGTGCGGCGATGCTGGCCGCCCCGTTCTTCGGTTCAGGCAATGTGCCGCCGCAGGTGCGGGTGCTGGCGACCGGCGCGATTGCCGTGCTGGTCTGCGCCTGGACCCCGGTCGCCGCGCCCGCCGCGCTGTTCTCCGCCCAAGGCATCCTGATAACCGCGGGCGAACTGCTGATCGGCCTCGCGCTGGGCTTCGTGCTGCAGCTTGCCTTCGCCGCGCCGACAATCGCTGCCGAGGTGATCGGCGGCGCGATGGGCATGAGCATGGCGACTTCGGTCGATCCCCACAGCGGCGCGCATTCGCCGGCGCTGGGGCAATATTTCGCGGTGACGCTGACGCTGGTGTTCTTCGCGGTCGGCGGCCATCTGCACTGGCTGGCGCTGGTGACCGAAAGTTACCGCGTGTTCCCCCCCGGCGAGACCTGGCTCGGCCCCGAACGCCTGGCCGAGATCGCCGGTTTCGCCGCGAGCATGTTCGCCGCCGCCGTCGCCATCGCCCTGCCGGTGACGCTGATCCTGTTGCTGGTGCAGCTGGTCACTGGCGTGCTCAGCCGCTCGGCCCCGGCGCTCAACCTGTTCGCGCTGGGCCTGCCGGCCGGAGTACTGGCAGGGCTTGCCGCACTGATCATCGCCGCGCCGCTGATCACGGAGAAAATGATCGACCTTTCGGCAGAGGCGATCGAAAATGTCGGCAAAGTGCTCGCCAGATGAGCGCTGAAATGTTTCTCCGTACACCCGCTCAACGTCCTGACCCGACTACCCTGAGCTTGTCGAAGGGCTGTCCTTCACTGGGATTTGGGCACCCGGCTCGACGGAAAGAGCAGCCCTTCGACAAGCTCAGGGCGGACGGGTTTTGGAATATCGGACCCGACGCGCACCGGCCTGACCAATGAGCGAGACGACCGGCGAAAAAAGCTTCGCGCCCAGCGCCAAACGCAAAACCGACGCCGCCCGCAAGGGCGACGTGCTGCGCTCGCGCGAGTTGTCGGTGGCCGTAACGATGCTGGTCGGCGCGGCGTGGCTGAAGTTTGCCGGGCCGTGGCTGCTCGGCATTTTCGGCGAGGCTCTGCGCGCCGGTTTTGTCTGGGACCGCGCCGCGATCGATCACTTCGCGCCGGAACGCCTGCTGCTGGGCCTGCTCGCCCTCGCCCTGCCGCCGATACTGATGCTGGGCGGGGTGGTGCTCGCCGCCGGTCTGGCCTCGCAGATGGGCTTTGGCGAGGGCCGCTGGGTCGGCGGCAATCTGCTGCCCAAAGCCTCGCGGCTCGATCCCATGGCGGGGCTCAAGCGGATGTTTGGGCCGGCCGGCTGGATCGAGATCGTCAAGGGGCTCGCCAAGGTGGCGCTGCTCGGCGCTATCGCCTGGTTCTGGGCGCGCGGGCATCTGCCGGCGCTGTTTGCCCTTGGCCGGGGCGAGCTGGCCCGCGATCTGGCGCAGGGGTGGGAGGCGATTACCGCGCTGCTGCTGCTGCTGGCCATCGGGCTCGCCATCATCGCCGGAATCGACTTTCCGATCCAGCTGCTGCGCCGGCTGACTCGGCTCAAGATGAGCCATCAGGACATGCGCGACGAGCACAAGGAGGCCGAAGGCTCGCCCGAGCGCAAGGCGGCAATCCGCCAGCGCCAGCGCCAGATCGCCATGGGCGGGGTGGCAGCTGCGATGCGCGAGGCGCAGTTCGTCATCACCAACCCCACGCATTTTGCCATTGCCATGGCCTACGATCCGCTCAAAGCCTCCGCCCCGATCGTCCTCGCCAAGGGCCGGGGCGAGAAGGCGCTGGCGATGCGCGAGCTTGCCGCCGAGCAGGCGGTGCCCTGCCTGGAATTCCCCGCGCTCGCCCGCTCGGTCTATTACACCACCCGCGAACGGCAGGTGATCCGCGAGGAATTATACGCGGCGGTGGCGAGCGTGCTGGCCTTCGTGTTCTCGCTCAATCGCGGCGAGCCGCTGCCCCGGCCGTTCATCGACGTGCCGCTGCTGCTGCGCTTCGATGCGGAAGGGCGGCGGGAACAGACACCTTAACGCCCCACTCCTCCCGCCGTCCTAATCTCCATGACCACCACCAGCGCAACCGGCACCGCCACCCAATCGCTCGTCACTGCGCTGGGCGGCGGCAGCGGTGTCGATATGACCATGCTGGCGACCAACCTCGCCAATGCCCAGTTCGCCGCCCGGGCTGACCGGCTGAGCGCGAGGTCCGAAACCCTCGACAAACGGATTTCCGCCGCCTCCACGCTCAAGGGCATGCTGCTGAGCCTTGCCAGCTCGCTCGGCACCCGGGTCCGCCAGGGCGACCTCTCGCCGCAGCCGGTGATCGCCAATGGCGCGGTGGCGCGCGCGGCGCTTTCCGGGGCCGGGCAGCCGGGCGGAACCTTCTCGCTCGAAGTCACGGCGCTGGCCAGAGGGCAGACCCTCGCCAGCCCGGCTTACGCTTCCGCCGACGCGCTGACCGGATCGGGCACGCTGACGCTGCGCTTCGGCACGGTTGCCGGCAGCAGCTTCACCGAAGACACCGCGCGCCCGGCTGTGCCGATCACCATAGCCAGCGGTGCCAGCCTCAGCGGTGTCGCCGCCGCGATCAACGCGGCGCGGGCCGGGGTGACCGCCTATGTCGCCAATACTGCCGAGGGCGCCAAGCTGGTGCTCAAGGGCACCGAGGGCACAGCCAGCGGCTTCGTGCTCGACGCGCTGGAAACGCCGGGCGAGGAAGGCCTCGCCGCTCTTGCCTGGACGCCCGTCGCCGCGCCCGCCCGGCTGCTGACCGCGGCCAGCGATGCGGCCTTCAAGATCGATGGCCTGGCCATGACGGCGAAGACCAACACTGTGGCCGACGCCATCCCCGGCCTCACCCTGACGCTGACCGGAACCAACAGCGGGTCGCCGACCACCATCGCTTTCAGCGATCCGGTCAGCGCGATCACCGCGGCGATGGCCGATCTGACCGGCGCGCTCAACGAAATTGCCGCCGAGCTTGGCACCGCGACCAATGCCAAGACCGGCGAGCTGGCGCAAGACGACGGCGCGCGGGCACTGAGGCGCGCGCTCGGCGGTCTGGCCGGGGCGGCGATAATGCCGCAGGCGGGTGTCGGCTCGGCGCGCACGCTCGCCGATCTCGGCCTGTCGACCCAGCGCGATGGCAGTTTCCTGCTCGATAGCGCACGGCTTGCCGTCACCCTGAAGTCCGACCCTCAAGGCGCGGCGGCGATGTTCACCAACGGGCTCTACGGCATTTTCGCGGCGATCGACGGCATCGCCCGCAAGGCCAGCAGCGCCAGCGATCCAGGCTCGCTGAGCGGTTCGATCAGTCGCTACACCAAACAGAAAGCCAAACTCGGCGAAGAACAGAGCAAACTGGCAGAGGCCCAGGAGATGATGCGTTCGCGTCTGGTCTCGCGCTTCGCCATCGCCGACACCCGCATCGGCGTCGCCAAATCGACGATGACCTTCCTGCAGAACCAGATCGATGCGTGGAACGGACGGCGGGGCTGACATGCTAGCGCTCCGCACTCCGCAGGAAGCGTACCGCCTGGTCGATTTCGACGCGCGGGTGGCGGGCGCCGATCCGCAGCAGCTGGTCGTGCTGTGTTACGAGCAAATTATCACCGCCCTCGCCAGCGCGCTGTTCGCGCATGAGAGCGGCAACAACCACGCCAAAAGCCAGGCGATCACCCATGCTCTGGCGGCGATCACCGCGCTGCAACTGGGAGTTGCCGGCCACAAGGGGGTCGCGGCTTCGCTGCACAACTTCTATGCCTCGGTCCGCCGCGCGCTGCTCGACGCCGCGCTCGATTTCGCGCCGGCCCGGATCGCGACCATCCGGCAAGACCTGATCGAGATCGCCAGTGCGTTGCAGCACCCCGCCGCACGGATCGCCAGTGCCGAAACGGATTCATAATGGCGCCATTGCATTGCCCGGAATTGCGTAAAACTGGCTGATTTTCAATTTCTATTGATCGATATCGGATGGAACTGACCGCGCCACGCGCAGCCGCTCGGCATATCCCCCTAGACGTTAACCGCTAGGGAAATGCCATGGATATCTATAGCAGTCTGATCCTGATCGACAGCAACATGCGCCGCCGTGCATCGCTGTCGCACGAGCTTGCCAGCAGCGGAATCCATGTCGAACCGTTCGAGGATACCGGCGAGATCAAGCTGTCCTGGCCGCGATCCGGGATCATCATGGCCGAAGACGCCAATGACAACATCGCCCAGCTTGTCGAGCACATGACCGCCAACGGCAAGTGGCTGCCGGTAATCGCCTTTGCCGAACGGCCGGGCACCCAGCAGGTGGTCCGCGCGATCATGGATGGTGCGGTCGATTATCTCGAATGGCCGGCCCGCGCATCGGAGATCGGGGCGATGCTGGAAGCGGTCGATACGAATGCGGCCAGGATCGGTAGTCTGCGACTGCGCGAGGCCCGGGCGCGCAGCCGGGTGCAGAAGCTGACCCGGCGCGAGCTGGAAGTGCTGGCCGGCGTCGCAGTCGGCTTGTCAAATCGCCTGATCGGCGAAAAGCTGGCGATCAGCCCGCGCACGGTTGAAATCCACCGCGCCAACATGCTCAACAAGATGGGCGCGCAGCATACCTCAGAAGCGATCCGCATCGCCATCGAGGCGTCGGTGGTGGCCTAAGTCCAACTCCGGCCGCAGCCCCCTCATACCGGCCGGAAGCAAGCCCCCCGGCCGACCTCGCCCGCCCTCCCGGACCCTGACACGCTCCGGAAGGGCGGGCCATACGACGCGCCCATGGAAGGCTGCATTCCTGTGTGCCCTCGTAAAACCCCCTTGCCAGCCGCCGCCAATCCGGGAAAAGCTCGCGAGCGAGAACGCACGGGAGATCACATTATGACCAGAAAATCCAGCCGCCACCTCGTCGCACCCGAGCTCGCGCCCGCGATCGACCTGTTTCCGCCTATGGATTTCAGCCAGGGCATCGGGCCGTTTCGCGATGGCTTCGTCTTGCGCGAGTTGCCGCCGCTGCCGCCCGAACTGGAAACCGTGCACTGCGAGGAGCGCTTCATCCCCGGCGCCGCCGGCGCGCCCGATGTCCGGGTGCTGCATTATACGCCGCCCCAAGCCGCCTCCGCACCGCGCCCGGCCGTGCTGTACATGCATGGCGGCGGCTATGTCATCGGCGATGCCAAAATGACCGACTACGTCAATCGCCAGACGGTTCTGCAAATGGACTGCGTGTTCATCTCGGTCGATTACCGCCTGGCGCCCGAGACGCCGTGGCCCGGATCGCTGGATGACAATTACGCGGCGCTGTGCTGGCTCTCCGGCAACGCCGCTGAGCTCGGTGTGGATCCTGCGCGGATCGCCGTTGCCGGGGATAGCGCCGGTGGCGGCCACGCAGCGGCGCTGGCGATCCACGCGCGCAACAAGGGCGGCCCGGCAATCTGCTTCCAGCTCATCGACTACCCGATGCTCGACGATCGCACCTGCGTTTCGGCCGATCCGCATCCCTATGCCGGCGAGTTCGTCTGGACGCCGGAAAAGAACCACTTCGGCTGGAAGTCGCTGCTCGGGGCCGAGCCGGGGAGCGACGGTGTCCACGAGACCGCTGCTCCCGCGCGCGCCAAAGACCTTTCCGGCCTGCCGCCGGCCTATATCTCGATCGGTGCGCTGGACCTGTTTCTCGACGAAAGCCTCGAATATGTCCGCCGTCTGACCCGCGCCGGGGTGCCGGCGGAACTGCACGTCATCCCCGGGGCCTACCACGGCTACGGCCTTGCCGGCGCCACGCCGCTTGCCAGGCTGGCGGCGATGCTGCGCGCACAGGCGTTGGCACGGGCTCTCGGGGTTGATTTATCACGGCATAAATAGCTGTAGGCAATAGCGACGGGACGTCAGGCCGATTTACGCCGCACGTCTAGAGCATCGTACCGATCGTTTGACCCAAAACCGTCTATGCTGAGCTTGTCGAAGCACTGTCCTTTTCTTCGCGCCTCGTGCGCAACCGCCTGAAGAAAAGCAGTCCTTCGACAAGCTCAGGAAAGACGGGTTGGGGGGTGGAGATGATTCACATTTCCCAATCGCCCCTCTAGCTCTCCGCGAACGAAAACGGCTCCGCCGCCCGCCGATAGTCGTCCGGCAATATCTCCCTCCCGATCGGCGGCACGGCGCGGGCGGCGCAGGTGGCACGTTGGCACAGGCTACATGCAATGCCGATCGGGGTCGCTGCTACTGCCGCCGGGTCAATCGCCTGCGCATAGACCAGCCGCGGCGCATGTTCAGCGGCGCAGGCCAGCGCGATGGCGCGCAGGATGCGCGGGCGGCCATGCTCGCCGCCCCCCGCCGTCACTGTCCGCGCGATCGAAAAAAACCGCTCGCCGCCGGGAAGCTCCAGCCACTGGGTGACAATCTCGCCGGGCGTGCGGAATACCGAATGGACGTTCCACAACGGACAGCCGCCGCCATGCGCGGCGAAGGGAAAGCCGGCGCCGTCGAGTCGCTTTGAGACAATGCCGGCCCCGTCGACGCGAATAAAGAAGAACGGCACCCCCACCTGCCCCGGCCGCCCCAGCGTGGTCAGGCGGTGCGCGGTCTGCTCGAAACTGGTGGCGAACTGGCGGCTCAGCGCTTCGACATCGTAGCGCCGGGTTTCGACTGCGGCGGCAAAATGGGTGTAAGGCATCAGCAGCGCCGCCGCCCCGTAAGCCGCCAGCGCCCGGCGGGCGAGCACCGCAGCGGTCTCGCTGCCAAAGCTGGCGCCGCGCAGGATCCCGGCAATCTCGCCCCGCATCGCGGTATAGGCGATATGGGCGGCGAGCTGATAGGCGCGGCTGGCGCGGTCCAGCGTGTCAGCGATCAGCAGCTGCTCGTTGTGACGGTCAAAGCGGCGGATCGAATCGACCAGCACATCGCCGGGCAGGTAGCGCACCCGCGTGCCGCGCTGGTGCAACCATGCTTCCGCCCCGCCCGCCTCGGCGATTTCAGCCGCGAGCGCTTCCGCCCGGATATCGAGGTCATGGAAATAGTTGCGCTGACCGGCAACGAAGCGCCGCGCCTCGCCCACCGGATCAGCCCCGCCTTGCGCCCCGCCCTGCACCCGCTGTTCGGCCAGCGCGCGCTGCTCGCCGCGATAGGCGCCGTAAAGCCGCAGCAGCGCTTCGCTAACGCCGGGAAAATTGGTTGCCGCGTCGGCCACTTCGAGCGGCGGCAGATCGATATCCGCGAAGATCGGATCGCGCAGGACCTCGTCCAGCCGGCGGGCATATTCGGCCCCATCCTCGGCCGCGAGATCGGCGATGTCGAGCTTGTAGGTCCGTGCCAGACGCAGCAGCAGGGAAACGGTCAGCGGGCGCTGATTGCGCTCGATCAGGGCGACATAGGATGGCGAAACCTCGAGATCTTCGGCCATCGCCTGCTGGGTCAGCCCAAGCTCGCGTCGCAGGCGTCTGAGGCGAGGTCCGAGGTAAAGAGGTCTTGAAACGGCCATTTGGATGTGTTTGTCGAAAATATACAGCTTTACAAGAAAAATATGTAAAGTGTTACACGCCGACTCCATCCCGCCTTGCCGCAGTGCAACATTATCGCCATTGGTTCGTTAGCATTACACCGGGCAAAGGGATAAATCGTGACCTACCAGCAGTCCATCATCGACGCCGGGGCAACCATCGGCAAGTTCCAGCAGACCTGGAGTGGGATCGACCCGCAATCGGTCGCCCGCATGCGCCTGCAAAACCGCTTCCGTTCAGGTGTCGATATCGCCCGCTACACCGCCGCGATCATGCGCCGCGACATGGAAGCCTATGATGCAGACCCCGCCGATTACACCCAGTCGCTCGGCTGCTGGCACGGCTTCATCGGCCAGCAGAAGCTGATTTCGATCAAGAAGCATTTCGGCACCACCAAGGGCCGCTACCTCTATCTGTCCGGCTGGATGATCGCCGCATTGCGCAGCGATTTCGGCCCGCTGCCCGATCAGTCGATGCATGAGAAGACCAGCGTGCCCGCACTGATCGCCGAGCTCTACACCTTTCTGCGCCAGGCTGATGCGCGCGAGCTTGGCATGATGTTCCGCGATCTCGACGCCGCCCATGAGCGTGGCGATGCGGTCGAAGCCAGGCGGATCGAGCACGCCATCGAGAGCCACGAGACCCATGTCGTGCCGATCATCGCCGATATCGACGCGGGCTTCGGTAATGCCGAGGCGACCTATCTCCTCGCCCGCAAGATGATCGAGGCGGGCGCCTGCGCGCTGCAGATCGAGAACCAGGTTTCGGACGAAAAGCAGTGCGGCCACCAGGACGGCAAGGTCACCGTGCCGCATGAGGACTTCATCGCCAAGATCCGCGCCTGCCGCTATGCCTTCATGGAGCTCGGCGTCGAGGACGGTATCATCGTTGCCCGCACCGATTCGCTCGGCGCCGGCCTGACCAAGCAGATCGCCTTCACCAAGCAGCCTGGCGACCTTGGCGATCAGTACAACAGCTTCCTCGATTGCGAAGAAGTCGATGGCGCAGGCAACCCCGGCGATGTTCTGATCAACCGCAGCGGAAAGCTCCTGCGCCCCAGGCGCCTGCCCAGCAACCTCTTCCAGTTCCGCCCCGGCACCGGCGAGGACCGCTGCGTGCTCGATTGCATCACCAGCCTGCAAAACGGCGCCGACCTGTTGTGGATCGAGACCGAAAAGCCGCATATCGATCAGATCGCCGGCATGGTCGAACGCATCCGCGAAGTCGTCCCGAACGCCAAGCTGTGCTACAACAACTCGCCCAGCTTCAACTGGACGCTCAACTTCCGCCAGCAGATTTTCGACGCCTGGACTGCCGAAGGCAGGGATGTCACGGCCTATGACCGCGCCCGGCTGATGAGCGTCGATTATGACAGCACCGAACTGGGCATTGCCGCCGATGAGTGCATCCGCACCTTTCAGCGTGACTCCGCAGCCCGCGCTGGCATCTTCCACCACCTCATAACTCTGCCGACCTACCACACCGCCGCGCTCAGCACCGACAATCTCGCGCGCGAATATTTCGGCGAGGCGGGCATGCTGGGCTATGTGAAAAACGTCCAGCGCGAGGAAATCCGCCAGGGCATCGCCTGTGTCAAGCACCAGAATATGTCGGGCTCCGACATCGGCGATGACCACAAGGAATATTTCGCCGGCGAGGCCGCATTGAAAGCCGGCGGCGCGCATAATACAATGAACCAGTTCGCCGCGTGATCGCAGCGCGCTGCCTGAAGGGGAGAAGTGACCATGACTGAACCAGCCCGAGCCCGAGCCGTCCTCTCAACCGAAGACTTCAAGCTGATCCGCGAGGCCGTCCTGCATTATCTCAAGACAATCGAGGACAAGCCGGAATCAGTGAAATTCTCCAACCTCTACCACCGCCTCGGCAGCGCTGCTGGCCGGTAAGTTCCCCAGTTCCTGCAAAGGCATACCGCGACCCGCCACGTCCACTCTATGTGGCGCGGCGGGTCAATCCTTGATCATCTCGGGCGGCACCCGGTGGACCGGCACGGCGCAGGCGCGCCGAAATGGGCACCCGCAGGGCTGGTGGTTGCCGATCAAGCGCCCGCGTCCGCGCCAGGGACTGGGATGAACCGCCGGGTCAGGTCAGGCCGGTAACGGCTCGGACAGCGTCTGACCGAAGCAATTCATGCTGAGCTGCGTCGGGTCCATGAACTCGACCATTTCCTTCACCTGCTCGCCGTCGATCCTGAACACGAAAGCGTAATGGCTCTGCTTGTAGGGGCCGAACTGGGCCAGCCCCTCACCGGAGGCGAGCGCGACGCCGCGATCATTCTCGGCGATGATTTCGGAGCAGGAGAGGACCGGCGGCGAGATGAACCGTTCGCCCAACAGCGCCGCCACGTCCGATTTGATATGATCGGGCCCGGTATAGGTTCCCGATACGGGGGTATCGCCGATGATGGTATATGTCCCATCGGCGGCGAACATATCAAACGCGGCGATGAAATCTCCGGTGACCATATAGTTCATGAATTTTTCGATGACGGACCTGGTCGACATGGTGGTATTTCCTTCGCTGATGGATGAGGCTGGCCGGCTAAACTGCCGCCGGCACTGCCTCGGCTTCTTCGATTTCCTCAAGCGACGGCGATGCCAGCGACGTGTCGCCCGCCGTCATTCCGCCATCGACCGCAATCACCTGCCCGGTAACATATCCGGCTTCATCCGAAAGCAGAAAAGCGACGACCGGCGCGATATCCATCGGGGTGCCAAACCGGCCCATCGGCGTACGCCGCAGCACGGCTTCGGTATAGCGCCGGACCCTGAACACCCGCTCGGTCATCCCCGTCTCGATATAGCCGGGGCTGACCGCGTTGACCCTGACACCCTGCACCGCAAGCTCGACGGCCATCGCGCGGGTCAGCATCGCGACACCGCCCTTCGAGGCGATGTAGGGGGACAGGTTCGGCGCCGCGAAATGCGCCATCACCGACGCAATGTTGACGATCGCGCCGCCTGCGCCGCGCAATTGTTGCACGAACAATTGCGACATCAACATCGTGCCGGTGAGGTTGGTGTCGATGACCTTGCGCCACGCCGCCAGATCCAGATCGACCACGGCTGAGCGGATGGCGCAGCCGGCGCTGTTGACCAGCCCGCTTGCCCGCATGCCCGCACCCTCCAGCGCTTCGATCAGGGCGGCGCAGGACTGCGGATCGCTGACATCGGTCGCGAAGGCGTCTGCGGTTCCGCCAGCGCTGTGGATCTGATCGGCGACCGCATCTGCCGCGTCCTGGTTCAGATCGCTGACCATGACATGGCTGCCGCGTGAGGCGAGAAACGCGGCGGTGGCTGCACCGATGCCCGAACCGGCACCGGTCACGATCACAACGGGCCGATCGGCAGTCACCGGATTAATCGTCCGCTAGGTGGCGGCGCGCGAACGCCCCGATCTGCTCGAGCGCCTCGCGGGCTTCGGGCAGGCGATCGGCGTATAATGTCCAGATATGGGCCATGCCTTCGCCTTCGACATAGGTTGCGTCGACCCCGTCACGGACTGCTGCTGCGGCGCAGAGTTTGCCGTCGTCGCGCAGAATCTCGATCTCGCCGGCGAAGATCAGCAGCGGCGGCAATCCGGTCCAGTCGCCATAGAGCGGGGAAAGGCGCGGAAGCTTCGGATCGAGCGTGCCGCAATAGGTGGCGCCGAGGGTCGTAATCAAATCGATTGTGACGAGCGGATCGCGATCGGCGTTAATCACACGCGATTCCCCCGAATGGGCGAAATCGGCGAGCGGCGAGATCGATACGCCGGCCGCAGGAAGAGCCAGGCCCTCGTCGCGGATCGCCTGCAATGTCACCAGCGTCAGCCCGCCACCAGCCGAATCGCCGCACAGCAACAGTTTGCGAGGGTTCACATTCTCCTTGAGGAGCCATTTATAGACGGTGAGGGCATCCTCGATCGCGCTTGGAAAAGGATTTTCAGGCGCCAGCCGATAGTCGACCAGCAGCACCCGGCAGCCGGTAGCACCGGCCAGATATCCGCCGAACGAGCGATAGCCATGCGCCGAACCCATCAGATATCCGCCGGAATGGAAATGGACGACCACGCGATCCTGGGCTCCTCCGGGCGCATCTACCCACAAACAGGGAACCCCGTCGCAATCGACTTCGGAAATGCGCGTGCCTTCGGGGATCGGGAACTGCGCCAGCCAGACTTCGAAAATCCGGCGGAAATCGTCGAAATTGTAGGTCGGATCGGCCAACCATGCATCACGCAGATCGCTATTGAGCTTGAGAACCGCTTGCGCCTCGCTGCTTGGCATAACCTCTCCTGAATTTGCGGGCCGGCGGTGTTAGACCAAGATTCAGTCGCCGACGCTGACAGAATCATGGTTACGTCAGCGACCCGGCTCCGACAAGAACATTTCAACTCTGGTGTTGACAGGATCGCGACTGGACGCCCATCTTTTCCGCATTATGGTGCGATTCGGCGCTGTTGAATTCGGCTGGTCAACCGGAGTGTTAGCTCTGAGTTGCCTAGTTGAAATTGACAGGCGCAAGTGCCGAGTGAACCAGATTAAGAGGCCGCGTTTCACAGCGGTCCTGTCATATCGAATGGAGAGTTAGAGATGGAAATCGGCTTCCTGAATGTGATGCAGAACTGGCATCGCGATCTGAACGACTTTCAGATGTACCAGGGCGAGATCGATCTTGCCATCGCAGCGGATCAGCAGGGTTACGATTCGATCTGGTGCGTTGAGCACCATTTCGAAGATTACGGCTTGTGCCCCGACAACATGCAGTATCTTTCCTATCTGGCCGCTCGCACCAGCAAGGCCAAACTCGTCCCCGGTGCGGTAATCTTGCCCTGGAACGATCCCCTGCGGGTTGCCGAGAAGATGGCGCTGCTGGAATATTTTGCACCGGGGCGCGTCGCGCTTGGCATGGGCCGCGGGCTCGCCAGACGCGAGTATAAAGGATTTCGCGTTGACATGGCAGAAGCGCGTGGCCGCTTTGACGAATCTGCAAAAATGATCCTGGATGGTCTCGATACCGGCTTCGTCGAAGGCGACGGTGAGTACCACAAGCAGCCGCGTGTCGAAATCAGGCCAAGGCCGCTGCGCGGCTATCGTGACGACCTCTATTGCGTCGCGATGTCGAATGATTCGGCGCTCGCCGCAGCCGAGCTCGGTGCCCGGATGATGACATTCATCCAGTTCGCGTTTGAGCGGCACATGCCGATGATCGAGGTCTATCGGGAGCAGTTCCGGAAAGTCCACCCGGGTCGCGAGCCCCTCTCGCCGGTACTGACCGACGTCACCGTCATTCACGAGGACGAGGAGGAGGCAAAGCGCCTCGCCTTCGAGCATCTCGGCAATCACTATGTCGCGGTGACCGACCACTACGAGTTCGCCGGCGACCACTTCAAGAACATCCGGGGGTATGAGGGCTATCAGGTCGGTGCGGATCTGATCAAGAGCGCCGGCATGGAGATCGCAGAAGACCTACATCGAGGCGCAGAACTACGGCACGCCCAAGCAGGTGATCGAGAAGTATCGCGAACGGCGCGAACTCGTCGGCGATTTCAATGCGTTGCTGGTGTTCTCCTATGGCGGCATGCCGTTCGATGCGGCCCAGAACAGCCTCAAACTCTTCGCCGACAAGGTCATGCCCGAATTGCGCAAGATGCACGCCCCCGCACGCAAGGCGGCGTAGGGCATCGTTCCGATTATCTGACCCAAAATCCGTCTATGCTGAGCTTGTCGAAGCACTGTCGTTTTCTTCGAGCCTTGTGCGCAGCCGCTACAAGGAAAAACAGTCCTTCGACAAGCTCAGGATAAACGGGTTTGGGGCGAAGTGATTCTCATTTAACAATCGCTGCTCTAGGCTTGGCTCGTCCTGTCCGGATGCCTCACACGATGGACAGCACCAGCTTGCCGAAATGCTTGCCCGCGCCCAGCTCGCCCAGTGCCTCGGCCAGCTGATCGAAGGCGAACACCTTATCGACCACCGGCTTGATTCTGGAATGCGCGAGGCTGCGGTTCATCGCGGCGAACATCTCACGCGATCCAACTTCCTGGCCGCGCAGCATAACGCCGCTCAGCAATATGTGAACCGGGTCGATCTCGCCAGGCGCGATCAACCCGATGATGTGTATCCAGCCCCCGCGCCGTGTGCTTTTGATCGAGCGCAGCAGCGTCGCGCCGCCGGCATTTTCGATGACATGATCGGCGCCGCGCCCGCCGGTAATCTCCCGCACGGCGACGTCCCAGTCGGGCGTCTTTACATAATTGATGACGTGATCCGCGCCGAGCGCCCTGGCGCGCGCAAGCTTTTCATCGCTTGACGAGGTGACGATCACCTCGGCGCCCGCAGCATGGGCCATTTGCACCGCGTGGATCGAAACGCCGCCGGTACCGAGCGTCAGCAGCGTGTCTCCTGCAGAAAGCGGGCGCGGTCCGTGAAGGCTGTTCCACACGGTGAGGCCCGCGCAGGGCAGCGTCGCGGCTTCTGCATAGCTCAAGTGATCGGGAAATTTGAGGACGCCCATTTCGCCGAACGCGCGATACTGCGCCGCAACGCCGTCAATACAGCCGCCCAGCGACCAGGCCGTATCGCTGTCCTGCATTTCGCCCGCCATCCAGCTTTGGCTGTAGAGCGGCGTCACCCGGTCGCCTACCTTGAGCGTGGTCACGCCGCTACCCACCTCGACCACCTCGCCGGCGCCATCGCACAGCGGAATAATCACGTCCTGCTGAGCGCGCGGGAACTGCCCCGTCACCACCATCAGATCGCGAAAGTTGAGCGAGGCGGCGTGCATCTTGACGAGCACCTGCCCGGGTCCGACGTTCGGCATGGGAAGATCAACGATTTTGAGCGCCGAAATCGGCTCGCCCATGCGGTACTGGTAAGCTTTCATTGCCGATGCCTTCAAAATCAGTCGTCGAATATCGCCACAGCCCGCGTCCAGCCGGCCGAGGCTGCCCTGATTTTCATCGGAAAGCAGGCGATCGTGAAGCCGGTCGGCGGGAGCACTTCGAGGTTGTGAAGTTTCTCAAGATGGCAATAGCCGATGTCGCGCCCGGCCTTATGGCCTTCCCAGATCAGGCCGGCATTGCCCGTCGCCTCATAGGCTTCGCGGGTGTAAACGAACGGCGCATCCCAGCTCCAGCCGTCGGTGCCGGTCAGGCGGACTCCGCGTTCAAGCAGATACATGGTGGCATCGTAGCCCATGCCGCTGCCGGCGGTGACATAATCGTCATGGCCATAGCGTTTGCCTGCCGCTGTATTCACGACGACGATTTCGAGCGGCGAAAGCGTGTGGCCGATGCGCGCAAGTTCAGCCTCTACGTCATCAGCCGTGACGACATAGCCAGCGGGCATAGCCGTAAAATCGAGCTTTACGCCGGGCTGAAAGCACCAGTCGAGCGGCACTTCATCGATGGTGATCGCGCGCTCGCCCTTGTTCATCGTCGAGGCGAAATGGTACGGCGCGTCGAGATGGGTGCCGTTGTGCGTGTTCAGCTCGATCCGCTCGATCGCCCAGGCCTCGCCATCGGGCAGGTCCTCCGGTTTGAGGCCGGGGAAAAAGCTGATCAGCTCCTCCACTGAAGTCGTGTGGTCAATATATTCGATCTTGGGCCGATAGGGCGGCGGATCGGAGATCACGTCATTTTCAAGGTATATCGACAGATCGACGATTCTGCGCGCCATGACCTAAAACTCCACCCGGTCGCCGCCCTTGAGGTTGAGCATAGTGCGCGCCTCGGTCGGTGTCGCGGGTTCATGGCCCATTTCGCGGATAATCCGCACGATTTTTTCGACCTGCTGCGCATTCGATACCGCTAGCTGGCCGCGTTCGATGAACAGGCTGTCCTCAAGTCCGACGCGGACATGGCCGCCCATCAGCGCCGCCTGCGTCAGAAACGGCATCTGATGCTTGCCTGCGGCGAGTACCGACCACTGGAAGCTTTCCTTGCCGAACAATCGGTCCGCAGTCGATTTCATGAACATCAGATTTTCGAAATCAGGGCCGATACCGCCCAATATGCCGAAGATCATCTGGATGAAGAAAGGTGCCTTCACCGCGCCGCTATCGACAAAATGAGCGAGGTTATAGAGGTGCCCGACATCATAACATTCATGCTCGAACCGCGTGCCCGCCTCGCCCAGTGTCTCGAGGATCATCGCGATATCGCGGAAGGTGTTGCGGAAGATGAAATCGTCCGAGCCAAGGATGTAATCCTTCTCCCAGGCATGCTTCCAGGTGCTGATTCGCTTGGCGGCGGGGAACAGGGCGAAGTTGATCGACCCCATGTTCAGCGAACACATTTCCGGCTTGAACCGGATGGCAGCGCGCAGGCGCTCCTCCAGCGGCATCGTCGCCGAGCCGCCCGTGGTGATGTTGACCACCGCATCGGTGCGTTGCTTGATGACCGACAGGAATTGACCATAAATATCGGGGTCTCCGGTCGGCCGGCCATCCTCGGGCATGCGCGCGTGGAGATGCAGGATGGCAGCGCCAGCTTCGGCGGCGGCGATGCTCTGCTCGGCAATTTCGGCGGGCGTACAGGGCAGCGCATCGGACATGGTCGGCGTATGCGCGCCGCCGGTGACGGCGCAGGTGATGATGATCTTGCTCATTTCGGTCCCATCAATGAACGGTGCAGGCCAAGCCTGTCGGCAGTGACCTGAATGTGAGATATTTGTCCGCCCGCAGCGTCGAATATCCCGGCGAGGCGCAGCGTGACGCTCTGGCCGATGCGCGCCGGATCGATATCCTCGAAACCGCCGGTGTAGGCACCGGTGCAACTGAGGTGGAAACCACCACGATTGCCCGCCGAAAACAGCTGGTTAATCGTGACGCCATCAAGTGCGACCAGATCGGCGAAGCGCGGACCCTCGGCGCTGATTTCATCGATGCGTGACGTGTCGGTCCAGCTGGAAAGATTGACGAGCCAGGCCGTTGCCAGCGCCTCGACCTGGGCAATGGGCGCTTCACACGGCGCATCCCAGGGCGCGGGAGCAGGTGCCTTGACAACATCGCAGCTGCCGTCCGCCAATTGCCGTTTGCGCGCAAAGTAATCTTCTTCGGCCCAGCCCTGATGCAGCCGGCCATTCCTGATGCGAAACAGGCTCACCCCGCCCCACGTCGAGAGCCGCCCCTGATGCCGGTTCGACGCGCCGTGCTCGGTAAAGCGCATTGCGAGCGCAGCAGGGCCGATCACCGTGTCATGCACGGTGACGCACAGGCCGGGGAACTGGTCTAGCTGGCCGGCAGTAGCAGGCAGGTAACTATCGTCGCGCCCCTCAAACAAATGCCCGCCGATGCTGAGGCTGTAATCGGGCTCCATGATCGTCTCGACCGCCGCGACATTGTGGCAGGTGAGAAAATCGACGGCGAAGCCGCGGAGCAATTGGGCGGAAGGGCCGATGCTCATGAATGCTCCTTCAACCACTGCGGATCGCGCATCTCTTTCTTGAGGATCTTGCCCGCTGCGTTTTGCGGCAGCGCCGTCACGAAAGCGACCGAAGTCGGGCATTTGTAACGCGCCAGCCGTTCGCGGGTGAAATCGATGAGCTCGGCTTCGGTTGGCTGCATGCCCTCACGCGCAACCACGAACGCCCGGGGTGTTTCCCCCCAGCGTTCATGCGGCACGCCAATCACCGCGACCGCCGCGACGCCGGGATGATCGTACAGGACATTCTCGATTTCGGTCGGATAAATATTCTCACCGCCCGAAACGATCATGTCTTTGAACCGGTCATGGATATAGACGTAGCCGTCGGCGTCCTGCCAGGCCGCATCGCCGGTGCAAAGCCAACCGTCGGGTGTGATTGCCTTCGCGGTTTCTTCGGGCTTGCTCCAGTATCCGAGCATGTTGACCTTGGAACGGATCCGGATCTCGCCGACTTCGCCCGTGGTCACCGGTTTGCCGGTCGCGGGATCGATCAGCGCAAGCTCATTCCACGGCATCGGCAACCCACACGAACGCAAACGGTGCGCGCGCGGGCCATCGGGATCATGATCCTCGGGCGCGAGTGTCACGACGGTTCCGGCTGTCTCGGTCATCCCGTAGGCATGGCTGAAGCCGCAGCCGAACACCTCGATAGCGCGTTTGAGCACCGCCTCGCCGATGGGCGCTGCGCCGTAGAGGATGCGCTCAAGGCTGGTCAGGTTCATGTCCGCCACCCCCGGCACATCGAGCAGCATCTGGATTACAGTCGGCACGAAGAACCCGTGCGTCACCCCATGGTCGCGGATAGCCGCGACGATCTCGGCCGGCACGACCTGCTGCATCAGTACGGTGTGGCCGCCCTGACTCATCCCGGTCATCGCATAGCCGATCCCGCCAATATGGAACAGCGGCCCCGCAACCAGATTGACGCTGCTTGCGGTAAAGCCCCAGAGTTCCTGTGCCATCCGCGCGAGATAGGAGAGATTGTCGTGGCTCAGCACCGCGCCCTTGGGCAAACCGGTCGTGCCCGATGTGTAGAGAATGAGCAGCGGATCGTCAGGGGACGGGCGCCGGCCATCGTCCCCGGCAGCCCCGGCATCGCGCCAGGCCGGGTAGGCCGCCAGCTCGATTGTCGCAGGCGGGCTTGCCGTCTCCGTAAGCAAGGATTGCAAATCGTCTTCGACGATCAGCAGCGCTGGCCCGCCATCGGCAAGGATGCTGGCAATCTCGCGCGCTGACAGGCGCCAGTTGATCGGCAGGAAAATTGCCCCGGCCTTCGCGCAGCCGAACAGAAGTTCGAAATGAGCCGGTGTATTGCGGGCGATCATCGCGATCCGGTCGCCGGGGTGCACGCCCTGCGCTGTCAGCGCATTGGCCACACGGCTGGCCCGCGCATCCATTACCCCAAAGCTGAGCGTCTCGGTCCCGAACGCCAGGCAGGGCGCAGCTGGCATTTGCGCTGCGTGCGTGCGCAACAGGGTCAGCAGGTTGGTTTCCATTGGATCAATAGCTCTTGGGCAACCCCAGCGCGTGCGTTGAGACAAAGTTCAAAATCATCTCACGGCTGACCGGTGCGGTCTTGTGGAGCCGGGCGATGAACCAGAGATCGGTGAGACCATATTCGTTCGACAGGCCATTGCCGCCGTGCACCTGGATCGCCTGATCGAGCGCCTTGAGCGAAGCCTCGGCGGCGGCAAATTTCGCCATATTGGCAGTTTCCGCTGCATCCTCACCGCCGTCGCACAATTGCGCCGCGCGGGCATTGAGCAGCCTCGCCGCCTGCACATTGATATAGCATTCCGCGAGCGGGTGAGCGACGCCCTGATGCGCGCCGATCGGGGTCTTCCAGACCGTGCGGTCCTTGGCGTATTGCGCCGCTTGCGAAAGCGCAAAGCGTGATATGCCGTTGTTGATCGCGGCGGCGGCAATGCGTTCCGGGTTGAGGCCGGAGAACACCTGCTTCAGGCCTGCGCCCGCCTCGCCGATCAAGGCTTCGCCTGGAACTTCAACATTGTCGAAGAACACGGAAAATTGTTTTTCGGTCGTGCGCAGCGCAGCATCGATCCGGGTCATCGAGATGCCTGGCGTGTTGGTTGGCACAACGAACAGCGAGAGGCCTTGACGCGAGCCATCGGTCACCGGGGCACCGTCACGGGCCACCAGCATCACCGCTTCGGACTGATCGATGTCCGACGTCCAGTATTTCGCGCCGTTGATTACCCAGCCATTGCCGCGCTTCACCGCATGGGTGGTCACCTTGTGGGTGTTCGATCCGGCATCGGGCTCGGTAATGGCAAAGCACATCTTGCGCGTGCCGCTGGCGATGCCGGGCAGCCAATCGCGCTTGAGATCTTCTGAACCGCAAGCAGCAATAATCGGTGCGGTTATGGCGGATATGACCATCGAGAGGATCGGGCAGCCTTGTGCAGCGGTTTCCTCAATGCAGATGTTGAGCTCAGCCAACCCGCCGCCGCCGCCGCCGTATTCTTCGGACACGTGGACGCCGAGGAAGCCCGCTTCACCCAGCTCCTTCCACAGCGCGTCAGGCTGCTCGCCCTTGTTGACGACATCCTGGAAATATTTCCGCCCAAACTTGCCCACGAGCTTACTGACCGCGTCGCGCAGATCACGGTGGTGGTCGGCAGTATCGCAGAGCGAGGATTGGAACAGTTCCGACGACATTTAATTCACTCCATTCATTCGGGCCAAGCGAAGAACCCCTGGCCGGATTTGGCGCCAAGCTTTCCTTCGCCGACCATATCAATCAAGATTTTCGGCGGCGCGAACCGGTCCCCGTGCGCGGCCTGCAACGTGCGCGCGATATCGAGGCGGACGTCGAGCCCGACAATATCGCTCAGCCGCAGTGGCCCGACCGGATGGCGATAGGCCAACACCGCCGCGCGGTCGATGTCCTCTGCGCTGGCAACGCCGCTTTCGAGCATTCGCATCGCCTCAAGGCTGGCGATCAGGTCGAGGCGGCTGGTCGCAAAGCCGGGCACATCGCGCACGGTGAGCGACTGCTTGCCGAGCCAGGTGACGAATTCCCGCGCTGTCTCAAGCGCGCCTTCCGACGTCTTCTCGCCCCGAATCAATTCGACCAATGGCAACGACCAGACGGGATTGAAAAAATGCATGCCGAGAAACGCGGTTGGATCGGGCAATGCCTCCGCCAGCCGATCGATCGACATCGCACTGGTGTTGCTGCCGATCAGCTTTGGCCCGCGCCTGGCGATGCGGGTGAGGATATCGAGCTTGAGTTCGAGGCGTTCGGGCACGGTCTCGATGACGATATCCAACGCCTCGGGGATTTGGTCCACGCTTGCGATCCGCTTAATTCGCGCGGTCAGCGCCTGGCCGCCAGCCTCGTCAAGCTTGCCGCGCTTGATCGAGGACTGGACCGTTTCGGCAACGATCTTGCTGAACGTTTCCGCCCGTGCGTTATCCGGCTCGACAACTGTCACATGCCCGCCGGCCATCGCTGAGACATAGACAATGCCGACACCCATTGTGCCGCCGCCAACTACCGCCACACGCCGGGTCATCGGCCTTTCCAGTCTGGCGCGCGCTTTTCGGCGAAAGCCAGGGCGCCTTCCTGCGCGTCTTCGGATGCAAGCACCGATTCCGCGAGCGGGCGCTGCCGGTCCCAGATTTCATCTTCGGCCCAGCTCGGCGATTCCTGGATGATGCGCTTGGTCATGAGTGTCGACAGCGGCGCATTGGCCGCAATCTTATCCGCCAGCGCCAGCGCATCTGCAAGCGCCTCGCCGGGGGCGGAGACGCGGTTGACCAGACCCCAGAGATGCGCGGTCGGAGCGTCCATCCGCTCGCCCGTCAAGGCATATTCAAGCGCGATCGCCGAGGGAATACGGCGTGGCAGACGAACCAGCCCGCCCGATCCGGCGACCAGCCCGCGCGACACCTCGGGCAGCCCGAACCAGGCGTTTTCGGCGGCGACGATCAGGTCGCACGCCAGCGCCAGTTCGCAACCGCCTGCGAGCGCAAAGCCCTCTACAGCGGCGATGAGCGGCTTCTTCGGCGGCGCCTCGGTCACCCCGCCAAAGCCGCGCCCCTCAAGCTCGGGTCGCTCGCCAGCGAGAAACGCCTTGAGATCCATGCCCGAGCAAAAGGAACCGCCTCGCCCGGTGATGATGCCAACGCGCAAGGCGGGGTCGGCATCGAGCCGGTCCAGCGCATCGGCGATCGCGAGCGATACCGACCGATTGATCGCATTACGCTGCGCCGGCCGGTTGATCGCGATAACGAGCGCCGCACCAATCTGTTCGATTTCGACAGGCAAGTCCATCATTGCCCCGCCGATGCGGGGGCGAGCCGGTCGGCGCCGGAGGTGCCCCGATATTCGTCCAGATCGGCCGCCTCGGTCATACGCCAAACATCGAGTATCCGGAACGGGTTGTTGACGACGATCCGCCCCTTGCTGTTCTTGTAATAGGTTTCAACACCGGGATAGGTCCACACCATCTGCTGATGCGTCGCATCGACCTTGGCGTTGTAGGCATCATGCACATCCTGCCGGACTTCGACCTGGCTGAAGCCGGAGGCGAACATCTTGCGCAGCAGCGACATGACATAATGCATCTGACGCTCAAGTACGGTAATCAGGCTGCCGCCATGCCCGAACTGCGTGTTGGGGCCGTAGAGGCAGAAGAAGTTGGGATAGCCGGGGACGACGGTGCCCAGATAGGCGCGCGCGTCGTCTCCGTCCCAATCGTCGTGGAGTTCGCGCCCGCCGACCCCGACGATCTTCATGGGCGCCAGCAGGTTGACAACGTCGAAGCCCGTCGCCCAGATGATCACATCCGCCTTATGCACGGCGCCGTCGCTGGTGACGACCGCATCGGGCAGCACTTCGGATACGCCGGCGGTGACCAGCGTCACCGTTTCGCGCGCGAGGGTGCGGTACCAGCCATTGTCGAGCAGCATGCGCTTCCCAAACGGCGGATATCCGGGTAGCACTTGTGGCAGCAGATGCTGCGCCTCGCCAAGCTCGGAAATGGCATAAGCGGTCAAGCCCTTGCGGTGCATATCGTTGATTGCGTTGATCGAGCGGCCCTCGCCGTTCCAATCGGGGTCCTGGGTCAGCGCCTCATACAGCTTGTCATTGAACGCCCAGCTAAGCCGCAGCCGGTACCATCTCCGGTAAAGCGGCACTTTTTCCAACAGGAGACGCAGAGCATCAGGGATTTTTTGTCCGAACTTCGGGAAAGGGGCGGTCCATTGCGGGGTGCGCTGGATGATCGTCAGGGCTGCGACCTGATCGACAATGGCGGGCGCCACCTGCATCGCACTCGCACCATTGCCGACGAGCACCACGTTGCGCCCGGCTAGATCCAGGCCGGCATCGGGGTATTGTGCAGTGTGGAAGCTGGGGCCTTTGAAGCTGTCTAGTCCCGGCACGTCCGGGATGCGCGGTTTGTTGAAGGCACCGACGCCGCTGATCAACATGTTGGCGCGAAGGGTTTCGCGCCCGCCTGAGGGCGATACAACTTCGGCCTGCCACTCACCGCTCGCTTCGTCGAAGCGCGCCTCGGTGACTTCGAGGCCAAAGCGGATATGGCACCGGACATTATAATCATCGGCGACAGAATCGAGATATTTGTTGATCTCCCGGCTGTCCGCAAAGAAACGCGACCAATCATGAGGCGCGAACGAGAAGGAATAGAGGTGGCTGGGCACGTCGCAGGCCGCGCCGGGATAGCGATTGTCGAACCAGACGCCGCCCAGCGACTGCCGCCGCTCGACGATGGTATAGGGGATGCCCGCCCGCGCCAGTTCGATCGCCGCGCATAGCCCGGAAATTCCCGCTCCGATGATGAGCGCGGTAAAGCCGGGTGGTGGCGCAATATCATCGTGGGGTTCGTCTGCCGCCGAAGCCAGTGCCAGGTCGTTGCGGATCATCGGCGCATAATCGGCCGGCACGTCTTCACCCAGCGAAACGCTCATCATCTCCACGAGCAGGGCGTCGGATGGATTGGCGAGCAGGGGCGGCTTGCCGTCAAACCAGTCCTTGAGGGCGGCGCGGGCAGCCTGCCTGATCTCATCCTGCACTGCATCGGGCAATCCGCCACTGTCATTATCATCCAGGCCGCGCACTCGGCTGGGAACATAGCGGCCTTCGATCCAGCGCCGGTCGCCCGTCAGATGAAGCAGCACACAGGCCAGGGTCGGAATGTTTGCGTCAGAAAGTGCCGCGTCCAGCCATTGCGTATCTGACGTAGCCGAGCCTGCCGTCTTGCTCATAGGAATGCCAATTTTTCCATCTGCATTGTTGACTAAAAAACCGTGCTGCAATCAAGGCCCGGATTGACCGTATTGCTGCAAACGTCAACCAGATTGTAGGAAAATCCGACTCGCCGTCCCAAGGGTTCCGTGCGACTGGGATGTGGCAGAAAAGTTCTGACTTGCCTACTGCACCGTCATCCCCGCATCGATGACATGCTCGGCGCCGGAGATGTAGGATGCATCATCGGAGGCCAAAAACAGCACCAGATTGGAAACCTCCTGCGGTTCGGCAATGCGGCCCAGCGGGATCAGCGCCAGGGCATCGCCGCCTTCCTCGTTGGTCCCCTCAACCATCATCGGCGTCATGATAAAGCCGGGGTGAACCGAATTCACCCGGATATTGTCCGGACCGTATTCCACCGCCGCCGCCTTGGTCATCCCGCGCACGGCGAATTTGCTGGCGACATAGGCGAGGCTGGGAAATCCGTAGTTGGCGACCAGGCCAGCGATCGAGGAAATGTTGACGATCGAACCCTTGCCGCCCTTCAGCATCGAGGGCATGACGGCGTGCATGCCCAGGTAAACCGAATGCTGGTTGACCGCGCAGACATGGAGGTAGTCGGCTTCAGTCACGTCGGCAGTTTTAGCCATCACGCCAAGGATGCCGGCGTTGTTCACCAGAATATTTACCGGCCCGAAGAAGCTCTCCGCCTCCCTGACCACCGCATCCCAGCCGGCGGCATCGGTCACGTCATGGCGAATAAAGCGGGCATTTGAACCAAGTTCGCTGGCCAATGCCTCGCCTTCGGGAACCCGCATGTCGGTCAGCAGCACCTTGGCGCCTTCGCGCACGAAGCAGCGGGCGTGCGATTCTCCCATCCCGCGCGAGGCGCCGGTGATGATTGCGGTCTTTCCGTCAAGCCTACCCATTATGGATCTCCTTTAGTCTGGAATGAATGTCGTTACCCTCTGGCTATCAATTCACTTGAGGGATAGGCAAAGGGCATGGGGCAATCGAGCAATATTTCTCGCCGGCGCGCATCCGCGCTCGAAGAAGGAAGTGCTGACTATCTGGCCAAGCGGGCCGAGCTGGTCGAAATTGCCGGAAAGCAGTTCAAGGCCAACGGCTTCAAAGCCACGACGCTTTCCGAGATCGGCCGCAAGGTCGGCCTGGACCGGGCGACGGTCTATTACTACTTCGGCAGCAAGGAAGAGCTTTTCCGCGAATGTGTCCGCGTCGGCGTCGAGGCGAATATCTCCGAGTGCGAGCGGATCTTCGCCGACAAGGTCCGGCCCGCGAGCGAACGCCTGCGCGCGATCATCCAGCAGCTGATGGCCGCCTACGACCATTACTACCCCCATATGTACGTCTATATTCAGGAAGAGATGAGCCGGATCACTGGCGAGCAAAGTGTCTGGGCCCAGCGTATCGCCAGCCAGACCCGCACTTTCGAGCGCATCGTGTTCAGCCTGATCAGCGAGCAGATCGAGCGGGGCGAAATGCGCCGCGACATCCCGGTGAAGGTTGCCGCCAACGCCATTTTTGGAATGCTCAACTGGACCCACCGCTGGTACCAGCCGGGCGGTTCGGTTCCGGCCGACCAGATCTCCGCCGCTTTTGCCGACATATTCTTCGATGGAATGAAGGCCCACTAGGTTTGGCCCAGATCGGCGAGCCGCGCCCGCAGCGCACGCTTGTCAACCTTGGTCGCCGACATCGGCCAGTCGCTTTCCGACAGGATGTAAACGGCGCGCGGCACTTTGTAGCTGGCGATATTGCCAGTGCAGAAATCGATCAGCTCCTGCGGTTCTGCGCTGAATCCGGGTCGAAGCTCGACAAACGCAACCGGCACCTCGTCCAGCCGCAGATCGGGGCGACCGACGACTTCGGCGATCTTCACCGCCTGATGGCGGCAGAGATAGGCTTCGACCTCGATCGCCGCGACATTTTCGCCGCCGACTTTGAGCATATCCTTGGCCCGGCCGTTGAACGTCAGCCGCCCGTCCGGGCTAAGAGCATAAAGGTCGCCGGTGTGCAGCCAGCCGTTTGCGTCGAGCGCATCAGCGGTCTTTTCAGGCGATCGATAGTAGCCGCTCATCACGCAATACCCGCGCACCAGGATTTCGCCGACACTATCGGCCGGCAGGGGTTTGCCGGTGATGGGATCGACGATCCTTACCTCGACGCCGGGTACGGGCTTGCCGTGGCTGGTCGAACGCTGTTCGAGTGTTTCATCGGGGCCGCACAGGGCGAAGATGCCCGCCGTCTCGGTCATGCCGCAGGCCTGCATGAACTCGACCTGCGGAAACAGCGCCTGCACCCGCTCGACCAGTGTCTGGGGGCCGATCAGCAGCGCCTTGCGCAAACTGGCGAGCCGTTCAGGGCGAAACTCAGGATGGTCGAGCAGGGGCTGGAGGATCGCCGGAAACCAGGGCCAGGCCGCCGTGACGCGCTCTTGCTCCATGAGATCGAGCGCCCGTCCGGCATCGAATACGACATCGGTGAGATAGGTTCCGCTGGTTCCGATCGAGCCGAGAAAAGGCGCGAAGGAGCCGATGTGGAAGAGCGGTCCCCCGCCCCAGGTAACGTCGTGCGCGCCGCTGCGGAACCGGCGGTCTGCGCGTTCGACCGGGCCGCGGGTCAAAGCCTCATGCGTCAGCATGCAGCCCTTGGGGTTGGCGGTGGTGCCCGAAGTGTAGATGATGATCGCGGTATCGCGAATTTTCGTGCGGCGTCGTCCCTCGTCCACTTGTTCGGGGGTGACGGACATCGCGGCGGCGGCGAATTCCTCGCGGCTGGTGAAGCCAGCGGGAGCATCGCCTTCAAGCAGCACGACGCGGCGCAGCCTCGGCGCTTCGGGCAGAGCAAGCGCGCCGTCAGCACCTGCCGCAGCCAGCGACGGCAGCGCACCCAGCAAACTCTCGCGAAAATCGACGAAGCTGGTGTCGGCCGCGGTTGTCAGGATCAGCGACAGGTCGGCGTTTTCGGCGATGAACCCCAGCTCATTGCTCTTGTGCCGGGCATTGAGCGGCACCGCGACGCAATCAGCCAGCGCCGCGCCGAAGATCGCCGCAACCAGTTCCCGGCTGTTGTTGGCCAGAATGCCGATATGTGAGCGCGGGGCGACGCCCAAGCCGATTATGCCCCGGGCAACGCCGACCGCCATATCGCGCAGTTCGGCATAGGTGAGAGCGAAACCGGGCAGGACCAGCGCTTTGCGATCGGGGTGGCGTGCCGCGCTGCGAACCAGCAGATCCGCCAGGCTGCACACTTCCGACCAGTCGCCAAACGCCATCATTCTGTCTCCCGAAACCATTCTGGCGCTTTCGCCAGAGGATGCAA
>JANLQW010000021.1:0-6026 GCA_031368085.1 Novosphingobium sp. | reverse complement strand
CAGCAGGATCTGCTTGGCGGCGAGCGGCAAGAACGGAAGGAGCGGGGTCACCAGCGCCATGCTGATCATATTGCCAAAGTTCGCGCTGGTGGTGATCGCAATGTATTTTAGCGTGTTCGCGAATGTCTCCCTGCCATCCTCGACGCCCGACCGCAGCACGTCGAGATCGCGGCTCAGAAGGATGATGTCGGCGCTCTCACGGGCAACATCCACGGCTTGCTCGACGGAAATGCCGACATCGGCCGCATGGAGCGCCGGCGCATCGTTGATGCCGTCACCAAGATAGCCCACGGAGTGGCCCGTTCGCTGCAGAGCACGGACAATCCGCTCCTTCTGTTGCGGGTCGATCTCCACGAACAGATCGGTCCGGGGTGCTAGGTGCCACAGCGCCTCGTCCTTGAGCTTGGCCAGTTCTTCGCCGGTGAGCATCGACTTCGCATCAAGGCCGACAGCCTCCGCCAGGTGCGCCGTGACATGGCGATTGTCGCCGCTGATCACCTTTATGCGGATGCCGAGACGGTTGAGGTCCTGGATCGTCCGCCGTGCATCAGCCTTGGGCGGGTCGAGAAAGACAAGAAATCCGCGAAAGACCATGTCGCGTTCGTCTTCGCGATCATAGTCTGCCTTTACGGCAACCCTGCGGGCTGCGACGGCAAGGACACGGAAGCCCTCGGTACCCTTGGCCTCGAACACGGCGTCCAGTCGCGCCCGTGCCTCTGCATCCAGCGGAACCTCAGTGCCATCGCGGTCGAACGATGTGCAGATGTCTAAGACGTTGGCAAAGGCTCCCTTTGTGACAAAGAGATGCTGCGCGGGCTTGCCTTCCTCGGCTACGACAATGGTTAGTCTGCGGCGCATGAAGTCGTAGGGGATTTCGTCGATCTTGGTGAAGCCCTGCTTCGTCAGCCCGGCGCTCTTGCCGGCCGCGACGATGGCGGCATCGAGCGGGTTCTCGATGCCCGTCTCGAAGGCCGCATTGAGAAAGGCAAGCTGCCGCACCTGGTCCGAGGGCTGGCTGCAGGTGTCCAGCACTTCGCTCAGGATGAGCGTGCCCTCGGTCAGTGTCCCAGTCTTGTCGGTGCAAAGGATGTCCATGCTGCCGAGATTCTCGATTGCATCCAGCCGGCGCACAATGACGCCTCGCTTGCTCATGGACCGGGCCCCTGCGGACAAGGTAACGCTGATGATCGCCGGAAGCAGTTCCGGCGAAAGTCCCACCGCCAGCGCCACGGCGAACAGCAGTGACTCAATAACCGGGCGGTGGAGCAGCAGGTTCACCGTCAGAACGAAAAGAACGATGACGATCATGACCCGGATGAGCAGATAGCCGAATTGTCGCACGCCGCGTGCAAAGTCCGTCTCGGGCTGCCGTGCCTTCAGCCGCGCCGCGATGGCCCCGAATTCGGTCACGCGGCCTGTCCTGACCGTGAGGAACTTGGCCGTGCCGCTGCGGACAGAGGCCCCAAGGAACACGGAATTGGTCCGTTTCGTAATCGGCGCATCGGGCGCAACAATACCGGGACGCTTTTCGACCGGAAAAGACTCACCGGTCATGCTCGCTTCGCTGACCAGGAAATCGGCGGCCTCGATCACCAGGCCGTCAGCCGGAATAAGGTTGCCGGCCGATAGCAGTACCACGTCACCGGGTACGATCATCTGGACCGGCACTTCGTGTTCCACGCCATCTCGCATAACGCGGGCCGTTAGCGCCAGGCGCTTCTTGAGTTCCTCGACCGCTGTAGAAGCCCGATATTCCTGAAAAAAGCTGAGGAATGCGCTGCCCAGCACGATCGCCAGAATGATGGCCGCGTCCACCCATTGCTGAAGCACAAGGGAGATCACGGTGGCAAACGCGAGGATGAGAACGAGGGGGCTTTCGAACTGGCGAAGGAGCAGGCGCAGGGCACTCAGGCGCGGCGTATCCTCGAAACTGTTGGCGCCGACGAGGCCAAGTTGCGTTGCGGCCCGACCGGAAGTGAGGCCGACCAGGCTGGACTCAAGCAATGTCATCAACGCAGATGGGTCTTGGCTCCAGTATGGAATATCATCGCTTGCTCCGCCCATCTCCGTTTCCAATCACCAACAGCTCTGATCTCGATCAAGCCTTCAATCCCTCGTTACGCCCATCAAGCCGATGTCGCATTGGCAGAAGTCCAATAACAGTTAGAATATTGAACAGGGCACCGGCTATGAATGTTGCCTGGAAGCCAATCAGGTCTCACATCGCCCCTGCGACGACACTTGCCGTCAGCTTTGCGTGCCGGTCGCCAAGTTAAACATCCCGCATGCGGTTCCTCCGAGGTCTAGCGGAGCGGCGTCTGCGGCGAGCGTCGCAAATATACCTTGTGTGAAGCCCATGTGCAGATCCCATAGAACGACGCGGGTCCCGATGCCTGGAAGGTTATCCGCCTCGATCATGCCGTTCATGGCGATGTAGCCAAGCCGTCGGATTGGTTCGGGATGGTTGCTCATTTCCTGCGGGCGCAGGACGATCCGTTCGCGATAACGGTCGATGTCGGCATTGAGCGCGTGCGCAGCCTCAGGGCTGAGCGAAAACGCCGTCGACGATGCCATGCGCAGCTTGCCCGACGTAAACAGGTCCAGCATCCCGTCCTGCAAGACCTCGGTATAGGCGGTCACGTTGTCGAATGGGCTATCGATGAGGCCGGTCAGCACGGCGTTGGCAATGTTGCCGACGCCTGATTGCAGCGGCAGCAGGTTGCCCGGAAGCTGCCCCTTCGCCATTTCATGCGCGAGAATTCCATCAGGTGCCCTGCGATCAGGAGTGCGCTCTGATCGGGCACCCTGAATGCCTGGTTGCGATCGGGCGTGTCGGTTTCGATAATGGCAACGATTTTGGCAGGATCGCAGCGGAAAGTCGGCTGGCCGATCACGTCATCAGGCTTGATCAGCGGGATCGGCACGAGGTGCGGCGGCAGGGCCGTGCCGTAATAGGCGTCGTGCATCCCCTCCAGCGCGGGGTTCTGTCAACGATTGACCTCAAGGATCGCCTGCCCCGCGCGATCCAGCCAGGTCTTGTTGTTGCCCATCGATGACGTCGGCACCAACGAGCCGTCAGGCAGGATCGCGGTCACATCATTCAGCGCGGTATCCAGCCGACCAAGGAAGCCCTGCCACGGCGTCAACTGGTTCTCGCACGATGCCGGTCATCTGCTCGAGATGATGTTCGGGTGGCGGGTCAACCCCCACTTCGGCCCAATTCACATCGCCAGTTTTGTCCTGACTGGTGCTGGCTTCTGGACGATTTCGGTGGGCTGGGCCGTGCTCCATGCAGCGCAGCAAGGCCGCGCCATGGCAACCACCGGCATCTACGAACGGCTGCAGCATTCGAAATATGTCGGCTCTATTCTGATCCTGACCGGGTTCTGCTGCAATGGCCGACGCTGCTGACGCTGGCTATGTATCCGATTCTGGCCGTGATGTGTACGTCCGCCTTGCGCGCTATGAAGAAAAGGCTGCAATTGCCAGATATGGCGACGCTTAACACGGCTATATGGCGCGCACGGGCAGTTTCTTACCATAATGGCGAGTCCGAAACTCAGATTGAGCAGTTTCCTTATTACAGGCAAAATAGCCGCTTGACCCTGACATGATGTCAGACCCCAAGTGATGATGCGTTGAAGGAGAATCGATATGGCATCGACTGATCACAAGGCGCACCAACATGGCGCGAGCTGCGACGGCGGCGCGAAAACAGACGCAGAAAGCGCGACAGATCCGATCTGCGGCATGAAGGTCGACCCCAATGCCACCGAACACCACACGGCCCACGCGGGCCAGGAGTACCATTTCTGCAGCGCAGGCTGCCAAACGAAGTTCATCGCCCATCCGGATCAGTACCTATCAAAGAAAGACGCGCCGCCGGTGCCTGCCGGCACCAGTGACATCATATATACCTGTCCAATGCACCCGGAGGTGCGGCAGGTCGGCCCCGGTTCTTGTCCGATCTGCGGTATGGCGCTGGAACCCGAAACCGTGTCGGCCGATCACGGACCCAATCCGGAACTTGCCGATATGACCCGCCGGTTCTGGGTCGCACTGGTGCTTACCCTGCCGGTCTTCGCCCTTGAAATGGGCGGGCATCTGACCGGCCTCATGATGCTCGTCGGCAAGCAGACTTCGAACTGGATCCAGTTTGTCCTCGCAACGCCGGTCGTGCTCTGGGCGGGCTGGCCCTTCTTCGATCGAGGATGGGCCTCGCTCAAGTCGCGCCACCTCAACATGTTCACGCTGATCGCCATGGGTGTGGGCGTCGCCTATCTCTACAGCCTCGTCGCCCATTTCGCGCCGTCGCTGTTCCCGCCCGCCTTTCGCGACGCGATGGGCACTGTGCCGGTCTATTTCGAGGCAGCCGCCGTCATCACCGTGCTCGTCCTGCTCGGGCAGGTCCTCGAACTGCGCGCGCGCGAACGCACCTCCGGCGCGATCAAGGCATTGCTCGATCTCGCCCCCAAGACCGCCCGCAGGATCACCGCCGATGGCCAGGACGAGGAAGTGACCCTCGATCTGATCATTGTTGGCGACCATCTGCGCGTCCGTCCGGGTGAAAAGGTGCCCGTCGACGGTGTCATCGCCGAAGGGCGGGTCTCGATCGATGAATCATTGGTCACGGGCGAATCCATGCCGGTCACAAAGGAGGCTGGGGCCAAGGTTATCGCCGGCTCTATCAACAAGACCGGCAGCTTCGTCATGGTCGCCGAGAAGGTCGGAGCCGAGACGCTGCTTGCGCGGATCGTGCAGATGGTGGCAGAGGCGCAGCGCAGCCGTGCTCCGATCCAGCGCATGGCCGATCAGGTGTCCGGCTGGTTCGTGCCGGTGGTGATCGCTGTCGCGTTGATCACTGCCGCAGCCTGGGCCTTGTTCGGACCGGACCCGCGCCTGACCTACGCGCTTGTCGCGGCAGTATCCGTGCTGATCATAGCGTGCCCTTGCGCGCTGGGCCTCGCCACACCGATGTCGATCATGGTCGGCGTCGGACGCGGTGCGCAGGCCGGTGTCCTCATCAAGAATGCCGAGGCGCTCGAGCGGTTCGAGAAGATCGACACGCTGATCGTCGACAAGACCGGAACGCTGACAGAAGGGCGTCCTGCGGTCACCGGTATCCGCACCGTCAGCGGATGGGACGAGAACGAGATCTTGCGCCTTGCCGCGAGCCTTGAGCGCGGGAGCGAACACCCGCTGGCCAATGCCATCCTGCGCGCCGCGCAAGAGCGCAAACTGGCCCTCGAACCAGCCAGCGATTTCGACTCGCCGGTCGGGCGCGGCGTGACCGGTACCGTGTCGGGCAAGCATATCCTGCTTGGCGGCCCGCGGTTCATGGCGGAACAGAAGATCGATACGACTGCCCTTAACGACGAAGCCGAAGCGATGCGTGCCGAGGGCGCGACCGCAATCTTCGCGAGTGTCGATGGGAAGATCGTCGGCCTTCTAGGCATCTCCGATCCGATCAAGGAAACCTCGGCCCAGGCAATCCGAGAGTTGAAGGCCGATGGCATCCGCGTTGTCATGATGACCGGAGACAATCGCACCACCGCGCTCGCGGTTGCTGCTCGCCTTGGCATCGACGATGTCGAGGCCGAGGTCCTGCCCGAGGACAAGGCCAGCGTGGTCCAGAAGTTCCGCGCGGAGGGCCGCAGCGTCGCGATGGCCGGGGACGGTGTCAACGATGCCCCTGCACTTGCCGCTGCCGAGGTTGGCATAGCTATGGGCGCTGGCGCCGATGTCGCTATCGAAAGTGCCGGGGTGACCTTGCTGCAAGGCGATCTCAACGGCATCTTGCGCGCGCGGCGCCTGTCTCGCGCGGTGATGCGCAATATCCGACAGAACCTGGTTTTTGCCTTCGCTTATAATGTGGCTGGTATTCCGATCGCCGCGGGTGCGCTGTATCCGGCCTTTGGATGGATGCTCTCGCCCGCCATCGCGGCTGCGGCCATGGCGCTGTCGTCGGTGAGCGTTATCACAAATGCCTTGCGGTTGCGGATAGTCCGCCTGTGACCGACCTGCCT
>JANLQW010000084.1:0-15896 GCA_031368085.1 Novosphingobium sp. | reverse complement strand
GCCGCGTTCGCGCGCGACCGCCTGCGGTTCGAAATTGAGCTCGCTCGCGGTTTCGCGCATCAGCATCAGCGCGGTGCCCAGCAGCGCCGGATCGTTGCGCGGCAGGTCGAGCAGATAGGTGGTGCGCTCGAAACTGGTCTGAGCGTTGGTGTCCGCCCCGAATGCCAGTCCCTGCCGTTCCAGCAGCTTGACCATCTCGCCTTCGGGCACGTTAGTGCTGCCGTTGAACGCCATATGTTCGACGAAATGCGCATAGCCGCGCTCGCTTTCGCTTTCGTCGAGTGAACCAGCGGCGATTTCCAGACGCACCGCAGCGGTGCCCTTGGGCGTCGCGTTCTGGCGGATGACGTAGCGCATGCCATTGGCGAGGCGACCGAATTTGAAAGCCGGATCGACGGGGATATCGCTCGCCTCGAATGCCCAGACCGGCTTGGCGCGCGGCGTGGCGGCTGAGGCGACCCTTTCCAACTGCGGGCCGCATGCGGCGAGGGAGAGGACGGCGAAAAGAATTGGGATCAAGCGGCGCACTGGCAGCACCGTGGAAGATTTCCAGGAATTGGGCAAGGTTGGCGCGTGTCCTTTATCAGGCTGCCTAGAGAGGCGATTGGGAAATGTGAATCACCTCCACCCCCCAACCCGTCTTTCCTGAGCTTGTCGAAGGACTGCATTTCCTTCAGGCGGTTGCGCACGAAGCACGAAGAAAAAGACAGTGCTTCGACAAGCTCAGCATAGACGGTTTTTTTTGGGTCAAATGATCGGTACGATGCTCTAGGGCCGCGCCTCTATTTACCCCGCAGCTTCCGATGCTTGGAAAGATCGAACACCTCGCTCGATCCGGCATCTTCCTGCAGCAGGCCGAGCCGGCGTGCGACTTCCTGGTAAGCTTCGGATTCGCCACCGAGATCCCGGCGGAAGCGGTCCTTGTCGAGCTTTTCGCCGGTCACCATGTCCCAAAGCCGGCAGCCGTCCGGACTGATTTCGTCGGCGAGGATGACGCGGCTGTAATCCCCTTCCCAGATGCGACCAAACTCGACCTTGAAGTCGACCAGGCGGATGTTGATCGCTGCGAACATGCCGCAGAGAAAGTCGTTCACGCGGATCGCCATGGCGGAGATGTCCTGCATCTCCTCGTTCGTCGCCCAGCCGAAGCAGGCGATGTGCTCCTCTGAAACCAGCGGATCGTTGAGCGCATCGTCCTTGAGGTAATACTCGATCAGCGTGTGCGGCAGCAGCTCGCCCTCGGCAATGCCCAGCCGCTCGCTGATCGAGCCGGCGGCGACATTGCGCACCACCACTTCGAGCGGCACAATCTCTACCTGGCGGACCAGCTGTTCGCGCATGTTGAGCCGGCGGATGAAATGCGTCGGGATGCCGATGTGCGACAGCCGCGTGAAGACATATTCGCTGATGCGGTTGTTGATCACGCCCTTGCCCTGGATCGTGCCCTTTTTCTGGGCGTTGAAGGCGGTGGCGTCGTCCTTGAAGTACTGGATGATGGTGCCGGGCTCGGGGCCTTCATACAGGATTTTGGCCTTGCCTTCGTAAATCTGGCGGCGGCGGGACATAGGACTTCCTCGCGGAATTCAGGGGTTGGAAACAGCAAGCCCCGGCTTGGGCAAGTCGCAATAGCGACTGCTCTGCCGGGGCGTCGCGGGCCTGTATAGTAGAATGGCGTACAAATGCAATCTGGCGCGGCGGCGTTCCGGACCTCATCCAACCGAGCGCGCCCTGGGCAACATTCGCCGTCCGGGGGGTTTCTATCGTAGGTGGCCGGCGCTTTGACAGTGGGCGCCGACCGCCTCACTCAATCAGCAGCGTTCAAAGCTGGCCCAGCATGTGTTCGGCAGAACTCACCTTGAATTCGCCCGGTCCCTCGACATTGAGCTGCTCGACGAGGCCATCGTTGACCACCATCGAGAAGCGCTGG
The DNA here is from genome assembly GCA_031368085.1 of Novosphingobium sp. Taxonomy (GTDB): domain Bacteria; phylum Pseudomonadota; class Alphaproteobacteria; order Sphingomonadales; family Sphingomonadaceae; genus Novosphingobium. The sequence goes on along the minus strand of JANLQW010000084.1, from coordinate 13,969 downwards.
CCGCGCTGCCCCATGCCATAGCCTGATCCATCCATCGCCAGGCCAATGGCTTGGGCGAAATCGCCATTGCCATCGGCGAGCATGGTAATGTCGCCGCTGCCGTCGCGCTGCTTCCATGCGCCCATGACGAAGGGGTCGTTGACTGCGGTGCAGGCGATCTCATCGATGCCTTTGGCCTTGAGGTCGGCCGCCTTGTCGACGAAGCCGGGCAGGTGCTTGGCCGAACAGGTGGGGGTGAAGGCGCCCGGAACCGAGAACAGCGCGACTCGCTTGCCCTTGAAATAATCTCCCGCCTGCACCGCTTCGGGGCCAGCATCGGTGGCCATTATCAGCTTCACATCCGGTATCTTGTCGCCAACCGCGATTGTCATGGGTCAATCCTTTCTTGAAGATGATTCGCAATGGCCGACGGTATAGCTTGCTGTTGCTGAGCTGCAACGGAAGATGGTTAATTTCGTTTTACTGCGCTGCTTCAATATTTCGTTAACTTCTTGAAGCCAGTTTCACTCTCAGCGGGAATGCACTCGCGGGGGAGTATAGCAGATGAAGCTTTTTGGGGCGCCGGCAACCGCCGGCAAGCGCGGGAAATCGGCAACAGCTCTGGTCGTAATGGCCTCGCTAGTTGCTTCGCTGGCGGCTACTGCACCGGCTCAGGCATCAAGTGCAATGAGCGGCGCAGAAAAGCTTCGCCGGCTGGATATCATGCTGATGGTTACCGGTCTGCGTTGCCGCAAGACGGCTGACAACTTTAATGCCGAATATGGCAGCTTCACCACGAGCCATATGGCCCAACTCAATCAGGCTAATGCCGAGCTGCGGAGCGATATGGCTCGCAAATACGGTGCGGGTGCGGCGAACCGCCAGCTTGACCGCCTCAGCACGACGATGGCCAACGCCTATGGCCAGGGACATCCGTGGCTGAGCTGCGGCGAGCTCAAGCAAGTGGCGAGCGATCTGGCCAGGGTTCGGGGCCGCGACACGCTGGTGGAAGCTGCCGATCAGCTGCTAGGGGAACAACGGTCCTCGCAGCTGGCATACGCCCGGCGCTAATTATTCAGGCCACCAATTGGCCTGATGATATAAAGATTTCTTTATATTGCCTCCAACCCTCCCGGAGGCTAAGGGCGGCGCACATTCTGGCGCCGCCCTTTTTCTGTTTCGTTCAGCAACACCGGCGGCGCTCGCACCATGCGATTGAGGAGTTCCGCCGCCGTGGCCACCAAGCTTGAAGCCGATCAGGATTTTGTAATCGCCGACATCGCGCTGGCCGATTACGGGCGCGCCGAAATCGCCATTGCCGAAACAGAAATGCCTGGGCTGATGGCGCTTCGGCAGGAGTTCGGCGCGGTCAAGCCACTCAAGGGTGCGCGCATAACCGGCTCGCTGCACATGACGATCCAGACGGCGGTGCTGATTGAGACCCTGGTCGAACTCGGGGCGCAAGTGCGCTGGGCCACCTGCAACATCTTCTCGACCCAGGATCACGCCGCCGCCGCTATTGCCGCGCGACGCATTCCGGTTTTCGCGATCAAGGGCGAGAGCCTGGCCGAATATTGGGACTATGTCGGCCGCATCTTCGACTGGGGCGATGACCAGACCGCTAACCTCATCCTCGACGATGGCGGCGACGCCACCATGTTCGCGCTGTGGGGCGCGCGGCTCGAAGCCGGAGACAGCCTGAGCGAGCCCGCCAATTCCGAGGAGATCGAGTTTCAGCGCGCACTCAGGGCCTTCGTCAAGGCGCGGCCCGGCTATCTGTCGCGCACCGTGCTGGCGCTGAAGGGGGTTTCGGAAGAAACTACTACCGGCGTCCACCGGCTTTACCAGATCGCTCGTGACGGCAAACTCCCCTTCCCGGCGATCAACGTCAATGATTCAGTGACCAAATCGAAGTTCGACAATCTCTACGGTTGCCGCGAATCGCTGGTCGACGCGATCCGCCGCGCCACGGATGTGATGCTCGCCGGCAAGGTCGCTTGCGTCGCCGGCTTCGGCGATGTCGGCAAGGGCTCGGCCGCCTCGCTGCGCCAGGGCGGCGCGCGGGTTATCGTCACGGAGATCGACCCGATCTGCGCATTGCAGGCGGCGATGGAAGGCTATGAAGTGGTGACCATGGAGGACGCGGTGACCCGCGCCGACATCTTCGTCACCGCGACGGGCAACGAGGACGTCATCACCGCCGAGCACATGCAGGCGATGAAGAACATGGCCATCGTCTGCAACATCGGCCACTTCGATTCGGAAATTCAGGTCGCCGCGCTCGACAACTACAAATGGAGCGAAGTGAAGCCGGGCACCGATCTGGTCGAGTTCCCCGGCGGCAAGCAGATCATTATGCTGGCCAAAGGGCGCCTGGTGAACCTGGGCTGCGCCACCGGCCACCCTAGCTTCGTGATGTCCTCCAGCTTCACCAACCAGGTGCTGGCGCAGATCGAACTCTTCACCAAGAACGCCGAATACGAGAATCGGGTCTACGTCCTGCCCAAACATCTCGACGAGAAGGTGGCGGCGCTGCATCTCGACAAGCTGGGCGTCAAGCTGACGACGCTGAGCAAGAAGCAGGCCGATTATATCGGCGTTTCGCCGCAAGGGCCTTTCAAGCCGGATCACTACAGGTATTGAGGCGCTGAACCCGTCGAAGGAGATTGTATTCCGCCCTTCGCCCGCATAGCGAAGGCGCGATGATCCTCTCCCCGACTGCGCTTGTTCTGATCGGCCTGCTGCTCGCTGCCTGGATGCTGGCGGCGGGTTCCGCGATCCTTACCGCCCGGCGCAAGGCGCGCCGCGGATCGTCGGAGCAGCGTCAGGCCCGGCGGCTCGCCCGAATGCTCGACGAGTCGCCGGCGCTGCCCCTGCTGGTCAGGGTTGATGGCCGGATCGAGGCACCGCACCGGCTTGCCGGCTGGCTGGGACTGGACGCGGTTCCGCAATATCTCACGGAACTTGATGCTGGCGGTTTGGAAGGCAAGGGCGGAGGGCTGGCTGGCGATCAGCTGGCCGAACTCGGCGAAGCGGTGCGGCGCACGCAACGAACGGCAGCGCCGTTCCGCATGGTGGTGACCCCGCGCGGCTCACGGCGCAGCCTGTCGCTGCGCGGCCACCTTGCCGATCCGGAAGTCTCGCCGGGCGGCGCGGCGCTGGTCTGGGTGTTCGATTTCAGCGACAGCGAGAGCGAACTGGTCAAGCTGCGCACGGAATCGGCCCGCGCCCGCAGCGATTTCACCGCACTGGTCTCGCTGATCGAGGCAGCGCCGATGCCGATGTGGTTCCGCGCGCCAGGCGGCAAGCTTCGCCTGGTCAACACCGCCTATGTCAACGCAGTTGCCGGGACGAGCGCCGAGGGCGTGGTCGAGCAGGGGACCGAGCTGATCGAAAGCGTTGACGGCCAAAGCGCGGCGCAGGTGGCGCTGCGGGCAGCCGAGAGCAAGCTGCCGGTCGAACGCATGGTCATGGCGACAATCGGCGGCCAGCGCCGGATGCTGCGAGTCAGCGATCTGCCGCTCGGTGACGAGGGTATCGCCGGCTACGCCGTCGATGTCGAGGACATGGAAGACCTCAGCCGGTCCTTGCGCGCTTTCCGTGAGGCGCAGCGCTCGATGCTCGATCAGCTGTCCGCCGGTGTCGCCCAATTCGACGCCCGGCGGCACCTCGCCTTCGCCAACCAGCCTTTCCAGCGAATCTTCGGACTGACCCCTGCGGCAATGCAGCACCCGCCCAGCTTCGAGGGATTGCTCGACATCGCCCGTGACGCGGGCCGGGTGCCGGAAGCACGCGACTTTCCCGAGTGGCGGCGCGAAAAGGCACTGTGGTTCGCCGCCAGCGAGGCGCAGGACGAGGCCTGGGCGCTGGGCGATGGCACGCATCTGCGGATTGTCGCGCAGCCGATGCCCGATGGCGGGTTGCTGGTGATCGCCGAGGACCGCACTGAGGAGTTGCAGCTGTCAGCCAACCGCGACACCCTGTTGCGCACCCGCACGGCGACCTTCGACAGCCTGTTCGAATCCGTCGCCGTGTTCGCGCCCAACGGCCGGATGCAGCTGTGGAACCGGCGATTTGCTGGTGACTGGGGTCTCGACAGCGAGTTCCTCGACACCCATCCGCATGTCGAGGCGCTGCTCGAACGGATCGCGCCGCGACTCCAGCGGGCGGCGCTTGCCGGTAAGATCGGCGATGCGGTGCGCGCGGCGACGCTAGATCGCAAGCAGACCGGGGGCCGCATTGCCCTCACCGATGGCCGGACGCTGCGGTACACCGGCGTGCCGCTGCCCGACGGCAACGGACTGCTCGCCGTGCTCGACATCACCGATTCGCAGAAGGCCGAAGCGGCGCTGCGGGAGCGCAATGCCGCACTGATCGAGGCCGACGCCATCAAAACGCGCTTCCTTGCCAACATGAGCTACGAATTCCGCACGCCGCTCACCTCGATCGGCGGCTTTGCCGAATTGCTCCAGGCAGGGCTGGGCGGTGAGCTGAGCGAGCAGGGGCGCGAGTATGTCGGCGATATTCTGTCGTCGGTGGAGCGGCTTGGCGAGCAGATCGAAAGCGTGCTCGACCTGGCGCAGAGCGAGGCCGGCCTGCTGCCGCTGGCACGAGAGGATATCGACGTTCTGCCGTTCGTCACCGGCCTTGTCGAAGAACGGGCGAAGCGCATCCGCGAGGCCGGGCTGACGCTCGATTTGCGCGGAAACAAGGGCTCCGGCCGGATTACTGGTGATACGCGCCGGCTGGGCCGGGCGATCGGCCATTTGCTCGACAACGCCATTGCTGCAACGCCGCCTGGCGGCCGGATCCTGGTCGATCTCGCCCGCCGCAAAGCGCATGCCCGCATTGCCATCTCAGACAATGGCCCAGGTATGGAGGCGGCGGCACTCGCCCGCGCGCTTGGTGGTCTCAAGGTCGGCGCGGACGGAAAGACGGCAGCACGGCGCCAGGGCATTGGATTACCGCTCGCCCGGCAGCTGATCGAAGCACACGGCGGCAGCCTCGAGCTGCATTCCGAGCCGGGGCAGGGCACCGCCGCGATCATCGACCTGCCGTGAGGCTGGAGCTACCCGATCTCGCCGCCATGGAGCGGTTCGGCGGGGCAATCGCCGCCGCGCTGCGGCCGGGCGATGTTATTGCCCTGTCAGGCAGCCTGGGCGCCGGCAAGACAACGCTGGCCCGCGCCGTTATCGCCGCGCTGGGCCATCCGGGCGAAGTGCCTTCACCCAGCTTCGCTATAGTCGAGGTCTACGATCCGCCTGGCGTTCGCCTGCCGGTGGTACACGCCGATTTCTACCGCCTGGTCCGGACTGAAGAGGCCGCTGAACTCGGGCTCGACGATTACCGCGAAGGGCGCGCGCTGATCGCCGAATGGCCCGAGCTGGCCGGCGGTTTCAGCGATGAACCTGCTTGCCTGTCGATTATCCTGGAATTTGCGCCGAATAACTGTGCACCCGGCCGGATCGCCATTGTCGAGCCGGGTGCCGATTGGCTAGGGCGGCTGCCATGTTCGTAACTCTACCCGAGGGCCTCGACGCCTTTCTCGCATCCGCCGGCTGGGCCGGATCGGCGATCGAACCGCTGGCGGGCGATGCTTCGTTTCGGCGCTATTTCCGGGTGCGGCGCGGCGATGCCACAGCCATGCTGATGGACGCGCCGCCGCCCAACGAGGACCCCGCGCCTTACCTGCGGGCGGCGAAATGGCTCGATGCCAACGGCATGCGCGCACCCTATATCCTGGCTGAAGATCAGCCGCGCGGGCTGGTGCTGATCGAAGACTTCGGCGAGGCGCGGATGCGCGATTACCTGGACGAATGGCCGGACGACGAAACCGCCGTCTATAGCGCCGCCGTCGATGCGCTGGTCGCCCTTCACCGTCTGCCGCCGGGGCCATTCCTGGGTTACAATCTGCGCGAATATCAGCGCGAGGCGGGGTTGTTCGTCGAATGGTATTGCCCGGCGCAAAACCTGACGATCGATGCGGCGTCCTATGCCGAAGCCTGGGAAGCGGCGCTGACCCCGTTGCTGCCGCGCCAGCGGCCGGGGGTGACGGTGCTGCGGGACTATCATGCCGAGAACATCATGCTGCTCGGCGCGCTGCACAAGCAAGGCCTGCTTGATTTCCAGGACGCGCTGGTGGGTCACCCCGCCTATGACCTGGTATCGTTGCTACAGGATGCGCGCCGCAATGTTACGCCAGCGCTGGAGGCCGAGATGTTCGACCATTATGTGCGGGCGAGCGGTGCTTCGCAGGAGGAATTTCTCGGCGACTACGCCCGGCTCGGCGCCCAGCGCAACGCCAAGATTGTCGGCATTTTCGTCCGTCTGTGGAAGCGCGACAGCAAGCCCCGCTACCTTGAAATGATCCCTCGGGTGTGGGCGCTGATGGAGCGCGATCTCGCCCATCCGGCACTGGCGCCCGTGGCGGCGTGGTTCGACAGCAATATCCCGGCAGAATTGCGCGCGGCTGGCGGCGGCAGCTACGCGGTATGAACTCTCGCAGCCCGCTCGCCTCCGACACTGCGATGGTCATGGCTGCGGGCCTGGGCAAGCGGATGCGGCCGCTTACCGCAAACCAGCCCAAGCCGCTGGTGCGGGTCGCGGGCAAGCCGCTGATCGATTACAGTCTGGATGCGCTGGCCCAGGCCAAAGTGGCGAGAGCAGTCGTCAATGTGCACTATCTCGCCGATGCGCTGGAGGCGCATGTGCTGCTGCGCAAAGGTATACCGGCGATCACCATCTCGGACGAGCGCGCGCAGCTGCTGGAAACCGGCGGCGGCATGATCCGGGCCATGCCGCACCTGCCTGACCCGTTTTTCTGCCTCAACAGCGACAACATCTGGCTCGATGGACCCCGCAATGTCTTCCGCGAACTGACCGACGCCTGGCGGCCCGAGGCGATGGACGCGCTGCTGCTGGTGGTCTCGCACAAGCGGGCGCAGAACTATGCCGGTAAGGGCGATTTTCACCTTGACCCGCTGGGGCGCATCATTCGCCGCCGGCCAGAGCGGATTGCGCCCTATATCTACACCGGTATCCAGATCGTCTCGCACCGCCTGCTGCGCGAGGCACCGGACAAGCCGTTTTCCACCAATCTCCTGTGGGAGCGGGCGATTGGCGAAGGGCGGCTGTTCGGGCTGGCGCATACCGGTGTGTGGTTCGAAGTCGGCAATCCGTCGGCCATCGCTCCGACCGAGGCCGCCCTGGCCGGTGGCTGAACGTCCCGGTCCCAGTGTTTATGCAATTGCTGCGCATCGCGGCTTTGCCGACGCGCTGGTCGCCGGACTGATCCCGCGCTACTCGGAGCCCGATTTCGGCCTGGCCCGGCTGACCCTGCTGCTACCAAGCCGCCGCGCCGCGCGCACCGTGACTGAGGCGTTCGTGCGGCTATCGGGCGGCGGCCTGCTGTTGCCGCGCATGGCGGTGGTCGGCGATCTCGATCTTGACGAGACGCTAGGTCCGCTGTTCGACACGCTTGGTGCCGGCGCCGAAATTCCCCCCGCCGCCGATCCTGTCCGCCGCTGGCTGCGCCTCGCCGCGCTCCTGGCGCAAGTCGAGGACGAGGGGGTTGGCGGGACGGCTGCCAGCGGGGCGGCTCTGCTGCGCCGTGCATTTGAGATAGGCCGGACGATGGACCGGCTGCTGATCGAAGGGATCGGCCCGCAGGAGCTGCTGCAGGACCGCATCATCGGCATCGTCGGCGAGCTGTCCGAGCACTGGCGGCGCGCGGCGCGCAGCTTCGCCATGGTGCAGGCGCTGTGGCTGGCCGAACTGGAGGAGCGCGGCGAAGTCGATGCTCCGGCGCGGCGGAACCTGCTGTTCGATCACGCGGCGTGGCGCTGGCAGGCTTCACCCCCGCCGCATCCGGTGGTGGCTGCGGGCGTCACCAGCGCATCGCCCTCGCTCGCGCGGTTGCTGCGGGTGGTGTCCGAACTGCCGCATGGGGCGGTGATCCTGCCCGATCTCGACCTGGCGCTGGATGAAGATATCTGGACCGCGCTGGGCACCGCCGGCATGCCGGGCAGCCCGGACGATCCGCCGATTGCCCGTGAAGATGCCGTCACCCATCCGCAATATCACCTTAAGCTGCTGCTTAACCGGATGGGGGTGGCGCGCGGGGAGGTGCGGCCATGGCACCGCGCCGGGCTTGGCGCTGCGCCGCCGGCTCGCAGCCGGGCCATCTCGAACCTGTTTCTGCCGCCGGCGCCGAGCGCGCGCTGGGCCGGGCTGGCGGCGGACCAGCGCCGCCTTGCCGGCGTCCGGCTGATGGCAAGCGTCCATCCTGGCGCGGAGGCGCAGGCGATCGCCATCCTCATCCGCGAGGCGCTGGCGGTGCCGGAGAAACGCACCGCGCTGATCACGCCCGACCGGGCGCTGGCGGCGCGGGTCGTGGCGCAGCTGGGGCGCTGGGGGATCGAGGCCGACGACACCGCCGGTCGTCCGCTGCCGCAGACCGCAGCCGGGCGCGTGCTGTTGCTGCTGGCCGAAGTGCTCGCCGAAGACGCCGCGCCGGTGCCGCTGGTTGCCCTGCTGACGCACCCGCTGGCGCGCGCGGGCGAGGCCCGGCCGGCCTGGCTCGACAAGGCCCGCGCGTTCGATCTGGCGCTGCGCGGTCCGCGCCCGGCGCCCGGGCTTGGGCCGCTGCGCGAGTTGGCAGACGGCAAAAGGCTGGGCGAGTGGTGGGCCGAGGTAGAGGCGATCCTCGCGCCGATTTTTGCTCTGGGGGAGAATCCCCCGCTGGCCGCCATGCTCAATACACTGGCCGCCTCGGCCGAGGCCCTGTGCGGCGAGGCACTGTGGGGTAGCGCCGACGGCCGGGCGCTGGCGAGCTTCGTCGAAGAGCTGCGCGAGGCTGCGCGGGCTGCTGATACCCGGCTCGACCGGCGCGAACTCCACGCCGTGCTGCGCGATGCGATGGAGCGCATTTCGGTGCGGCCGCCGTGGGGCGGGCATCCGCGAGTTGCGGTGTATGGTCTGCTTGAGGCCCGCATGGCGCGCGCCGACCTCGTCATCTGCGGCGGGCTGGTCGAGGGGGTCTGGCCGGCCAGCCCGGCGCCCGATCCGCTGCTGCCCCCCGCCGTGCTGCGTGCGCTCGGTGTGCCGGGGGCGGATTTCCGCATCGGCCTTGCCGCGCACGATCTCGCCGCCGCGCTCGGCGCGCCCGAAGTGGTGCTGAGCTGGGCGCTGCGCGACGAGGGCGCGCCGGTCATCCCCTCGCGCTTTGTCCTGCGGATCAAGGCGATGCTGGGCGATCAGGCACCCCAGCATGTCGAGACCGAGACCCTGCGGCTGGCCCAGCTGATCGACGACGCCCCGCCCGCGCTCCCCTATCCGCGCCCCAAGCCGCTCCCGAGCGCCGAACAGCGGCTGGTCGACATCTCGGTCACCGGGCTAGACCGGCTGCGCAGCGATCCTTATCAGTTCTACGCCAGCGCGATCCTTCGGTTGCGGCGGCTCGATGGGTTGGACGAGGAACCCAGCGCGGCGTGGAAGGGCACGGCGGTCCATGCCATCCTCGATGCCTGGCACAAGGCCGGCGGCAAGCCGGGCGAGCTGCTGCCGATCGCCGGCGAAACGCTTGATGCGATGAACGCCCATCCGTTGATGCGCGGGCTATGGAGACCGCGGCTGCTCAAGGCGCTCGTCTGGATCGACGACCAGATCGTCCGCTTGCAAGATGAAGGCCGCATTGTGCTGGCCAGCGAAGTGCGCGGGGACATGCCCTGGCGCGGCGTGCGCATCCACGGCCGTGCCGACCGAATCGACCGGCTCGCCGACGGCGGCCTCGCTGTGGTCGACTACAAGACCGGCAAGCCGCCCTCGCGCGCCATGGTCAAGAAGGGGTTTTCGCTACAGCTCGGGCTGATCGGGCTGATCGCAGATCGAGGCGGCTTCAAGGAAGCCTCGGGCAGTCCGACCGAGTTCGAATATTGGTCGCTGGCTAAAGACCCCAAGCGCAAAGGAGAGGACCAGTTCGGCTTTGTCGAAAGCCCGTTCAAGACCGACCGGGCGGACGGCGTTGTCAAAGAGGAATTTCTCGGCGTCACTGAGGGCTATCTCACCCAGGCCATCGACCGCTGGATCCTCGGCAGCGACCCGTTCACCGCCCGGCTCAATCCCGACATCGGCGGCTATAATGATTTCGACCAGCTGATGCGGCTCGATGAATGGCTGCCGCACCTCACCCAGGAAGAGGCGAACGAGGCATGAGCGCCCCGCCCAAAGCCCTGCCGCTGTACGGCAACCAGAGGCTCGCGGTCGCGCCGGACCGGACGGTGTGGCTGTCGGCCTCGGCCGGCACCGGCAAAACGCAAGTGCTGTCATCGCGCGTGTTGCGGCTGCTGCTGCGGCCGGAGGTGGAACCCTCGCAGATCCTCTGCCTCACCTTCACCAAGGCCGGCGCCACCGAAATGGCGAGCCGGATCAACGACCGGCTAGCGCATTGGGTGCGGCTCGACGATGCGCGGCTGGCGGCGGAACTGAAGGCGATCGGCGCCGAAATCGGCCCGGAGGCGCTCGCCCGCGCCCGCACGCTGTTCGCCAGCGTCCTCGATTGTCCCGGCGGCGGACTCAGGATCGATACCATCCACGCCTTCTCGCAGTGGCTGCTCGGCGCCTTTCCGCTCGAGGCGGGGCTGGCTCCCGGTTCGCGTGCGATGGATGATCGCGACCGGCTGCTGCTCCAGCGGCAAGTCCTCGCCGAGCTGCTTGTTGAAGCAGAGCAGGAACCGCTCGGCGATCCGCAATTGCTGCAGGCGCTGGCCGACCTCAGCCTGCGGATGGGGCCGGGCGAGGTCGAGGGCTGGCTGCTCCGCTGCGCCGAGGCGCGCGAGGCATGGTTCGGTCCCGGCGGCTGGCAGGAACCGCTGCGCGGCCATGTCGAGCGGCTGCTCGGCCTGCCGCCGGGTTCGCAAGAAGCCCATGTCGCGGCGCTGTGCGGCGACGACGCCTTCGCTACCGACGCCCTGCGTTGCTGCCTGTCGGCCTATGGCCAGTGGAACGGCATCAAGGGGCAGGCCGGCCGCCCGGTCATTGCCGATTGGCTGAGCGCGGAGCCGGGTGCGCGGCTGATCGCGCTCGATGCCTTGTACAAGGTGCTGTTCACTCAGAAGGATACGGTGAAAGACCAGAAGTCGCTGGAGAAATTCGAGGAAGCCTTCGGCGAGGCGGCCGAGGCGGTGCTGCAGTGCATGCTGCGCGTCCGCGAGATGCGCGCGCTGCTAGGCCTGTGCGAGCGGCTCGTCCCCGCATTGCGCCTCGGCCGCGCTTTCGCGTTCGCCTGGGACGAGGCCAAGCGCCGCGAGGGGCTGATCGACTTCGACGACCAGATCCGCACCGCCGCCGCGCTGCTGACAAATTCCGACTATGCGCAGTGGATCGGCTACAAGCTAGACCGCCGCTTCGATCATATCCTCGTCGATGAGGCGCAGGATACCAATGCGGCGCAGTGGCGGATCATCGATGCGTTGACGCAGGAGTTCTTCTCAGGCATCGGCCAGCGCGGCGAGATCATGCGGACGCTGTTTGTCGTCGGCGACTACAAGCAGGCGATCTTCCGCTTTCAGGGGACCAGCCCGGAGAACTTCAGGCTGGCGTCCGAGCGGGTGAAGGGTTTCATGCAGGGCGCGGCCGATAACGCCGCGCCTTTGCGGAGCAGTTTTCGCCCGCAGGAACTGCTCGAACTGGGGCTGGACCGCTCGTTCCGGACTTTCCAGCCGGTGCTAGATTTCGTCGACAAGGCGATCGGCTATCTCGGCCATGCCAGTTTCGGTCTGGACCGCCCCCCCGAACTCCACGTTGGCGAGGAGCGCCCCGGCTATGTCGCGCTGTGGCGCCCGGTCGGGCAGCAGCAGGGCGACGAGGGCGAGGAGGACGAAGGCGGCGAAAGCCCGCTATCCAAGCCCGAACGCCGCATGGCCGACCAGATCGCGCGCCAGATAAAGCAATGGATGGTCGCCGGATATCCGCTGGTGAAAGGCGGCCAGCGCCGGGCTGGCCCGGGCGACATCATGGTGTTGGTGCGCAAGCGGCGCGAGCTTGCCGGTCTGATCGTTGCACGGCTGCATGCGGTGGGGGTGCCGGTGGCAGGGGTCGACCGGCTGCGGCTCGGCGCGCCGCTGGCGGTGCGCGATCTGGTTGCGGCGCTGCGCTTTGCCGCCCAGCCGCTCGACGATCTCAACCTTGCCGCGCTGCTGGTATCGCCCTTGATCGGCTGGAGTCAGGAGCAGCTGCTGGCGTATGGGTACCGCAGTCCGCACGACAACAAGGGCGGTGTCACGCTGTGGCATCATTTGCGCCGTGCCTCACATCCCGATGTCGCGGCGACTGTCGCACAGCTGAACGAAGTGCTGCGTCTCGCCGATTACGAGCCGCCGCAAGCGTTGCTGCACTGGCTGCTGGTCGGGCCTTGGCTGGGGCGGCGCAAGCTGATCGCCCGGCTGGGACGCGAAGCGCATGATCCGATCGACGAATTGCTCAACGCCGCTCATGCCTATGCCATGGCCGGCACCCCCAGCCTTGCGGGATTTCTGGCGTGGTTCGATGCCGGCGAGGGCGAACTGAAGCGCGAGGCGGACAACGCCGCCGGGCTGGTGCGGGTGATGACCGTGCACGGCGCCAAGGGGTTGCAGTCGCCGATCGTCATCCTGGCCGATGCCACCGGCGATCCCGCCAAGGGTATCCCCGAGAAGCTCGACCTCGCCGATCCCGCCGCGCCGGACCAGCGCTTCATTCCGCTGCCCGGCCTGCGCAAGGAAGAGCGGGTCGGCCGCATTGCCGAGGCGCAGGCGCTTGCCGAGCGCGCCAACGAGCAGGAGCACTGGCGGCTGCTCTACGTGGCAATGACGCGGGCGGAGGAGGCCCTGTTCATCGGCGGCGCACTTGGAGTGAAGGAGAAGGAGCCGGCAACCGGGAGTTGGTACGCCCGGCTGCGCAGAATGTTCGCGGCGGATGAGTGGACCGAGGATTCCCTATGGGGTTCGCGGCTCGATTGGGGGGACGCGCCTGCGTTTCCCCCCCGGCTGGAAAAGCCTGCGGAACTGCCGCTGCCCGAGCCGCTGCCGGTCTGGATGCGGGCACCAGTCGCCGCCGAGCCGCGTCCTCCCCGCCCGCTCGCGCCGTCTTCGCTTGGCGAGGACGTCACCGCCGACCCGCCGTTTGCGCCCGGAACAAGCGCAATAGCGGCGCGTCGGGGGGTGCTGGTCCACAAGCTGCTCGAGCGGCTGCCTGCGGTGCCGGCTGGCGAGCGCTACGCCGCCGGCGCGCGCTGGCTGGCGAGGAACGCGCCTGAAATCGATACCGCAGATTGCGAGCTATACGTTTCCCAGGCTGTGGCAGCCATCGAGCACCCGGATTGGGCGGAGCTTTTTTCTGCCGATGCGCTGGCAGAGGTGCCGATCGCCGCGCTGGTTGGCGAGCGGGTGGTGGCGGGGACGATCGACCGGCTGCTGATCGGCAAGGACCGCATCCGCCTGGTTGACTTCAAGACCGCCCGCCGCCCGCCCGCGCGGCTGGAGGACGTGCCTGCCGCAGTCCTGCGCCAGATGGCCACCTATGCCGCCGCGCTTGAGGCGACCTATCCTGGGCGCAGGGTGGAGGCGGCGCTGCTCTATACGCAGACGCCGCAGCTCATCGCCTTACCGGATGAAGTCCTGGCTCGGCACAAGCAGGACTTGCTTGGGGCTGTGGAATGATTTTACGCGCAGCCGATGCCTTCCCGACCTGCCGCCCTAGATAGGTTCATTGCGAAAAGGAGATCCTGCATGCCGACCAAAGCCGTCACCGACGCCAGCTTCGCCGCCGATGTACTGCAATCCGACAAGCCCGTCCTTGTCGATTTCTGGGCGGACTGGTGCGGCCCCTGCAAGATGATCGGCCTCGCACTGGAGGAAATCAGTGATGAGTTGGGCGACAAGGTCAGCATCGTGAAGATGGACATCACCGAAAACACCGAAGTTCCCGGCCAGATAGGCGTGCAGTCGATCCCGCT
>JANLQW010000258.1:0-13869 GCA_031368085.1 Novosphingobium sp. | reverse complement strand
CGCGATATCGGGTACGGGCGATCTGGCCGTGCTCGCTTTCATCGAGCATCATCTTCTCGCCGCCGCTCCCGGGCTGCTTGGCCAACGGGAGTTCGATCAGCCCGTCCTCGATATCGGGCACCCCCGTCACCAGCGCCCAATAGAACTTGCGCGCCGAGCGGGTCGAAAAGCGTTTCGAAAAGAACGCGGCGCTGCCCGGGGTGCGGGCGATCAGCAATACGCCGCTGGTATCCTTGTCGAGGCGGTGGACGAGGCGAGGGCGGGGTCCGTCAGGCGCATAAGCATCGAGCAGCTGGTCGACATGCTCCCTGGTGCCGGTGCCCCCTTGCGTGGCGAGGCCCGGCGGCTTGTTGAGCACGATCGCCGCGCGGTCCTGGGTCAGCACCATGGCTTCGGCTTGGGCGATCTGCGCCTCGGAGAGTTCTTTGCGCGGGTTGGCCTCACGCTCGGGCGTTGACGTGCCCCCCGGCGGCACCCGGACAATCTGCCCGGTTGCGATCCGGTCTTCCACGGCGGCGCGCTTGCCGTCGAGCCGGATCTGCCCGGTCCGTGCCCAGCGGCTGACGGTAGCGAAGCCGATCTGCGGCAAGTGGCGCTTGAACCAGCGGTCGAGCCGGATCCCCCCGTCGTCGTCTGCGACGACAAATTGTCGGACTCCGTCGGCCTGGACAGTGGACTGGTGGACGTGATCGTCTTGAGCCTGCCTCAGGATCATGCTGCGGCCCTCATCAGCGTAAGCCCGGCGATCAGCCCGGCGATCCCTCCGGCGAGCGAGAAGGCAATGTATTGAACCGCCAGTGCAATCGCGCCCCGCTGGACGAGAGTGACGATATCGAGGCTGAAGGCGGAAAAGGTAGTGAAGCCGCCCAGCACGCCGACACCCAGCAGTAACCGCCAGCCCTCGCTATCCTCGCCACTTCGCGCCAGCCAGCCCACCAGCAAACCCATTGCGAAGCTGCCCGCGATATTGACGGCGAGGGTCGCCGAGGGGAATGCGGAGGCACCGATCAGCCGCCCAACTCCATAGCGCAGCCATGAGCCGAGGCCCCCGCCGAGGGCAACGTAGACCGAGGCAGCGAGAAAGGAGGGCTGTTCCATTGCCTGCGCATTAGACGGGGAAGCGTCGATATGAAAGCGGCGCATCGTTCCTCGCGGAAGGCTTCTGAGAAGGTTCGGGATTGCCATTCATCCGCCCGTTTGCTAGCGGCCCCTCAACTGGAGCCGAACCTTCATGGATTCGGGGCTGTTTTTTCGTTCGATTCAAGGCACTCCCCCGCGATGCAGGCGGGGTTCTGGCCTTCGCTCATGAGGTATGTCGGTTTATGCAAATTCTCGTCCGCGACAACAATGTCGACCAGGCCCTTCGCGCGCTTAAGAAGAAGCTGCAGCGCGAGGGTGTCTACCGCGAGATGAAGCTGCGCCGTCACTACGAAAAGCCGTCCGAGAAGCGCGCGCGCGAAAAGGCCGCCGCTGTCCGCCGCGCCCGCAAGCTGGAGCGCAAGCGGCTGGAGCGCGACGGCGCCAAATAGACTTTCCAGGTAAAGTGGGCACCGGCTTTCCGCCCGGGAAGGTCGTCAACCCAGATACTTGATTGCGTCAATGCGTTAAGCCATGAGGGCGCGAATTAAAGTTCGCGCCCTTTTGCGTGTCCCAGCAGGAATTTTCCGATGACCGAGATTACCCGCGTACCGCTCCAGCCGATTGCCCGGGGTTCGCTTGGAAAACTGTGGATCGGGGTCGCTGCGGCGGTGCTTGTCGCGGGTGGCGTGGCCTGGGCGGCAATGCCGGCGGCGGTAGAGGTGACGACGCTGAAAGCGGGGACCGGCGTGTCGCCGACGACGGCCGATGTCGTGCTGATCAATTACACGGGTACGTTGCCTGGCGGCAAGGTGTTCGACCAGGCGCAGCGGGCGGTGCTTCCCCTCGACGGTGTAGTTCCCGGCTTCGTCAAGGCGCTCGAGCAGATGCAGCGCGGCGGCAAGTACAAGGTCCTGATTCCCTCTGAACTGGGCTATGGCAACAAGGCTGCGGGCGAGATTCCGCCGAACACCAACTTGACCTTTGAGATCGAGCTGCTCGATTTTCGCAGCCGCGCGGAAATCGAGGAGCAGCAACGCATGATGCAACAGATGCAGCAGGGCGGCGGCGCGCCCGGCGGCAGCGGTGTCCCCACCCCCCCTATCCCTGGCGGCGGCCCTGGCGGCCCGCAGTCGCCAGGCGCGCGCTGAGGATAAACGCGTGTCGGTCGATACCGCCACCGTCGCCAAGATCGCGGCGCTGGCCCGCATCAAGCTGGGCGATGACGAGATCGCGGCGATGGTGCCCGAACTTAACGGCATTCTCGCCTGGATCGAACAGCTTGGCGAGGTCGATGTTACCGGCGTCGAGCCGATGACTGCGGTGATCGAAAATCACCTGCGCCTGCGCCCCGATGTCATCGATGCCGATCCGCTGACCGGCGGCGGCAAGCGCGATGCGGTGCTGGCCAATGCCCCGGCGGCGCAGCATGGATTCTTTGGCGTGCCCAAGGTGATTGAGTGACACAGCTCACTGATCTCACCGTCGCTGCGATTCGCGCAGGCGTTGCCGATGGGGACTTCACCGCGCGCGAGGTCGCGGAAGGCTTCAATGCCAATGTCTCCGCCGCACAAGGCGCGCTGAACGCCTTCATCGTCGCCACACCCGAACGCGCATTGGAAGCCGCCGCCAAGGTCGATGCGGACCGCGCTGCCGGCAAGCCCCTCGGCAAGCTTGCCGGCGTGCCGATCGGGATGAAGGATCTGTTCGCCACCCGGGGCATTCAAACGACCGCAGCAAGCCACATCCTCGAAGGCTTCACGCCTGAGTATGAAAGCACGGTTTCCCAGAAGCTGTGGGACGCCGGCGCGGGGATGCTGGGCAAGCTCAACCTCGACCAGTTCGCCATGGGCTCGTCGAACGAGACCAGCTATTTCGGCAATGTCATCTCGCCGTGGCGGCGCAGCGATGGCGGAAATGCGCCGCTCGCGCCTGGCGGCTCATCGGGCGGCAGCGCGGCGGCTATAGCCGCGCGGCTGTGCCCGGCGGCGACCGGGACCGACACCGGCGGCTCGATCCGCCAGCCCGCCGCCTTCACCGGCATTTGCGGGATCAAGCCGACCTATGGCCGCTGCTCGCGCTGGGGCATCGTCGCCTTCGCCAGCTCGCTCGACCAGGCCGGACCGATGGCGCGCGATGTCCGCGACTGCGCGATCATGCTGGAGGCGATGGCCGGTTTCGATCCCAAGGACGCCACCAGCCTCGATCTGCCGGTGCCGCAGTGGGAGGCGGGGCTCAGCGGCGATCTGAAGGGCAAAAAAGTTGGCATCCCGCGCGAATACCGGCTCGACGGGATGGACGAGGATGTCGCCAAAAGCTGGCAACAGGGCATCGCTTGGCTGAAGGACGCCGGCGCGCAAGTTGTCGACATCACCCTGCCGCACAGCAAATACGCGCTGCCGGCCTATTACATCATCGCCCCGGCCGAAGCTTCGTCCAACCTCGCTCGCTATGACGGTGTGCGCTACGGCCTTCGCGAGCTGCCTGCCAAAGAATCTGGGGGGGGTGCCGGTCTGCAAGATATGTACGCCGCCACCCGGGCTGCGGGCTTCGGAGCCGAGGTCAAGCGCCGCATCCTCATTGGCACCTACGTGCTCTCGGCCGGTTTCTACGACGCCTATTACACCCAGGCGCAGAAAGTCCGCACGCTGATATCGCGCGACTTCCAGAATGCCTTCAGCCAATGCGACGTGATCCTCGCCCCGACGGCACCGAGCGCCGCCTTTGCACTGGGGGAAAAGAGTGCCGATCCGCTGGAGATGTATCTTAACGATGTGTTCTCGGTGCCGGCCTCGCTGGCGGGGCTGCCGGCAATGTCGGTCCCGGCGGGGCTGAACCGCGAAGGGCTGCCGCTGGGATTGCAGCTGATCGGGCGGCCGTTCGATGAGCAGGCCGTTTTGAACGCAGGGCTGGCGATTGAAACGCGGGCGGGGTTTGTCGCGCGGGCGGAGAGGTGGTGGTGATTGACGGTATTACTTCTATCGAGTAATACCGACGGATGAGCATCCAGCACAAATTGACTTCAAAGGCGCAGGTGACCATCCCGAAGGACGTTCGCGAAGCGCTGGGCATGAAGCCGGGCGACTTGGTTCGCTTCGACCGTGACGCGGACGGGCGCGTGACGATTTCCAAAGGCGATCCATCCGGCGAAACCCGCGAGGAGCGCAAAGCGCGCATCCGCGCCGCCCTCGAATCAGCACAGGGTTCGATTTCTCTCGGCGGAATGACCACCGACGAATACATGCGGTGGCTGCGAGGCGATTGGGAGCCGTGATCATTGTCGATTCCAACATCCTGATCGACGTTCTGGAAAAAATAGAACAGGAATGGCGGGGTTGGTCGATCGACCGGCTCGTTTCGTTGGCCGCCGAGAATCGAATGGTCGTCAATCAAATAGCATTTGCCGAGGTGGCGCCGCGAATGGGATCGATCGAGACGTTCGAGGAGCATCTTTCAGCATTCGAAATCGAGTTTGAACCGATATCCAGCGTGGGCGCTTTCGAGGCTGGAACGGCATTCCTCGCCTACAAGGAGCGGCGCGAGACAGCTAGGCTCGTTCTGCCCGACTTCTTCATCGGCGGTCATGCCTTCACGGCAAGAGCAAGCATTCTAACCCGCGACCCCCGTTTCTACCGATCCTATTTCCCTTCGGTGCCGCTGATTACTCCCGACAAGGCCGACCCATGACCGAATCCACATACCGCATCCAGGGTGCAACCGGCGAATGGGAGGTCGTGATCGGCCTGGAAGTTCATGCCCAGATTGTCTCCAAATCCAAGCTCTTCTCCGGTGCCGCCACCGAATTCGGAGCGGAGCCAAACTCGCAGGTGTCGCTGGTCGATGCCGCCATGCCCGGCATGCTGCCGGTGCTCAACCGTGAGTGTATCCGCCAGGCGGTGCGCACCGGCATGGCAATCGATGCGCCGATCAACCGGTGGAGCCGGTTTGACCGCAAGAATTATTTCTACGCCGATCTGCCTCAGGGCTACCAGATCAGCCAGCTCTATCATCCGCTGGTTGGGGAGGGGCGACTTGAGATTTCGCCCGACGACAAGAATCCGGATGCCACCAAGAGTATCGGTATCGAGCGCATTCATGTCGAGCAGGACGCCGGCAAGCTGATGCACGATCAGCACCCGACAATGAGCTACGTCGATCTCAACCGTTCGGGCGTGGCGCTGATGGAAATCGTCAGCCGGCCGGACATGCGATCCCCCGCCGAGACAGGGGCCTACCTGCGCAAGCTGCGAACCATCCTGCGCTATGTCGGCAGCTGCGATGGCAATATGGAAGAGGGATCGATGCGCGCCGACGTCAATGTCAGCGTGCGCAAGCCAGGCGGCGAGCTGGGCACCCGCACCGAGACCAAGAACGTCAACTCGGTGCGCTTCGTTATGGCGGTGGTCGAACAGGAAGCGCGCCGCCAGGTCGCGGTGATCGAGGATGGCGGCAAGATCGTCCAGGAAACCCGGCTCTACGATCCCGACCGGGGCGAGACCCGCTCGATGCGCAGCAAGGAAGACGCGCATGATTACCGCTACTTCCCCGATCCCGACCTGCTGCCGCTCGAACTCGACGACGCTTTTCTGGACGAATGCCGTGCGAGCCTGCCCGAACTGCCCGACGCCAAGCGCCATCGTTATGAGACGGCGCTCGGCCTGTCGCCCTACAACGCCAACATCCTCACCGCCGAAGCCGACACCGCGCGCTGGTTCGAGGCGCTGCTGGGCGAGTGCGAGGCGAAACAGGGCAAGACCGGGCCGGACGTCGCCAGGCAGGCGGCAAACTGGCTGACCTCGGAATTGTTCGGAGCGCTCAACCGGCTGGGCAAATCGCTCGAGGATTCGCCGGTAACTCCCGCACAGGCAGCCGAACTACTGGCGCTGGTGGCGGACGGAACCATCTCCGGCACCATTTCCAAGCAGGTGTTCGAAAAGATGCTGGAGACCGGCGATGGCGCGGGGGCGATCATTGAACGCGAAGGCCTCAAGCAGACCTCCGATACCGGCGCGATCGAGGCGGCGGTCGGCAAGGTGCTTGCCGACAACGCCGACAAGGTCGCACAATACCGCGCCGGCAAGGAAGCGTTGTTCGGCTTCTTCGTCGGGCAGACGATGAAGGCGATGGCGGGCAAGGCCAATCCGCAGGTGGTGAATGACGCGGTGCGGAAGGGGCTATCCGGTTAGGCTTTGCGCTTCGCCCGGCAGGTGATATTGTTGCGGCGATGAACCGGATGTCTGTCATTTCGTCGACTATCGGCGCGCAGCCTTATCGGATGAGCGCGGCGGGCTATATCCGCCTGATTCTTGCCGGCGGGTTTGGCGATGCGCATGTCGAATTGGTCGAGGGGGAACTGGTCTCAATGGCACCGTCGGGCACGGATCACGGCAGGAGCAATGCCGATATAGCGATAGACCTGGCAGCTCTATATCGACCGCTTGGCTATTCAATCTATTTCGACACCATCGTTGAAATTTCCGGCACGACGGTCCGCGCCCCCGATATTGCGGTGGTCGACAGGGATATCGGCGAGCGCAAGCATCTGCTACCCACCGACATTATCCTGGCCATCGAAATCGCGAACACAACGCTCGCCGAAGACATCGGGCGCAAGCGGATCGACTATGCTTCGTCTGGCATCCGGCATTACTGGGTGGTCGATCTCGAAGGTCGCCGCACCCACTGCTACGCCAACCCGCAAGGCGCGGACTACGCCGCTATCCAGGTGGTGCCGTTCGGCGAGGCGGTGGCGGTGCCCGCTACGCAGAAAGCGATCACGGTCAGGTAAGGCAGCCTAGAGGCCTACCGCTCCCGCACCCCCGAAATCGCCATCGACCCAAACGCCCCGGCCTTCACCTTCCCCGTAATCGCATCGCCGTCCACCGTCGCCTCGCAGTCGAGTTCCATCGGCATCGGCACCTTCATGTCCATCTTCCAGGTCAGCCTGTTACCCTCGACCTTGCCGTCGCGCACGTCCATCGCACCCAGCGGGCCGGCGACGCCGCCGGTGAAGCTGGCGCCGCTGACATTGACGGTGAAGGTGCCGTTCTGGTCGCCCATCGGGGTCTTGGTGACGATCTTGTAACTGCCGGCAACGGACATGGATTTCCTCCTGTTGGATTGATTTGCCGTTCTGGCGGGATGTGCGGCGCTGTCAACTGCCCGCTTCTGGCGCGGCGGCGATCTCCACCGGCAAACCCAGTCCCCTGAGCTGCGGCTCCACCAGTTTGCGGTCTCCCACCACCACGAAGGTCAGGCCTTCACCCTGCAAATATGTCCGCGCCGCATTGTCGAGCGCTGCGGCGTCAATCGCGCGGTAGCGACCGGTCAGGGTTGCGTAGTAATCGTCGGGGCGGCCGAGGCGGTCGTTCTGGACGATGGCGGCGAGCACCTGGGCATTGGTTTCGAAACTGTTGGGCAATCCGCGGATATTGCCGTCGGTAACGCGGCCCAGTTCCTCGGCGTTGACTGGCTTTCGCGCCGGAAAGGCTTTGATGTCGGCAAGCAGCAGCCGGATCGAATCGCCGGTCTTGTCGGCCTGGACCGGCGCGGCGAGCGCGAAGCTGCGCGGGCCAAGCGGGCTGCGCACTGCGCTGGAGACGCCGTAGCTCCACCCCTTGTCCTCGCGCAGATCGAGGTTGAGCCGTGACAGGAAGCCGCCGCCCAGCACCTCGTTGGCCAGATCGAGTGCTTCAAGGTTCGGCGCGCGGCCAGTCACCGGCAGCACCCGGCCTGCATAGATTACCGACTGCGGGGAACCCGGCCGGTCGATCAGGAGTATGCGCGGGCGCGGCGCGGGGATCGGGGCGGCAAGATCCTTGACCGGTCTCGGGGTTGGCGGGGCCTGCCAACTGCCGAACGCCGCTTCGAGCAGGGGCAGCAACTGGGCCATGGCGATATCGCCGGTGACGGTAATGCGCGCCGTGTCCGGCCGCAACCATTTGCCGTGAGCGGCGCGCAGGGCTGCCGGGGTTAGCGCGGCGAGGGACTTCGCGTCGCCCAGCCCGTCGCCCGGCTGGGCATAGGGATGCTGGCCGAACAGCACCCGGTTAAGTTCGCGCGCGGCGAGGGCGCGGGGGGTGGCGAGCGTCTGGGCAAGTTGGGCGAGCTGCTGATCCTTGACGCGGGCAACCTCCGCATCGGCAAAGGCCGGATTGCGCACGATATCGGCCATCAGTGCCAGCGAGGGTGCCAGATTGGCGGTAAGGGCGCTGAGCGTAATCGAGCTGGCATCGACGCTGCCACCGGCGGCGATGCTGGCGCCCAGCCGCTCCTGCTCCTCAGCGATTTGTGTCGCGTCGCGGCTTGTGGTGCCTTCGTCGAGCATGCCAAGCATCAGTGCCTGGGTTCCCGGCGTATCGAACGCGTCGGCAGCAAAACCGGCATCGAAATCGAGACTGAGGATTAGCTTTGGCACGGCGGTGCGGCGGGCCAGCGCGACCGGGATGCCGTTCGACAGGGCGGCGCGTTCCACCACCGGGAAGGCAAGATCGGCGACCGGCAGGATCGGCGGCGCAGCGCGTTTGGGGCCGGGCGCTAACCGCGGGGCCGGGCGCCTGGCGTCGGCACGCGCTGCGCGGCTGGCCGCCTCGTCGCC
Source organism: Novosphingobium sp. (assembly GCA_031368085.1). Lineage (GTDB taxonomy): Bacteria > Pseudomonadota > Alphaproteobacteria > Sphingomonadales > Sphingomonadaceae > Novosphingobium. The sequence goes on along the minus strand of JANLQW010000258.1, from coordinate 5,195 downwards.
CCAGCCGCCCATGGCCTCGCCTTTCTCGGTGCGAGTTCCCGGGGTAACGGCGAAGGCAAACACTGGCCGGGTCAGCCAGCGCTGCATGGCGGCGCGCACTTCCGCCGGGGTGACGGCGGCGATGCGGGCGAGGTCTGCCTTGTACTTGGCGGGATCGCCCGAATAGAGCTGCCCCTCGGCCAATGTCGCGCCCTTGCCGGAAAAGCCGCCGACCTGTTCCAGCGCGCCGATCTGGGCGGAGACCGCCCCGGTCGCGGCGCGGCGGACTTCGTCCTCGCTCGGCCCCTCGGCGATATAGCTGGCGATCAGTGCGTCGAAGCGCGCTTCCGCCGCGGCCCGCTCGACCCCGGGCTTCACGTCCATCGTCGCTTGCAAAAAGCTGACCTGCTCGAAGCTCTGCGCGCTGGCGGTGACCGCGACGGCCAGCTTCTCAGCTCTCACCAGCGCGTTGTCGAGCCGTGAGCTGGCAAGGCCGCCCAGGACCCGCATGGCGACATCGAGCGCGGGCGCATCGGCGTGGTTGAGCCCCGGCCCGCTCCAGTTGCGGGTAATGCGGGGGAGCGGCACCTGGTCGGTCATCTCGCGCTTCGCCAGGACCGCAAGGGCGACGGGCGATGCCACTACCGCGCTCACTTCGGACCCGCGCGGGATGTCGCCGAACCATTTCTCCACGAGCGGGCGGGCAGTGGCCGCATCGACATCGCCGGCCAGGACGAGAACGACATTGTTCGGCCCGTAATTGTCCCGAAACCACTGGCGCACATCGCCAAGGCTGGCGGCCTCGAGATCGGCCATCGAGCCGATAGTGGCGTGGCGATAGGGATGGCCGACCGGGAACAGCCCGTCGCCGATGGCGTAGTCCATCAGGCCGTAGGGCTCGTTGTCGTTCTGCCGCTTCTCGTTCTGGACAACCCCCCGCTGCTTGTCGAGCTTGTCCTGGGTGACCGCGCCCAGCAGATGGCCCATGCGGTCGCTTTCCATGAACAGCGCCAGGTCGAGCGCGCCCTTGGGTACGGTTTCGACGTAATTGGTGCGGTCGTACCACGTCGAGCCGTTGGTCGCGGTCGAACCGGCGGCTTCGAGCGGCACGTCGAAACTGGGCACATTTTCCGAGCCGCCGAAGAACAGGTGCTCATAGAGGTGGGCAAAGCCGGTCTTGCCGCGTGGCTCATTCTTCGAGCCCACGCGGTAATACAGCGTGACGCCGACTATTGGCGCCTTGCGGTCGGTGTGGACGATAGTGGTGAGCCCGTTGGGCAGCGCGAATTTCTCATAGGGGATGTCGACTGCCTTGACGAGTTCGGACAGAGGGGCAGGCTGGGCGGCCGGGGCTGGAGCCGGTGCGCTGACGATGGGCGTTGGCGGCTGGACGGCACAGGCGGCCAGGGTGAGGGCAGCGAGGACGGCTAACAAGAAACGGTGCATGGCATTTCCCTCGATTATGCGCGGTTCTGCCCTATCGATATGTGCGGCCGGGCGCGAGGCCAAGCTGGATTATTCGTCGCTGTCAGCCGATCGGTAGGTGAGGCGGGTAGTGCCGTTGGCCGGGATCGTCGCTGCCCAAACGCGCTTGCCCGGCTTGTTGAGCAGCTTGCCGGACAGCCGCGTGAACAATCTGTTTCCACCGTTCGGGAAATCGATTTCAAAACGCACCGGAAATGGATTGGCATTGCGGATCGTGACAACATGATCATGCCAATCATCTTGGCCCGGCGCGACGGTTTCAGCTTCGATCGAGACATTCGCAGCATCGCCGAACACCATTTCCACTTCTTCGTCGAGCGCCTTGTCGCTCAGGCTGCTTTCGCCCACCACCATCCGCCCGGCGCTGCTTTCCTGATATAGCACTGCCTTGCCGGCCGGCAGCGGATCGCCCGCGCCGTCCTGCTTGCGGTTGCGGAAGCGGAAAAGCAATTCCGGCTCTCGCGGATCATTTCCGTCAACCCGCGAGCGGTATACCAACTGGCCCCTGATCTGTTGCTTGTTGAGAAAGGCGACCTGCTTCTGCGAGCGGGCGGCGACGGTGACCGGCACCGGGATACGGTAGAGCTTGAGGTCGCCGAGGTTTTCGGATTTGGCCATGACTGCGGCTGGGGCTGCCTTGTCCATGCTTTTCTCATCGCGCCGCATGGCCGTGACCATGATGGAATCGGCTTCCATCAGCATCCCGATTTGCGCAGAGGCTTGCTCGGGCGGCGGCACGAAACTGCGGATGTCGCTGGTCGTCCCCATCGGCCAGCAGCTGCTGCTGCGGTTCAGCCAGGCGGCGCGATTGCGGGCATCGCGGCCGGTGTCGTCACGGGTTGCGTCGGAGCGGTTGATCCGCCCGGCCACAGCCGAAGTCCTCGCATCGGGAAAACTCGTCTCATCACCGCTGGCCATCGTTAGCCAGGCGAACAGCGCCATCGATTTGCCGTCGTTTGCCAGCGTGCCGATGTAGGTCGCGTCCCAGTCGAAGCCGGTGGCGATATAGGCGAGCGTAATGGTCACCTTGCCGCCGGGCTGGTCCTTGGTGGTCATCGACAGCACCGGCTTGGCAGAGAGCGTCGCGGGCGCTTCGGGATAGAGCAGCGTCTGGCTCAGGCCCGAGCAATAGACCGCCTCCACGCCGCGCGGGGTTTCGATTACAAGCCGGTCGGCGGCGGAGCGGATGGGGGCGCGTTCCTCGTCGGGCTTGCCAGTGGCGGGATCGGTGCGGCGCAGGATGACATGCTGGCCGGTGAAAGCATCGACCAGCCCGCCTTGCGAGAGCAGCGCCGCATCGCGGTTGCGCTCGCGCGGGGGCGTACCAAACAGGATCGCCGACTGTGGGACAATCCCTCCGGCAACGCCTTCGAAGCGCACAACCACTTCGCCGGGAGGCAGGGTGACGGTGCGGGTTTCGGCGATCAGGGCGAAGGCCGTGGGATTGTCGCGGTCGATCGCGCCCTGGCCGCGATCAGGGTCGCGGTAGAGGGTGACCGCGACCGCGTCCGGCGCGGCCGAGAGGATGACTGGCGGGGCGGCGAGCACCTGGCTCGCCGTCAGCAGCAGCAACCAGCCAATCAGGCCGCGCACTGGCCTTACCACGGGGTCAAAAAGGTAACCGTCAGCTCGGTCTTGCCAATGGCCGGCACTGGCACTTCCCAATGGCGCTCGTCGGCATTGTCCTGCGCACCCTTGATGCTCTCCTCCGGCACGCGCAGATCGCGCCACCACCACCAGCTGTTAAGTCCGCCCTGGATGACATCGACCGTCACCGGAACCGGCCTCGCATTGGTGACGATATAGCGCATCTGCGTGCGGTAATAGGTCTTGGGACGTTCGCTGTAGGCCTCCATCGTCTGCCCGTCAGAGTAGGTAACCTTCCAGCGCGCGTATTTCTCCCACTCGTCGAGAGTGACCACCTCGCGCTTCTCGACCACCGGTTGCACCTTTACATCGAAGGCATCGCCGGTGCGCAGCGCCAGCGAGGAACCGCCCGGTGTGTGCGGAATCTCGCTCTCGCCGATGAACTGCGCCTGGCCGCGGGCATCGCGCATATAGACGCGCACGGTGCCCGCTGGCAGCGCCTCGCCGATGCCCTGCGCCTTCGCGTTGGAGAATTTGAGCACCGAAGCGGCGCTTTCGGCCTCGCTGCTGCTCGCCAGCCAGCCATTGCGGAATTCATAGCCCTTGCGGGCCGGAACGCCGGAGGCATCAAGGAAGCTGACCTGCTTGGTCTGGGCATTGGCAATCGTTGTGCGGCCATCGATCGGATAGACATGGAAATCACCTAGCTGGGCGCCGCCGCCGCTTTCGGTGCCCGGCCGATTACCGCGCGGGCGCGAACCCTGGCCGCGGAAGGATGAATCATATTGCTGCACCTGGCCGACATTGCCCGCCACCAGCAGCGCGCGGGAATTGGTGAAGGTAGTGCCGGTGTTGTTGGTCAAAGTGATCCATCCCTGAACGTCGATCCGCTGCGCCACTTCGTCGAACAGCGCGACATAGTCCGATTTCCACGCCATGCCGGGGGTGAGGTAGCTGAGCGTCAGGGGGCGGGTCCCGGCGCGCGAGGCATCGAGCGTGACGCTCAGCGTCGGCCGGGCGCGCAGGTTGGGCGGGATACCGTCGAAGATCACCCGCACCGGCAGTCCGTCGTCGCGCAAGATCTCGATGCGATCACCGATCTTGAGCACCACCCCGCCATTGGCCGCCAGCACCAGCGCCCGCTCACGGGTTTCGGCGCCGGTCGCCGGGTTGGTGCGCAGCAGGGTGATGGTCTGGCCGACCGCCTTCTGCATCAGTGCAGAGGGCGACAGCAGGTCGTAATCGAAGTTCTGCTCGATTATTCCGAAGCCTTCGCCCGACAGGGTGACCGTCTCGGGGCGGATCTGGGCGGAGACATCGGGGAATTCCTGGCGCGATTTGCCGCCCGGCAGACTGACCTGCCGCACATCCTGCACCAGCGCGAGGTTGTTGTTGTAGATGGTGACCGAGACATCGCCCTGCGCGCTCTGGGTTTGCGCAATGGCGGACGTCGCCAGCACTCCCGCGCTTAAGCCCAACATGATCCGTCGCATGGCATTCCCCTTTTTCCGTCCAGCACAGCGCACCGCGAAAAGCGCCACACCAACCCCTTGTGTTGCGGATTGGCAACACTATCTCTCGAGTCACAGGAGGCTTTGCCCGCATGAACCTCGAGAAATTCACCGACCGCGCCAAAGGTTTTTTGCAAGCTGCGCAAACCGTTGCGATCAGATTGAACCATCAACGCATTTCCCCTGAACATATCCTTAAAGCGCTGCTTGAGGATAATGAAGGCATGGCCGCCGGATTGATCCAGCGCGCCGGGGGCAATGCGAAGGTCGCGGTCGAGGAGGTCGACAAGGTGCTGGCGAAGATTGCCGCCGTCTCGGGCGGCGGGGCGCAGGCGGCGCCGGGGCTTGACAACGATGCGGTGCGCATTCTCGACCAGGCCGAGCAGATCGCCGCCAAGTCGGGTGACAGCTTTGTCACAGTGGAGCGTATTCTGGTCGCGCTGGCGCTGGCGAGCACCACGGCGGCGGGGCAGGTGCTGAAAGCGGCGAATGTTACGCCGCAAGCGCTGGAGGCGGCGATTTCCGCCCTGCGTGGCGGGCGCTCAGCGGATTCTGCTTCCGCCGAAAACGCCTATGAGGCGATGAAGAAATATGCCCGCGACCTTACGCAAGCGGCGCGCGACGGCAAGCTCG
>JANLQW010000165.1:0-3799 GCA_031368085.1 Novosphingobium sp. | reverse complement strand
GGTTTCGTGGCGATGGAAGAATAGCGCGCAAACGCTTGCCCCGGCGGCGGGCTTGGCCTATATCGCGCCCCGACGGCCGCTCCGGAAAGGGGCGGCCACATCTGTTTTTGGCATACCCGCCACTTGCTTCCAGCTTACCCGTACGGGAGACTTTTCGTGACCCAGGTTACCCCGCTGATGCCCCACGCGACGGCATCGTGGCTCGTCGATAGCACCGGCCTTACTTTCGAGCAGATCGCCGAATTCTGCGGCCTTCACATCCTCGAAGTCCAGGCGATGGCCGACGACCTGGCGGGCTCGAAGTACACCGGGCGCGATCCGGTCCATGCCGGCGAGCTGACCAACGACGAGATCGAGCGTGGCCAGGCCGATCCCGAGTATCGCCTGAAGATGCAGAAGGCACCGGTCCAGGTCACCCGGACCAAGGGTCCGCGCTATACCCCGGTATCCAAGCGGCAGGACAAGCCCGACGGCATTGCCTGGATCATCCGCAACCATCCCGAAATTTCCGATGCCCAGATCGGCAAGCTGATCGGCACGACCCGCAACACCATCACCGCGATTCGCGATCGCAGCCACTGGAACATCACCAACATCCTCGCCAAGGATCCGGTGACGCTGGGCCTGTGCTCGCAGCGCGAGCTCGATGCCATTGTCGCCAAGGCGGCCAAGAAGGCCGGTCTCGACGATCAGGCAGGCGACGATGCACGGCTGGGCGATGACCGGGTGGCGCTGATCGAGGAGCTGCGCGCCGAACGCGATGCCGCGAACAAGATCGCCGGCGAAGCCGCACAGGAAGCCGAGGCGGCCGCATGGCTCGAGGCCAAGCGCGCGGCAGAGGCCGCCGAGTCTGCCAGCGAAAGCTGAGCAGGATCGTTTGCCGCTTGCCCTGACCGCAAGGAAAGGGCAGACTAACTTACATGAATGTAGGTAACGTCACCGAGCCTTGGCGGACACACTATGCGCACCCTTGCGCATGGGACCAGCAATTCCCGCCAATGGCGATGACCGAGCTGTTCGCCGCCAGCGTGGCGGCGCACCCGGACCGGGCGTTGAGCGACTTCTACGGGCGCACCACCAGCTACGCCAAGGTGATGGCTGAAGCTCTCGCCTTTGCCGCCGGGCTTCAGAACTCGGGCATTGCCAAGGGCGAGAGGATCGGGCTGTTCCTGCCCAATGTGCCGGTCTATCTTTCGGCCTACTTCGGCGCCCTGATGGCCGGCGCGACCGTAGTCAATTTTTCGCCGCTATACACCGCTGCAGAACTTGAAGCGCAAGTCGCCGACTCGGGCGCGCGGCTGTTGGTCACACTGGATGTGCCCGCGCTTCTGCCCACCGCGCTTGCCGTGTTGAAAGGATCGGCGCTCGAGACGCTGGTCGTAGCACGACTGGCCGACATGTTGCCGTGGTGGCAGGGGTTCGCGGTGCGCATTGCGGGTAGGGGCAAGGTGGTTCCAGTCCCCAGACAGCCCGATGTGACGGGTTGGAACGATTTGCTGTTCTGGAACCATCCGCCCGAACCCGTGGCCATCGATCCGCTGCGCGATCTGGCGCTCATTCAATATACTGGCGGTACCACCGGCACCCCCAAGGGCGCCATGCTCACCCACCAGAACCTGACTGCCAATGCCCGGCAGATCAAGGCGATTGATCCGCACAAGAACGAGCGCGATGTCATTGTCGGAGTGCTGCCGTTCTTCCATGTCTTCGCCAATGCCTGCGTGCTCAATCGCACCGTGCTCAACGGTGGCACGATTGCGATGTTGCCGCGTTTCAATGCCGGGCAATGCCTCAAGACCGTCAGCCGCACCCGCGCCACTTCGATGCCCGGCGTGCCGACCATGTACCAGGCGCTGCTCGATCATCCCGATGTGGCCAAGACCGACTTTTCGTCTTTGCTGGTCTGCATCTCGGGTGGCGCGCCTTTGCCGCCGCTGGTCAAGCAACAGTTCAAGACAGTGACCGGGGCGACTCTGGTCGAAGGCTATGGCCTCACCGAAACCGCGGGCGTGGTTTGCTCGAACCCGTTCGAGGGTGACGAACGCTCAGGGACCATCGGGCATCCGTTTCCAGCCACCCACCTGCGCCTGCTGGATAAAGAGGATCCCGCAAAAGACGCCCCCGCCGGTCAGCCCGGGGAACTCGCGATCATGGGCCCGCAGGTCATGCAGGGGTACTGGAATCTGCCAGATGCCGATGCCGAAGTATTCGCCATGCGCGGCGATCAGCGCTGGCTGCGCACCGGCGATGTTGCGACCATCGATGCCGAGGGTTATGTCCGGATTGTCGACCGGATCAAGGACATGATCGCGGTCGGCGGCTTCAAGGTATTCCCGAGCCAGATCGAAGTGGTCTTGCTGACCAATCCGGCGATCAAGGAGGCGCTGGTGATCGGCGTTCCCGATACCTATCGCGGCGAAAGCCCGCGCGCCTTTGTTACCCTTCAACCCGGCGCGGATGAGGACGGCGCGGCGCTGGCGCAATGGCTCAATGGGCGCGTCGGCAAGCACGAAAAGGTCGATGCGGTGGTGATCCGCGACAGCCTGCCAAAGACCATGGTTGGCAAGCTCGATCGCAAGGCGCTGCGCGCAGACGTGGCAGCGCGCTAAATCGCGCTCACGCTGCCCCGCTCGCCAGCGTCAGCAGTGGTTCGCCCGAACCCTCCATCTCCAGCGACGGCTCCAGCACATAGGCGCTGCGCACCGAGAACCGGCCATCGACCTGCGCGCCCGGCTCGATTGTCAGCGCTTCATAATGCACGTCGCCGTGGATTTGCGCGGTGCGCAAAATGACCAGTTCGGTGGCGTCAATCGTGCCTCTGATGATTCCGGCCAGTTTTGCGCTCTGCACTTTCACTGCGCCGATTATTTCGCTGGTCTCGCCCTGGACCAGCGAGGCGCAGGCAATGTCGCCTTCGACCTTGCCATCGATATGCAGGTCCGATGCGGCTGAAATATCGCCCTTGATCGCCGTGTCGGCGCCAAGAATCGAAAAGCCCGGGGCGGAGGTCATGGTGCTTCTAGCGGGACTGCGTGGAGTCTGAGGGACTGCCGCCTGCTTCTTCGAGAACATGGGGTATTGCCTCCAAAAAGGGCCGCGGGTTGACCGGATTACCATTGATCCGGACTTCAAAATGCAAGTGCGGGCCGGTCGAACGTCCGGTGCTGCCAATCGCGCCGATCGGATCGCCTGCCGAGACGAGCTGGCCGACTGCGGCGCGGAAGGCCGACATGTGGGCATAGCGGGTTAACAGACCATTGCCGTGATCGATCTCGATGCAATTGCCATAGCCGCTTTTTACCCCGGCGAAACTGACCACGCCCTTGGCGGCGGCAAAGATCGGCGCACCAATCGGGCCCTTGAAATCGAGCCCGGCATGGAAAGCGCCGGCGCCGGTAAAGGGATCGGAGCGGAAGCCAAAGCCCGAAGAAATATACTGCAGACTGGCTGGCAGATGGCTTGGAACGCCAGCCAGGCCACGTTGCAGCACCGACATCCGCTCAAGGCTGAGGCCAAGCCGCTGGAAGCGGGGATCAAAGCTGCCATTTGCCGAGGTTGCCAGCGCAATCAACGGACCACCCTGCGCGGCCCGATCATCAATCGATTGCAGCATGGCATCCGGGTTCAGTCCCAACTGGCGCAGCGCCAGCCCTGCCTGTGCGGCGCGGCGATCAGCCAGGCGGGTCATTCGCTCGACAAAGGCGATCTGGCGCGCTTCGAGCCGGGCCAGCCCTGCGGCTTCGGGCACAGCCATGCTGACCTTGTTGACCGTCTGCGCGGCTTCGCTGCTGCTGTCGGA
>JANLQW010000131.1:0-3731 GCA_031368085.1 Novosphingobium sp. | reverse complement strand
GGCCAAGCGCTGCGGACCGGCGCGCGGCAGACCGAGAAGGAACTGGCCAGGCTGACCGAACTGCGCAGCGCCATCGACCAGGCGATGTTCGATCCTTCCGCTGCGCAGCCGGCGCTGGCCAAGCTAACCATGACCGAGCTGATGAAACAGCGTGCCGACGTAGCCAGCCGGATCGAGGCGGCGGAACTGGCCTGGCTGGAGGCGAGCGAGGCGCTGGAGGGGATCGCGGCGTAATGCTCCGCCTGACGGACGTGCTGCTCCCCCTCGATCATCCGCCAGAAGCCTTGCCAGCTGCGATTTGCGCGCGGCTGGGGATTGCGCCCGAAGAGATGGAACGCTTTGCCGTCGTCCGGCGCGGCAATGATGCGCGTAAGAAATATGCGATCAAGCTGGTCTATTCGCTCGATGTGGCGGTGGCGCACGAGGCAGCGCTACTCGCCCGGTTCGCTGGCGATCCGCATGTGCGGCCGAGTCCGGATACCAGCTACCGGTTCGTCACCACGGCCCCGGCTGATTATTCCCGAGCGCGCCCGGTGGTCATCGGCGCGGGCCCCTGCGGGCTACTCGCGGCGCTGGTGCTGGCCCAGATGGGCCTGCGCCCGATCATCCTCGAGCGCGGCAAGGCGGTGCGCGAGCGGACCCGCGACACCTGGGGCCTATGGCGACGCGGAGTGCTCGATCCCGAATCGAATGCGCAGTTCGGCGAGGGCGGGGCGGGGACCTTCTCCGACGGCAAGCTCTACAGCCGAATCAAGGATCCGCGTCATTTGGGACGCAAGGTGCTGGCCGAATTCGTCAAGGCCGGGGCGCCGGCGGAGATCCTGACCGAGGCGCATCCCCATGTCGGCACCTTCCGGCTGGTGGCGATGGTGATGAGCATCCGCGAGACGATTGAGGCGCTGGGCGGCCAATACCGCTTCCAGACCCGCGTCGACGATTTTGACATCGCGGTAGCGGCCGACGGGTCGCGGCGGATGCGGGGCTTGCATCTCCACACCGGCGAGTATCTCCCCGCAAGCGAAGTGATCCTCGCGGTGGGGCATAGCGCGCGCGATAGTTTCGAAGTGCTGCATGGCCGGGGCGTGCATCTGGAAGCCAAGCCATTCGCCATCGGCCTGCGCATCGAGCATCCGCAAGGCTGGATCGACAAGGCGCGCTTCGGGCCCAATGCGGGCAATTCGATCCTCGGCCCGGCGGCCTACAGCCTGTCGCACAAGGCTTCGAACGGGCGCACCGTCTACAGCTTCTGCATGTGTCCCGGGGGGCGTGTGGTGGCGGCAACGTCGGAGGAGGGGCGGGTCGTCACCAATGGCATGAGCCAATATTCGCGCGCCGAATTCAACGCAAACTCGGCCATTGTCGTCGATATCAGCCCAGAGCGGGACTTTCCCGGCGGTCCGCTGGCCGGCATCGCCTGGCAGCGCCACTGGGAATCGCTCGCCTTCGTGGCGGGTGGGTCGGACTACAAGGCGCCGGGCCAGAAGCTCGGCGATTTTCTAGCGGGGCGGGCTTCGGCTGGGTTTGGCGAGATCGTCCCGTCTTACCAGCCTGGCGTGAAACCCAGCGATCTGTCGCTTTGCCTGCCCGACTTCGCGGTTCAAGCAATCTGCGAGGCGTTGCCGGTGTTCGGCCGGCAACTGCCCGGCTACGACCATCCCGACGTGGTGCTGACCGGCGTCGAGACGCGCACCTCCGCGCCGGTGCGGATTGCGCGAGGGGCGGATTGCCAGAGCCTTAACACCGCCGGGCTTTACCCGGCTGGAGAAGGCGCGGGCTATGCCGGGGGCATTCTCTCGGCCGCCGTCGATGGCATCAAGGTCGCCGAGGCGCTCGCGCTCAAATTGGTCCCAGCCTGAAAAAGCGCAGCGTTTACTTCATCGCATATTGGCCGGGTTCCGCCCGGAAGTTGTCGCGCGCGAAGGCCTTGGCAGCGGCGGCGGTCTTGAAGCACTCGGTCTGAAGATCGGCGCTGACGATCGGATAGCCCTGCGAATTGTAGCGCGTATCCCGAACGGTAAGGCGAAAATTGCCTTCTTCATCCTTGTTGATGAGGAAAGGCCGAATGGGTCCGTCTGCCATTTTAGTGCTCCTGTAATCGCGGAATAAGAAACCGGGCGGAGCCAAAGTCCCGCCCGCCGTGAATGTCAGCCGATAAGATCGGCGATGATTTGCTTCAGCTGCGTGCTTGTCAGCGTGCCAGCCGATGAAGTTCTAAAGGCATGTGCCGCGGAGGTTCCGCCGGTGATTACTGCCTGCTTGCGAAGAGTGGATATACGAAAAAAATTGGTCATTGAAATCCTTGGAAGACCTTGGTCTCTGTCTAAATTATGGCGGAACCGTAACCGATTGAAATCGGCAGATCGGCTTTTTTGAACCAGAGCGTCACGATTTTTTTAACGCCGTGCAATGGCTCGCAGACTAAGTCCGCCGCGAAGGAGTCTACGCCAAACATGTCATTTGTTCTTGTGGCGTGAGGACCCCGCAGCTCATATGGCATAGTCGCGCAACATTTTCAACAAAACCATTTCATGGTGGTTGAAATGGGCGGCTGCGTCTTATCGGGCCTGCGCGAACCAGATCACATGGCTGGGCCCCTTGCCGTTGCTGCGCGCCCGGACTTTGGCTTCCTCGACCGCGAATCCGGCCTTCCTCAGCCTTGCGGCGAAGGCGTCATCCTTCGCCGCCGACCATATCGCCAGCACTCCGCCCGGCTTGAGTGCGGCCATCGCGGCCCTCAGCCCTGCGGCAGAGTAAAGCCGGTCATTGGCCCTGCGCGTCAGCCCGTCCGGGCCGTTATCGACGTCGAGCAGGATCGCGTCATATGTTCGGGCGCCCGCGCCGATCGCCTCGCCGACATTGCCCATCACCAGTCTGACGCGGGGATCATCAAGGCAGCCAGCCGCCAGCTCCTGCATCGGTCCGCGCGCCCAGGCGATGATTTCGGGCACCAGTTCGAAGATATCGATTCGCGCGTCATGGCCCAGTGCGGCGAGAGCAGCGCGCAAGGTGAAGCCCATGCCGTAGCCGCCGATCAGCAGGCGCGGCTTCTTTCGGCCGGAAAGCCGCGCGCAGCTCTGGACCGCCAGCGCCACTTCCGAACCGCTCATCCGGCTGCTCATCAATTCATTGCGGCCGAGCACGATCATGTAATCGCGGTCATGACGAAAGAGCCGCAGTTCCCCGCCGCCCGGAACCTGCGCGGTGCCGAGCAATTCGCGTGCAATCACGACACCTGCTCCGGAGTTGTGCGGCTGGCTATTTGCGATTCTTGCGCGCCGCATAGCGCGCATCGCGGGCGGCCTTGCGCTCCGCCTCGGTCAGGACCGGCGGCTTTGCGGCCTCGATTGCGGCGGCATCGGCGGCGAGCCTGGCGGTCTTCTCGGCCTTGGCCACTTCCTTGGCGGCAAGCATGGCCGCGCGTTTTTCCGCAGAAGCCGCTTCCTTGACCAGCCGCTGCTCGGCCTTTCGCGCTAATTCGGCCTCATCAATCGGCGGCTTGTTCTTGAGTTTTTGCAGCGCCTTGTTTTTGGCTTGCTGCGCTAGTGCCACACGTTCCTGAAATGTCGGTTCCTTAAAACCACGCATCGATCCGTCTCTGTCCTTTTATATTTTGGCAGTGAAAGCGGGCGAAGCGCTCAGTCAAGCGCTTCGCCCGCCGATCATCATGCGACCTGAAGATTGACCGCCGAGGTCTTGCCACGGTTGTCGGTCTCGAGTTCGTAGGACACGCG
>JANLQW010000118.1:0-2986 GCA_031368085.1 Novosphingobium sp. | reverse complement strand
GCCTGCCCTGGCTGCAACTTTCGCCGAGTGGCGCAATCGAGCCCAAGGTGCTCGGAAGGTTTGCCGGGGGGTTGGTCGAGCTGATGTCACGCAATGGGCTCTACCGGCAGGACCAGGGCGGCGTTAAGGTCAGCGAACAGGTGCTTTACCAGGCGCGCATTTCGCTCCCGGCGAATGTCAGTACCGGAAGATACACCGCAGAAACTTTCGCGATTTCGCGGGGCCGGGTGGTAGCATCGGCGATCAGCGAAGTCGAAGTCCGCAAACTCGGGTTCGAAGGAGCCGTCGCCCAATTCGCGCAGCAATATTCTTTTGTATACGGTCTGATCGCGGTGGCCATTTCTGTCCTGATGGGTTGGCTGGCGGGACGGGTGTTCACGCTTGTTTAGCGGGAAATTAACCGCTCATCCCTAAGATTCAGGCAGAAAATCGCCATGAGGGGACGAAGCGGCCAATGTCGGAAATGAGCAGGAATCAATTCGATACGGCGCAGCCCGCCTCCACGGAGCAACCCGCTGCGGCTGCAAATGCGGCGACTTTCTCCGACTTCGATGATGCCCGAGATCCAATCGGGATTGTCCTCGAAATCGCCGGTTCGGGAAGCCAGATCGCGATCGACCTCCAACGCCTGACAGAGTGTGCCGAAAATTCCGATCCCTCGGTTGCTCTGGCGGGCCAAGTCGGCAGCCAGATCAAAATCCGGGTCGGCAAAGGCTGGTTGCTCGCGACCGTGCGCAATCAGAAGCAGGATGCCAAGACGCCCGGCGGAATCCTCGCGGCGATCGACTTTCTCGGCGAGGGCGACGAGGAACGGGTGACCGGCAAGATCCACAGCTTTCGCCGGGGTGTGACCCGCTATCCGATACCGGGCGCGCTGGTTTATCCCGCGACCAGCAGCGACCTGCGGCAGATCTACGCCAGCGACGGCCGGAGCGCGATCCAGGTCGGCACGGTCTATCCCACGACCGATATTCGGGCCGGAATTTACATCGATGCGATGCTTGGCAAGCATTTTGCCCTGCTTGGTTCGACCGGCACCGGCAAATCGACCGGCGCCGCGCTGATCCTCCACCGCATCTGCGAGAATGCGCCCGAAGGCCACATCATCATGATCGATCCGCATGGTGAATATGCGGCGGCGTTCCGCAGCACGGGCCTGATCCTTGACGTAACCAATCTGCAGATGCCCTATTGGCTTATGAACTTCGAGGAGCATTGCGAGACGCTCCTCAGCTCGACAGGCGACTCCCGTCAGGAGGATATGGAAATCCTTGCCAAATGCCTGTTGCAGGCGCGGATGAAGAACCGGCTGGCCGAAAGCCTGGGCAAGATCACCGTCGATGCGCCGATCCCGTACCTCCTGTCGGACCTGTCGGCGATCCTGCAGAATGAAATGGGCAAGCTCGAGAAGGCGACCTCGACCGCGCCGTTCATCCGGATCAAGTCGAAGCTCGACGAGCTGAAGGGCGATCCGCGCTACCAGTTCATGTTCTCCGGCATGCTGGTCAACGACACCATGGCGGATTTCATCGCCAAGATCTTCCGCCTGCCGGCGCGGGGCAAACCGATCTCGATCATCGATGTGTCAGGCGTGCCGTCGGAAATCACCTCGACGGTGGTCGCCATGCTCAGCCGGCTGGTGTTCGACTTCGCGATCTGGTCGCGTGAGGAAAAGACCCGGCCAATCCTGCTGGTCTGCGAAGAGGCGCACCGCTACGTCCCCAACGAGAAGAACGCCGACGGCTCTTCGGTTGGGCGCATTCTTTCGCGGATCGCCAAGGAAGGCCGGAAATACGGCATTTCCCTGGGCCTCATCACCCAACGTCCGTCTGACCTTGCCGAAGGCGTGCTGTCGCAGTGCGGCACGATCATCTCGATGCGGCTCAACAACGAGCGCGACCAGGCTTTCGTCAAGGCGGCGATGCCCGAAGGCGCGCGCGGGTTTCTCGATTCGATCCCGGCGCTGCGAAACCGCGAATGCATCATCTGCGGCGAGGGCGTCTCGATCCCGATCCGGGTGAGTTTCGACGAGCTCGAGGAATTCAAGCGCCCGGCTTCGGAAGACCCATCCTTTGCCGAACTCTGGAACAATACCGGCGGCGAAGACGAGATGGTCCAGCGCACCGTCCAGCGCTGGCGCGCGCACGGGCGGTAGAACGACTGGTATACCGCGCGGTCGGAATGGCTGATTTCAGTCACGTTCCTCTCGTGTCGCCGTAGAGGTGGATGTGCAAGCGGTCGGAAAAGGAGAATCCGTGGTCCACACACAGCGGGGCGAGCCAGTGGGCGCGCGCGCGGAGGGTCTCGCTATCGCGACCTTCGGGCATCAGGAAGATGCGGGCCGGTTCGATGGCGTAGGATTGCTGGACCGAGAGGACCTCGAGGACGTCCTCAGGCACAGAAATAACAAACTTGAAGTAGGCTTTAGGTTCGTCTTTCCAGGCGGTAAGTCGCTCGGGAATCATCGCCATATCAAGGGGATTGCCGCTATGTTTCAACTTCGGGCTGACATTGTACTGGTGGACCAGTGCGCCGAGCGAGGGCGGCGCGGCAACAGTCCCGTTGGTTTCCACTTCCACATGCATCTCGGGAAGCAGCGCGATCATCCGGGCGAGGGCCGGTGCCTGTAGCAGAGGCTCGCCGCCGGTAATAACGAGCCGTCGGGGGGCGAGCGCCGCGATCCGGGCAGCGGCGTCTGCCTCGCTGAGTCTCACCTGATTGGCGCTGCGCTCGTAAGTCAGCCCATCGCGGTGAGGCCGGTTGTCGCCGGTGAAACGCCATGTGTAAGCGGTGTCGCACCAGACACAGGCGAGATTGCAGCGCGACAGGCGAATGAAGGTCGAAGGCCGCCCGGCGGACGGGCCTTCGCCTTGCAGCGAGGCGAAGATTTCGGCTGTCCCGGGGGTGGTGGCGGCGAGGATCAGCATGGAGCGCTACTCCTTCCCCCTTGATGGGGGGAGGATGCGAAGACTTGGTGGCTGTGCCG
>JANLQW010000070.1:0-6094 GCA_031368085.1 Novosphingobium sp. | reverse complement strand
AGGCCAAAGGCGCCGGAAAACACTGCCAGCGCGGTCAGGTCGATGCCGAGAACATCGATCCCGACTAGGACTGAGATGGTCCACACCGCGATGCTGACCAGCTTTTCGCCCAGCAGCCGCTGGGTTGGATCGAGCCGGGTGCTCCGGCGGAACAAGTGCCGCACGAAGCGGCTGACAAACCGTCCGACAAGATAGACCATCGCCAGCACGAACAGCACCAGCCCGGCGTGATAGAGCGAAATCCGGGCGTTGCCGTAATCGAAGCCGATGCTGTCAAGCTGCCGGACAAGCCTGGCCCAATCTGCTGGAAAATTCATCCGGCCTCCATCGCGGAAAAAGCTTGCGCCAGATCGGCGATCAGGTCGGCCGGATCTTCGAGTCCGATCGACAGGCGGATGCCGAAGCGATCGGTGCTGCCGAGCGCGGGGAAGGGCCAGGGGGTCACCGCGCGGTAGGCGGCGGGATCGATCGGTATCACCAGGCTTTCGAATCCGCCCCAGCTGTAGCCTATGCCAAACAGCGTCAGGGCATCGACGAAGCGCGCCCGCGCCGCAGCATCGCGGCCCTCGAGCACAAAGCTGAACAAGCCGCAGCCACCCGTGAAATCGCGGCTCCACAGCGCATGTCCGGGCGAACCGGGCAGCAGCGGGCACATCACGGCCGCGACTTCCGGCCGTGACTGCAACCAGCCGGCGATCCGCAGGGCGCTCGCCGCCGCGCGCTCAAGCCGCACGCCAAGCGTCCGCAGCCCGCGCAGGGCAAGGGCGGCATCGTCCGGCGAAACCACCTGGCCGAGCGCCTGTGCGGTCTTGCGGAGCTTGGCGTAGAACTCCGGCCCGGCCGAAGCGCTGCCCATCATCAGGTCGGAATGACCGCCGACATGTTTGGTCAGCGACATCACCGCGATATCGCAGCCGCGCGCCAGTGCGGGAAAGCCGAGCGGTGTCGCCCAGGTGTTGTCGATGATCGAGACCATGCCGCGCGCCCGCGCGATGGCGGCCAGCGCCGGCACGTCCTGCACTTCCATGGTCAGGCTGCCCGGCGATTCGAGCAGCACCGCGCGGGTTCGCTCGCAGATCGCCGCCTCGAAGCCGGCGACATCGAGCGGGTCAAAAAACTGCGCTTTAACACCGAAATCGCTGAGAAACCCGAGCCCCAGCGACCGGCTCGGGTCATAGGCATTGTCGGTCATCAGCAGCACATCGCCTGGCCGAAGTACGGCAAGCAGCGATCCGGCGATGGCGGCGACGCCGGAGGGGTATAGCATGGTGCCAGCCGCACCCGGCTCCAGCTCGGTCAGCGCTTCGGCCAGCGCCCATTGCGTCGGCGTGCCGCGGCGGCCGTAGAAGAAGCGGCCGTCCTGATTGGTCCGAGGTCCGGCCTCCAACGCTTGCGTATTCGCATACAGGAAGGTGCTGGCGCGCCAAACCGGCGGGTTGACTGCAACGCCGGGTGCAGTCGCCGTCCCGGTCCACTCCGCACGCCGCCCTGCTGTGACAAGGCGGGTGGCGGGGGTGAGTTTGTCAGTCGGACGTTTAGCCATTGCGCCTTGCAATTCCCCTCCTGCTTGCGGGAGGGGCTAGGGGTGGGAGCGTGGGCAGACAGAGCCTCATTGTAGCCTCGGCGTGCTTACCCACCCCCGGCGCCTCCTGCAAGCGGAGGGAGGAAGACAGGGCATCGCGAGAACTCAGGCCGGTCCCAGCGCCTTGGGCGTGTCCGGATCCGCGCCCCATTCGCTCCAGCTGCCATCGTAGAGCGCGACGTCGGTCTTGCCGATCCTGTGCAGGGCGAAGGCCAGCACGCAGGCGGTCATGCCGCTGCCGCAGCTGGTCACCAGCGGCTTTGCCAGATCCACCCCGGCACCGGTGATCGCGGTTTTGAGGGCGGATTCGGCCTTGTAGGTGCCATCGGCATTGAACAGCGATCCAATCGGCACATTGCGCGCGCCGGGGATATGGCCGGAGGCCAGGCCGGGGCGCGGTTCGGGTTCTTGACCGGTGAAGCGGCCAGGGCCGCGCGCATCGACCAGCTGTTCGCTGCGCTCCCCAAGATTGCGCAGAACATCCGCCTTGCTGCGCAGCTTGTCGGCGTCGGACCGGGCGGTGAAATGGCAGTGGCGCGGCGTCTCGCGGCCCTCGGCAAGGGGTCGCCCCTCCAGCTTCCATTTGGCGAACCCGCCGTCGAGGATGGCGACCTGATGGGCGCCAAACAGCTTGAACATGAACCAGCCCCGCGCTGCGGTTTTGATTGCGCTGTCGTCGTAGAGCACGATCCTGCTGTCATCACCGAGGCCCAGGCTCTGCATCCGGCTGGCGAATTTTTCCGCCGAGGGCATCGTGTTATCGATCGGCGAAGCGCCATCGACCAGCTCTGCAAGGTCCAGGAACACCGCGCCCGGGATGTGCCCCTGCTCGAATTCCGTCGCCGCGTCGCGGCCGGTATCGGGCATATGCCAGCTGGCATCGACGATCCGCAGGTCGCTCGCGCCGATTTCCGTCGCCAGCCACTCGGTGGAAACAAGACTGTCCATTGCGGCAATGCTCCTCGTGCTGCAGCTCGGCAAGCTTACCACATCGCGGGTAACGGTCGAGCGCCAATCAGGCGGTCAGGGCGAGTTCGCGCTGGCCGATCTGCGAATAGAGCCGCGGGCCGAGGTCGAGCCGGAACGGTTTGAGCGCCGCGCCCGGGTTAGCCTGGGTCTCACCTATCACGAAGGTACGGCTGACCACCAGCGGGGGTGCGCCGTCGCGCAGCGCTTCCACCCGGAAGCGGGCGAGCGGGACGAACAGCGAGGCGTTGCCGTTGCGGATTGGCAGGATCGCCGCCAGCGGCAGCCGCAATTCGCCCAACAGCGTCAGGCTTTCGCCCGGCGCAAGGATATCGAGCCGGTGCAGGGGTGTAATCGACTGCCCGGCGATTTCCAGCTGCGAGCGGGCTGAGAGCGAAGCGTGAGCGCCGATCATGTCGCCCCCGACGCTGACCGGTCCCATCGGCGCATCGCCGTTGTTCGTGACCACCAGCTCGTAATTGAGCACAGTATTAAGCAGGGTCGCACTCATCTTGCGCGCCGCCAGCGTGATTTCCAGCGGATTCACCAGCACGCCCAGCGCCGGGCGTGCGGCGGCGTATTCCCGCAGAGCATCGGCTGGCATTGTGGCGGCGGGCGCGTCCGTCAGACCCGCAACTTCCGCCAGCCCGGTTTTGGCCAACACCTTGCTGACGTCGAATTCCGGCGCCTCGCTAGGAGCAACGGGCGCGGGCTTTACCGCAGCTGGCATCACCGGTTCCGGGGCCGCCGGTCTGGGCATTTCCCGTACTAAAGGCCTGGCAACCGGCTTTGGCGCTGCGGTAAAATTGCGATGATCGGCGGGAGTTTCGGCCATGCCGGCGAGCCGGCGTAGCGGCATTTTCTGGAACAAATATGCCAGCCCGGCACCGAGCAGGAATGCAAGGCCGACAAGCCATGGCCAGAACTCCAGGGCCTGATTGGCCAGCCGCTCCCGGGCCGAGTGGACGCGCCAGTTCGCCGGCGAAAATTGCGCGACTGGGGGAAGCGAAACAGCGGGGTCCGGCATCTCGTTCTGGGGACTGATTGCGGCAGAAGGCGCGGGAAGCCGCACAGGCGGTGTAACCACGCCAGCCGGTCTTGCCGTGCTGACGGTTACTCTGTCCGCTACCGGCCCTGCGGATCGCGGAGGCCGTGCCGACGTGACTGCGGGGGCAATACTGGCCGGCGGGTCAGCCGCCGGCGTGCTTTCGACGCTTGGTGCCTCGGCACTGTCCCCTACTCCCTGTGCGGCTGGTACCGACCTTACGACCGGGACATCCGCATCGACCGGTCCTTGTGGACGGGCTGTGGGAGACGAACTCGGCAACCGGTATTCGCTGACCGAGGGCAGCGCGTCCTGTGCGGGCGCGGCGGTCGCTCCCGCCAGGGCGAGTGCCAGCCCCGCCGGCAGTGCCGCATTCACCCGCAACTTCTTCGTGGGCCCATAGTGTCGCATTGGTTACGCTCTACAATTCGGTCGTCCGGTATGATAGCCTGTGAACCCCATGTAACCAACACGTCACTTGTGCACCGTGCGCGATCGGGGCAATGGTTGTGACATGGACGACACACCGCCCGGCGACCCGTCCGGAAATCCGGCCCACCTCGGGCGCCAAAGCACGCTCCCCCGATCGCCGCAAGAGGCGGTTTTGGATTACGTGGTCAATCCGCGACAGGACGCCCTGTATATGGTGCGCTTTGCCGCACCGGAATTCACCTCGCTCTGCCCGGTGACCGGCCAGCCTGATTTCGCGCATCTGGTAATCGACTATGCACCCGGTGAGAGCATCGTTGAATCCAAGAGTCTCAAGTTGTTTCTCGGCTCTTTCCGCAACCATGCGGGTTTCCACGAGGATGTGACCGTCGGCATCGGCCAGCGGCTGCTTGCCGAAATGCAACCGCGCTGGCTGCGGATCGGCGGCTACTGGTATCCGCGCGGAGGCATTCCGATCGACGTCTTCTGGCAGTCCGGCCCTGCGCCCGATGGGTTGTGGGCGCCGGATCAGGGCGTTGCGGGGTATCGCGGGCGGGGGTGAGGGGCGCTACCCGAACAGCAGCTTCATCGTGCCCCCCAAGGGCGCGGCATGAAGCTGTGAGCGCCGGTCCAGGCGGTCAAACGGGGCGGTCGCCCGCCAGAGTGATCCGGCGCATCACCCGGCGGAAGCCGTGGTAGTCGTTAATTGGATTGTGCTGCGCCGCCCGGTTGTCCCAGAAGGCGAGGCTGCCTGGCCGCCAGCTGAAGCGGCAGGTGAATTCCGGGCGCACCTGGTGCTGGAACAGATATTCCAGGATCGGCGCGCTCTCGGCCTCGGTCATGCCCTGAAAATGCGAGGTGTGGGCAATGTTGACATAGAGCGCACGGCGACCGGTTTCGGGATGGGTGCGCACCGCCGGATGCTCCGCGACAAGATCAAACGCCCCCGCATCGTCGCCGGCACCGCGGATCATGTCCTCACGGGTTTTCGAGACATCGGCTTTGACCGAGGTGCTGACACCGGGCAGCCCATCGAGGAACTGGCGCAGCGGCGCAGACAGGCTCTCGTAGGCGAGGTACTGGTTGGCGAACAGCGTGTCGCCGCCATGGGGCGGCACTTCCAGCGCATACAGCATCGATCCCATCGGCGGGATCTCGAGATAAGTCGTGTCGGAATGCCAGATACCGCCGAAGTTGACCTTCTCGTGCTTTTGCTTGACGATTTCGGTAATGTACGGAAATCCTTCAATGCCTTTGATCATCGGATATTCGACCGGCGTGCCGAAGGCCTTGGCGAAGGTCATGTAAGTTTCGGGTGTCAGCTGCTGATCGCGGAAGAAGATTACCAGATAATCGAGCAGCGCCCGGCGCATCGCGGCGACGTCATCCGGTGCGAGCGGCTGGCTGAGATCGATCCCGCCCACTTCAGCGCCCAGCGCCCCGGCTATCGGTGTTACGGTGATGCTGCTCATCGCGCCCCTCGGATTGATCTGCCCGGGCTTTGCCACATCTTGCCCTATGGCGTGAACCCCAATTTCGCAATACGCGGTCGCAGTTCGATCGCGGGAGTATGCCGGGAGGTTAGGGCCGACGTATCAGGCGGAGGACTGAGCCTGGCAGTTGTCGTGCGCGACTTCAAGTTTGGTCTCGCGGTAAGCGACGAAGGAGCCGCTGCGCGAATCGAGGAAGCCGGCACCGATCTTGCTAGCAAAGCGCCTGGCGGTTTGCAGATCGTTGTACCATTTGCCGCAGCGGTGCGGTGTGACAAAGCGATAATGTACCATACGCTTGGCGAAATGCACGATAGCTGGGTGAGTTCCCAGCGCGTACCGAATTAATGCGGGCGAAATGCGGCACTTGGACGACAAATGGAAAAGGGCGGCCCGATTGCCGGACCGCCCCTGGGTGTTCCAATTCGTCGGACAATCAGCGTGAATAGAATTCGACCACCAGATTGGGTTCCATCCGCACCGGATAAGGAACTTCGTCGAGCGTCGGCACGCGCACGAAAGTTGCCTTCTCGGTGCCGTCCTGGGCGACATAGTCGGGCACTTCGCGCTCGGCGAGTGACT
>JANLQW010000066.1:0-1545 GCA_031368085.1 Novosphingobium sp. | reverse complement strand
AGCGATGCGCCCAGCCTTGAAGAGCCCACCCCCAACCCCTCCCGCAAGCGAGAGGGGCTTAAGCTGACCGCCTCCTTCCCCGACATCCTCCCCCATCTCACCGCCCAGCTCCCCACCCTGCGCCACCTCGCCGCCGCCTATCTCTACACCGGCGGCGACCTCGCCCGGATCGAGGCGCTGGACGCGCTTGCGAGGACCAGCGGCCTTGCCCTGCTGGCCACCAACGACGTGCTCTATCACGCCCCCCACCGCCGACCGCTGCAGGACGTGATGACGGCGATCCGTCACAAGACCACCGTCGTCCGCGCCGGCCATCTGCTCCAGCCCAACGCCGAGCGGCACCTCAAATCGCCCGAACAGATGCAGCGCCTGTTCGAGCGCTGGCCCCACGCCATCGCCGCCGCGCGCGAAGTTGCCGATGCCTGCCGCTTCAGCCTGGATGAGCTGCGCTATGAGTACCCGGAGGAAATCTGCCCGGCAGGCCTCGACCCCCAAGGCTGGCTCGAACGGCTGACCTGGCAAGGTGCGGATCAGCGCTATCCTTCAGACGTGCCCGAAAGCGTGCGCGAAACGATAATCCGCGAACTTGCCCTGATCGCCAAGCTCAACCTCGCGCGCTATTTCCTGACGATCAAGGACATCGTCGACTTCGCCCGCGGCCAGGACCCGCCGATCCTGTGCCAGGGGCGCGGCAGCGCGGCCAATTCGGCGGTGTGCTATTGCCTGGAGATCACCGCGGTCGATCCCGCCAAACATGCGCTGCTGTTCGACCGTTTCATTTCCGAGGAGCGCAAGGAGCCGCCCGATATCGACGTCGATTTCGAGCATGAGCGCCGCGAGGAGGTGATCCAGTACATCTACCGCCGCTACGGCCGCCACCGCGCCGGGCTGTGCGCGACGGTGATCCACTACCGCCCGCGCATGGCGATCCGCGAGGTTGGCAAGGCCATGGGACTGAGCGAGGACGTCACCGCCGCCCTGGCGCGCACCGTCTGGGGCAGCCATGGTAGCGAGATCGGCGAGAAGAATGTCGCCGAAACCGGCATGGATTTGTCGGATCCGCATCTCAGGCGCGTACTCACCCTCACCGAGCAGATGATTGGCATGCCGCGCCATCTTTCGCAGCATGTCGGCGGTTTCATCCTGACGCAGGGCCCGCTGACCGAAACCGTGCCTATCGGCAACGGCGCCATGCCGGAGCGCAGCTTCATCGAATGGGACAAGGACGATATCGACGCGCTGGGTATCCTCAAGGTCGACGTGCTGGCGCTGGGCATGCTCACCTGCATCCGCAAATGCCTCGACCTGCTCGGCGCGCATCACGGGCAGAACCTGACGCTGGCGAGCGTCCCGCGCGAGGATCCGGAAACCTATGCAATGCTGCGCAAGGGCGATTCGCTGGGGGTGTTCCAGGTCGAAAGCCGCGCCCAGATGAACATGCTGCCGCGCCTGCGCCCGCGCGAATTCTACGACCTCGTCATCCAGGTGGCGATCGTCCGGCCCGGGCCGATCCAGGGCGACATGGTGCATCCCTATCTCAAGCGC
>JANLQW010000058.1:0-1932 GCA_031368085.1 Novosphingobium sp. | reverse complement strand
CCAATGCGCGCCTTCGGCACCCATCTGCGTGTTGGGCAACATTTCCGGCGTCGGAGGCACCGGCGTCGTTACAATCGGCGCGCTTCTGGGAATGGCTGCGCATCTTGAGGGTCTGGCTTGCTCGGTGTTCGATATGACCGGCCTCAGCCAGAAGAACGGCGCGGTTTACAGCCATGTCCGCATTGCTCCGGAAAACTCTGGCCTGGGCGCGCAAAAGCTCGGGGAGGGCGAAGCGGATCTGGTGCTGGCGTTTGATGCCGTCGCGGCGCTCGCCAAAGAGCCCCTCATCACGCTAACGCCGGAGCGGACACATACTGTCGTTAATGCGCGGGTCACGCCGACGCCCGCATTCCAGCGCAATCCGGATCTTACGCTCGATCAGGGATTGCTGGTCAGCCGCCTGGGCCAGCTGTCGCGCGAGCTGCACGGCGTCGATGCCAGCGGGCTGGGGCTTGCGCTGCTGGGCGATACCATCGCGGCCAACCTGTTCATGCTTGGCTACGCGTCCCAGCGCGGCCTGCTTCCGGTTTCGCCTGAAGCGATCGAACGTGCCGTCGAAATCAATGCGGTCGCGGTGCCGTTCAACAAGGCCGCCTTTGCGTTGGGGCGGCTTCAGGCCGTCGATCCCGATCGGATCGCAAGCGAGGTGCAGAACACTGTTCCCGATGTCGAGTTCCAGCCGCTTACCGGATTGGACGATATCGTGGCGCACCGCACCGATCTCCTGACAGCGTATCAGAATGCGGCCTGGGCCGAACGCTATCGCCAGCTGGTTGAAATTGTAGCCGAAGCGGAGGCGAAAGCGGTGCCCGGCAGTGACAAACTGGCCGTCACTGTCGCCCGCAATTTTGCCAAGCTGATGACCTATAAGGACGAATATGAGGTCGGCCGCCTCCATTGCGATCCTGCATTCAAGAAACTTCTCACCGAGACCTTCGAAGATGGCGCCAAGCTGCGTTACAACCTTGCTCCGCCGCTGTTTTCAAAGCGCGATCCGCAGACCGGACATTTGCTCAAGCGCGAATTCGGTTCATGGCTCGGCGGCGCGTTTGGCTTTCTCGCCCGGATGAAGGGCCTGCGCGGAACTCCGTTCGATCCGTTCGGCCGAACTGCGGAGCGCAGGATGGAGCGCGCCCTGATCGATGAGTATGAAGCACGGATGACGATGGTCGCGGGTGCACTGACGGCGACCAATCTTGCTGCCGCCGTCGCGCTCGCCAGTCTGCCCCAACAGATTCGCGGCTTTGGACACATCAAGGACGAGAACGTCGCAAAAGTGCGCGCGCTGGAACCGGCGTTGCTTGAGAAATTCCGCGATGCTGGATCGGCTGCTCCGGCGCGCGACAGGATACAAAACCTACAGAGCGCATGAGCGCCGCATGGAGAGGAGTAACGATGTTCAAGATGCTTATCGATGGAGCGCTGGTTGAGGCAGACAAGCAGAGCGATGTCATCAACCCGGTCGATGAAACGACGGTCGCGAAGGTTCCGGACGCAAGTCTGACCGACGTGGACAGTGCCGTAGCGGCGGCGGCAAAGGCTTGGAAGAGCTGGCGCGAAACCTCGTTCGAGACACGCAGCACGGTGATTTCAGCAATCTCCAAGGCCATTGCCGACAATGCGGAGGAACTGGCCGCGCTGCTCGTCAAGGAAACCGGACGGCCGATGGGCGTCGCCCAGTTCGAGATCGGCCTGGCGCAGCAATATCTCGACTATGCCGCGCAGCAGCGGCTCGATCCGGAAATTGTCGCTGACAACGATACCAGCCGGGTGGAGTTGCACCGCAAGCCGCTCGGGGTTGTTGCCGCGATCGTGCCCTGGAACGCGCCGCTCTATCTCGCCGCCAACAAAATCGGTCCGGCCCTGATTGCCGGTAACACCGTCGTCGTCAAACCGGCGCCGACGACGCCGCTGACGACGTTGCGATTGGCG
>JANLQW010000055.1:0-18861 GCA_031368085.1 Novosphingobium sp. | reverse complement strand
TGCTGGCTTAGCGCGGGCTGGCCGATACCGGTTGCTTCGCCAATCTCGGCAACATTGCGTTCGCTGCGCAGCAGGCAACTGAGGATCATCAGTCGCTGAGGCTGTGCATAGACCTTGAGCTTCTCCGACGCGCTGGCCGCGAGGTCGCGGCTTTCATAAAGCGCTGTCATGGCAGAGTTTGGCAGAACCAGTCCGCCCCCTCTTTAAGGGATTCGCTGCCGTCGGGTGGCGGGGCGAGTAGCGGTGTTCCCGGCTGCCAGCCTTCGGGCGCAAACCCCTTGCCGTCTTCTACCGCCTTCAAGGCTGTCACCAGCCGCAACATTTCATCCGCTGATCGCCCGACATTGGGGGGGTAACTGATTACAGCACGGATGACGCCATTGGGATCGATAAAGAAAGCCGAGCGCATTGCCATTGCATCGGTGCTGGACTCATCGATCATGCCGTAGGCGTGGCCGACTGCCATGCTGGGGTCCTCGATGACAGGAAATTGGATGGCAACGCCGAACTGCTCTTCGATCGCCCTGATCCAGGCAAGGTGCGCATACAGGCTGTCGACCGAAAGACCGACCAGCGCGCAATCTAGCGAATCGAAAGCGGCCTGCCGCTTGGCCAAACCGACAAACTCCGTGGTGCAAACCGGGGTGAAATCGGCCGGATGCGAAAAGAAGATAAGCCAACGGCCGCGATAAGAGGAGAGCTTCACTTCACCCTTGGTTGAGCGGGCAACAAAGTCTGGAGCGACGTCCCCAATCCTTACGGCGCGGGTCTCGGCGAGTCCGGGAAGTTCGGTCATGATTCGTGTTTTTCCATCCACATCGCGATCTCTTGGAAGGCCCGGTTGACGCAATCCCTATATAAGATTACATAGTTTCTGTAAATATGATTTTGAAGGGCTTCCCCGTGACCGACTCGGCTATTCAGCAAGCATCAGTGCAAATTGGCGTTACGCCATCGGATAGCGTCGTCATCAAATCCTTTTTCGACGAGCCTACCAACACGGTCAGCTATGTCGTCCACGATCCCGAGAGCCGATGCGCTGCGATTATCGACAGCGTCCTGGACTATGATCCAGCTTCGGGTCGCACCTCCTTCTCCTCGGCAGACGCGGTCATCGCCTATGTCGGGGAGAAGGAGCTTACTATTGACTGGTTGCTCGAAACGCACGCGCATGCCGATCATCTGTCTGCCGCCCCTTATCTGAAAAACAAGCTCGGCGGCAAAATCGCGATTGGCCGCGAAATCATTCACGTCCAGAATGTGTTTGGAAAGATATTCAACGAGGGCACGGAATTCGCACGCGACGGTTCTGAATTCGACCATTTGTTCGAAGATGGCGATCAGTTTGAGATTGGCGCGATTAGGTCGACCGTTCTCCACGTCCCCGGCCATACCCCCGCCGACCTCGCTTACGCAATCGGCGATGCGGTGTTTACCGGCGACACCCTGTTCATGCCGGATTACGGCACCGCTCGCGCCGATTTTCCCGGTGGTGACTCGCGGATGCTGTTTCGTTCGATCCGTCGCCTGATGGAACTTCCGGACCAGACAAGGCTGTTCCACTGTCATGACTACAAGGCTGTCGGTCGCGACAATTTTGCCTGGGAAACAACCGTTGGCGCACAGCGGGTCGGCAATGTCCATGTCCACGAGGGCGTCAGCGAGGATGACTTTGTCGTGATGCGCGATGCCCGCGACGTGACCTTGTCAATGCCCACTCTGATCCTGCCGTCGATACAGGTCAATATGCGTGGAGGCCATTTGCCCGAGCCCGAGTCCAACGGGACGCGCTATCTCAAAATCCCGTTGAACGCCCTGTGATGCTGCCAGGCTTCCCAAATGCCATGCCCGTTGAGGGCCTGATCGGCGGACTGCTGATTGGCTTGGCGGGTGCAGTGATGCTGCTCGGTCTGGGCAGAATTGCTGGCGTAAGCGGGCTTGCTGCCCGCGCCACAGGCCTTGCCGATGCAGGTGCATCGCACGCGGTCGCCTTGGCGTTCGTTGTCGGGCTGCCCTTGGGCGCATGGTTGGTCGGGCAATTAGCGGGGCCTGTTGCGGTCACCTTTCCCGATTCGATCTGGATGCTGGTGACGGGCGGCATTCTGGTCGGCTTTGGCACACGGCTTGGTTCGGGCTGCACCAGTGGTCACGGCGTTTGCGGGCTGTCCCGTTTGTCGCCGCGCTCGATGGTGGCAACGGCGATGTTCATGGCCAGCGGAATCGTAACCGTCGCGGCCATGCGCGCGATGGGGATGCTGTGATGCGCGTGCTTATCGCACTCATTTCCGGCCTGTTGTTCGGTGCGGGCCTCGCCATTTCCGGGATGGCCGATCCGATGCGGGTCCGGGCCTTCCTGGATTTGTTTGGCAATTGGGATCCCACGCTGGCGTTCGTCATGGGCGGCGCGATCATCCCAATGGCAATAGCCTGGCTCATCAAGGGCAAGCTCACCGCGCCACTCTCCGCGCCCTCTTTCGAACTCCCTTCCACCGCCAAGCTTGATCGACCGCTGGCGATTGGCGCGATCTTCTTCGGCATGGGCTGGGGGATTGCCGGGCTTTGCCCCGGCCCCGCGCTCGCCGATCTCGCGGTCGCGCCGCTTGCTGTCTTGCCGTTTGTTGTTGCGATGTTCGCCGGCATGGCCGCGCACCGTGTTATTCACACCTCCGCCAAACCGAACGGAAAGTGACGATGACAAAGAACATGGGAAATATCGATCGCGGGCTGCGTCTGGCTGCCGTTCTTGCCATCGGCGTAGCGTTTATGATGGGGGAATTGTCGGGAACGACCGCCATCATACTCGGCATTGTTGCCGTGGCATTCTTCCTCACCAGCCTGATCGGCACATGTCCGCGCTACCTGCCCTTTGGCCTTTCAACGCGCAGCACTTGGCCGGAACGGCATGACCTCGAACTATCGCTATGATCTTGCCTCCTACCATCCTGCTGCCGGTCTGTTGGCACGGGATGCTCAAGGGCCGGGAAGGGATGGTCGCGCCGCATCTGATCGACGCGTGAGGTGAAAGCGCTCGCCCGATATCTGCCTATCCTCGAATGGGGGCGCAGCTATGGCGGCCTGACGCTGACCAATGATCTGGTAGCAGCGGCTATCGTCACGATCATGCTGATCCCGCAGAGCTTGGCGTATGCCATGTTGGCGGGGCTCCCGCCTGAAATTGGCCTCTACGCCTCGATCCTGCCGATCATCGCTTATGCTTTGTTCGGTACAAGCCGTGCTCTGGCTGTCGGACCGGTGGCCGTAATTTCCCTGATGACCTTGACGGCCGCCAGCGCCATTGCCCCTCCGGGAAGCCCTGATTTTATCGCTGCTGCGCTCATATTGGCATTGCTATCGGGGCTGATCCTGATTGTCATGGGCGTATTGCGGCTAGGATTTCTTGCCAATCTGTTGTCGCACCCGGTGGTGTCTGGGTTCATAACCGCAAGCGGCATCATCATAGCCACCAGTCAGCTGAAATCAGTTTTTGGCATCAAGGCATCGGGTGAAGCAATGCCCGAACTGGTCACGACATTGATCGAGAATGCTAAGGACACCAATCCCTACACCTTGGCTATCGGCATCATAGCAACAGGTTTTCTGTTCTGGGTCAGAAAGGACTTGAAGCCTCTTTTGGTACGGTTCGGTCTTGCCCCGCGTCCGGCCGATCTTGTGGCCAAGGCGGGGCCTATCGTCGCCGTTGGTCTGTCCATACTCGCCGTCATTGCCTTCGATTTGGAAGCCAAAGGGGTAAAAGTTGTAGGTTCCATCCCGCAAGGCATTCCACCGTTCACGGTGCCATTATTTGACGCGGAGCTTTGGCAGCGACTGGCAATCCCCGCACTGCTGATCAGCATCATCGGCTTTGTCGAGTCGGTATCTGTGGCTCAGACATTGGCTGCCAAGAAACGTCAGCGTATCCACCCCGATCAGGAATTGATTGGGCTCGGAGCCGCCAATGTCGCTGCGGCTTTTTCCGGGGGTTATCCGGTCACCGGCGGTTTTGCGCGGTCGGTCGTCAATTTTGATGCAGGCGCGGAAACACCTGCGGCCGGTGCATTCACTGCAGTCGGCATATTGCTGGCGGCGCTCTTCTTGACTCCCTTGCTCGGCTCGCTGCCTATTGCAACGCTGGCCGGCACAATCATTGTCGCCGTGCTAAGCCTTGTTGACTTCAAAACACCGCAAGCAATTTGGCGCTATTCCAAGCCGGACTTTGCAGCGATGGCCGCAACCATTGCGGTGACACTTCTTGTTGGGGTTGAGCCAGGCGTCATTGCGGGTGTGGGTCTTAGTTTGGCTCTCTTCCTGTGGCGTGCATCACGTCCCCATGCGGCGATTGTTGGGCGTGTGCCGGATACCGAGCATTTCCGCAATGTGAAGCGTCACAAGGTGTTCACCGACCCGCGCATTCTAAGCATCCGAATCGATGAGAGCCTGACCTATTTGAACGCGCGTTGGCTTGAGGAGTTTGTGCTTGAGGAAGTCGCAGAGCACCCTCAACTCAAACATCTGATCCTGATGTGTTCGGCGGTCAATGCCGTCGATGCATCAGCGCTCGAAAGTCTCGAAGCGATCAATCATCGACTCGAAGACGCAGATGTCGCGCTGCATTTCTCCGAAGTGAAAGGTCCGGTGATGGATGCGCTGCAACGCTCGCATCTCCTCGAAGCGCTCAGGGGGAAGGTCTGGTTATCGCAGCATGCAGCCTTCGAGGCGCTTATCCGCATATCTGATGCGGAGACAGATGCGTCGTTCGCAACTGATCCTATGGCCGCGCGAGGCTGGATATGATCCGGCTTCGCAACCCTGTTCCCGCAGGGCCGTTCTTGCAGCCTGATCGATGCGGTTATGATGGAAGAACGCGGCACCCCGGGGCAGTGGTGATAACTGACCCGTTCGTCGATGTTTGCGAACGTGTGGCGGACAGAATGGGCTACGCCGGATACCGCCCGATCATGGTTCCTCATCCCGCAGCCAGCCGCAGCGATGAATGGCTGCGCGAATGGGCCGAACGCAGCATAGCGGTGCTGGTGTCGCAGGTACTGCCCGAAGGATCCGCCCAAAATCAGGGGGACGCCGCCATCAGGCGGGGCACCCGATGCGACAGCGACCTCAGCTCAATACAGCGGGGAAGCTGGGATCCCCCTTTTCACGCGCGGCGCGGAAGGCCGGCCGTTCCCCCAACCGCTTGAGGTAGGCCTGGATTGCAGGATACCCGGCGATGTCGCGCGGCACGAATGCCCGCATGGTCGTCAGCGGAAAGGCCATCATGATATCGGCAATTGTGAAGTCATCGCCGGCGAACCAGCGTGCCTTTGCCAATCGCGCGTCAACCTGCTCGAACGCTCGGGTGCCACGGGACAGCAGCCCTTGCAAAGTCGCGCCATTGCAGTTCGCCTGAGCCATTGTCAGAGCCAACTCGATCATGCCGTTCGGCATCATCGAGCCGTTCGCGAAGTGGAACCAATAGAGATAGTCGGCATAAGCAATGTCGCCCGGCCCTTTGGTCAGACGCCCGCCGCCGTGAACATGAGCGATATAGTCGCAAACCGCGGCGGACTCGGCGAGCCGAAGGTCGCCATCGTCAATAACCGGTGCCGTGCCCGCAGGGTGAAGCGACTTGTAGGCGGGCGGTGCCAGCTTCGTTTCCGGATCGCGGTCATACAATATGAGTTCGTAGTCGAGGCCCAGCTCTTCGCACAGCCAGACCACCCGCTCGGATTGCGAAATTCCCAGGTGATGAACCGTTAACATGCCGTCACTCCTTACCCCTAATCATCCGGAAATCTGGCAGAGCCCGACGAAATTGCAAGCCATTCGAACAGTTCAGGGCCATCACCGCCCGTTCCCATGCATTTGGTCGATGTGAGATCGTTAAGCGTGCCTAGCTTTGAACTTATCACGGCTAATCAGGATAAAAAATAGTAGAGGCGTCCGGCATTGAGGAAATTTTCGAACCATACGCGAATTTGTCAGGCCGACAGAACGGGGCGGCGGGGCCCAAGGCGGCTTTCGCGGCGGTGGCTGCGGAGGCGGGCTGGGCAAATAACGGTCTGGGCGCGCGCGAGTCGTCGTGCCGTTGGCGCTGATGACGATCGTCGGCTTGCTGGTCCCCCTGTTCGGGTCGAGCAACGATGCTGCCATCGTCTTTGGCGTTCCCGCCAACATCGCGCTGTGAACCTTGCCGTCGAAATCCGCCGAACTCAATCCAGTCGGTAATGTCTGCCAAGGCCGGTCCGTATCTGGACTAGCTCACTGAAGTTTGGGAGAGGATGCCTGAGTGTCAGGCGCCGGCACCCTGGTTCGTCCCGGCCACTCCGCCTGCGGCAATCCCAGCCCGCGAAGCCGGCCTTTCTTTTGTTGCATTGCACAATAATGCGGGTCATGATCGCCCGGTCTTGATCCGGGCTCGTCCGGGCTCTCAGGAATTGCCAGTGTCGTTCGGCAGCTTGGGAATCGGGTGCAAGGCAGATGCTAAATGAAGGGGTTGCGCACCCATGACCAGCAGCGCAGACCTGTGCGATCGTCTCGGCCAATTGCACGAGCGAAACGCCGAATCGCCGCTGTTCAATCCGGTGTTCCAACTCAGCCTCGAACTCTCACGTTCGCTCGAAGCCGGAACCCTGTCTCTGACTGACGCGGCGGGTCTGGTCGCCGAGCTCGAAGGCGAAAGCCTGCTGAGCCGGGCCAGACGCCTATTTCACTTGCTCGCACCCGTGGCGCCGGATGAAAACCGGCAGGCCTTTCGCCAGCTTGCCGGAGGGGAGAGCGATTTCAACTCCTTCGCGCGGCGCTGGTCGGAGCCGCTGTTCCATATCGTCTTCACCGCCCATCCAACATTCCTGCTCTCACCGGCGCAGAGTGACGCAGTGGCTGCAGCCGCCAGCAGCGGCGCGGTGACCGAGGCGGCCGTCTGCATCGCCGAGACCGACCGCCCGGCGATCACGCTCGATCATGAGCATGGTGAGGCGATGGCGGCGCTCTCCCTGGCGCAGGATGCGCGCGACGCATTGAACGCCATACTTTTCGAGCAAGCGGCGCAGTTTTGGCCGGGTAAGTGGCGCGACTTGAAACCCATGCCTTACCGCTTCGCCAGCTGGGTCGGCTACGACATGGACGGGCGGACAGACATCGGCTGGTCGACCAGTGTCCACTACCGGCTAGGGGAAAAAACGCTCCGGCTGGAGCGTTATGCGGCCATGCTGGAAGCCATCGAGGCTGCGCATCCGCTGCTGGCGACGCTGCGCGCTGCCCAGGCTCATACTGCTGAAATGGAAGCGCTTTTCGCCGGCGATCTCACCGCTCCCGATGCGTTGTCGCGCGCGGCCAATCGGCTAACGGCAGGCGATCCGGCAAAGCTGGTCTCGCTCGCGCCGGCGATTCTTGCGCTGGAGCAATCGGCGCGCACCGCCAGCGACGAAGCCTCCCGCCAGCTCCTCGTGCTCGCCGCCGCGATGCGCGCCGACGGGCTGGGTATGGGCGATATCCATTTTCGGGTGAACGCGTCGCAGCTGCATAACGCCATCCGCCGCCGTATCGATCCTGAAAACCGGCTTGACCTCGCCAGCAAGACCGCGTTGATCCGCATCCGCGCGCTGCTTGACGCGGCCCGGCCGCTGCGCACGAACTTCGCCGCACTGGCGATTGAAAACACCACCGCCGTTCGCCAGTTCCTCGCCATGGCGCAGATCCTCCACCATATCGACGCCGACGCGCCGATCCGGATGCTGATCGCCGAATGCGAAGACCCGCAGACGGTGCTTGCCGCGTTGTATTTCGCCCGGTTGTTCGGCATCGACGGCAAGGTCGATGTCTCGCCGCTGTTCGAGACTGAAAGCGCCATGGAGCACGGCGAGCGCTTCCTCGACGCATTGCTCGCCGAGCCGCACTACCGCGCCTATGCGCGCAAGCGGGGGCGGGTCTCGATCCAGACCGGTTACTCCGACGCCGGCCGGTTCATCGGGCAGCTGCCTGCCGCGCTCGCGATCGAACGGCTGCAGGGGCGGCTGGCGCGGAGCATTGTGCGGCACAGGCTGACTGCTGTCTCGGCGCTTATTTTCAACACCCATGGCGAATCGATGGGCCGCGGCGGCCATCCGGCGGGCATGGCCGACCGGCTGACCTGGCCGATGAGCGTCTGGGCGCGGCAGCAGTTCGCAGAGGCTGGTATCCGCACCGAGCTGGAAGCTAGCTTCCAGGGCGGCGATGGCTATCTGTTCTTTCGCACGCCCGAACTGGCGTTGGCGACACTGACCCGGATCGCCGAGGTCGAGACACGCACCCCGCCCGGCGACCACGACCCGTTCTACAGCCGCACCGACCTCAGCCTGGATTTCTACCGCGGCATCCGCCGGGTGCAGCGCGATTTCATGGGCTCGCGCACCTATGCGCGCTCGCTCACCGCCTTCGGCCTCGGGCTGCTGGTCGAGACCGGCAGCCGCAAGTCGCGCCGCCAGACCGATCTGGCCACCGACCGGGGAATGAGCCTGCGCCAGATCCGCGCCATCCCGCACAACGCCATCCTTCAGCAGCTTGGCTATCCGGTAAACCTGATCGCCGGGGTCGGCACCGCCGCCGTCGAAGACGTGGAAGGCATCGCCGAGTTGCTCGCCACCTCGGTGCGCGGTCGCCAGATCATCCGCATGCTGCGCGCGGCAGACCGGCTCGCCAGCATCAAGTCGGCGGCTGCCTATGGCGAGCTGTTCAATTCGGCGTTCTGGGCGAGCCGGCCCTATCGCGGCACCGAGCGGCATCTCGAAGCCGCCTGCCTGGCGCTGGCCGACCAACTTACCACCGATGACCGCAACAGCGCCTTACGCACCATGACCTCGCGGCTGCGGGTCGATGCGGTGAAGCTGCACCGGTTGCTCGAACTTATTCCGGATGAGGGCAGCGGTGGAGGCGGCAATGCGGGCCGCGAGGAACTGCGCCGCTCGCTCGGCGCGCTGCAGGCACTGCGGTTGGCGCTTATGCAGTTCATCTTCCTGCGCGCGGTACGGATTCCCGCCTTTTCACGCTCGAACGACATCAGCCGCGAGGACGTGTTGCAGATGGTGTTCAGCCTCAGGGTCGACGAGGCGCTCACCCAGTTGCGACGGGCATACCCGGTATTTTCGCCATCGCTCAAGGATTACACGGTCAATGAGCCTGCCGATTACCCGGATGTCGCCGGCCACAGCTACGCCATGATCCGCCAGGAGCTGATCGATCCGATCGAGGACGCCAACCGGCTGTGCCTGCGGATTGGCGTGGCGATCGCAAACTATTTCGGAGCTCATGGGTAATACGCTCATTACCCGGGTGGATTGCGCTGCTTTCGGGTCAGAAATCCAGTTGCTGGCAAATCCATTTCCAAAGCGCGTCGACTTCCGCCGCCGCCTTGGTCTCGCTATTGGTCTCGGAAGCGACTTCGCCGGCTGCGGAGGACTGGTGAAATGCGGCACGCTCCCCGAAATGGATAGGGCAGACCTGTAGCCCATGGCTTTCAACGGACTGGATCGCTCCCGCAACCTGACGCGTCGCTCGTGCTGGCACGGCATTCAGCAGCACGAATGCCGGTTTTCGAACGTAGCCAATAAGTTCTGCGGTAGCTTCAAGGGCATGAAGATCGAACGCACGTAAACGGGTCGGAATGAGAACCATGTCGGCTGCTTTCACCGCCTCCCGCGCGGCGGCGTCGGCGTGAGGTGGAGTATCGATTACAATGAATTCACCCCCGGCCTTGGTGAGCTTCTGGATTGTCTTGGTCAGCCGCGCGGGAGGACTGGTTATCACTTCCGGCTGAAAATCACCGCGCCAGTCACCCCAGGCGGCAGCGGTTGCCTGAGGGTCCGTGTCGATCACGTAGGTTAGCTTGTCGCTGGCCACTGCCCGCACTGCAAGGTGGATGGCAAGCGTGGTTTTGCCCGAGCCGCCCTTCTGGCTGACTATCGCGACTATCGGCATTTCATTCCTTGCCCCTGTCATCAAATTGCTCAACGGACTTTATCAAGTCAACCAAGCTACCAAACGCCCGCATACGCCCTATAATCGATAGCCGACAGGCTGCAAACATAGCCGACCTCGATGCGAGCGGATTGCGCATGGCGCCAGATGATCTTGTCGCCCTTCGGCAGAACGCATTGCCTGCGAGCCAAAATTTCAATGAACCCGTTGGTCGGTTCGTGCGTTGAGCAGCCCACCGCCCCAAACGCGGTGGACTGTAAGGGACCCGTCCGCCGATGCTGATCGAAGCTCGCTTCGCTGTTATGGCAGCCTTGGCGTTGGCCGGCGTCGCCCTGACCGGTTGCGACAAGTTACAGCCCAACAACCCGGCCGCCGAAGCCCGAGCCGCCGCCCAGAAGCGCATCCTCGCCCGCAAGCTGCAAGCCGCCTGCTCTTCGCCCACGACTTACGATCGCCTTAAACAAGTCGCGTTCGAAGAAGCGCTGCGAATCCGCACCGCCGATCCCGCCAACCTCGATACGCTCGCAAGGTATTCGATCGTCCGGATGGAGAACCCGGTGGTCAAGAGTCGTGACGAGGCGCTCGACGTAACGGTATGCAGCGGGCGCTTCGTGCTTGAGCTGCCGCCGGGCGCGGAGCGCGGCTTTGCCGGCGAGCGGCGGCTTCGCGCCGACATCGAATACGCCGCCCAGATGGCGGCAGACGGCAGCGGTCTGGTTTACCAGATCAAGGGCGCCGAGCCGATCATCCACAAGCTCGCGGCATTCGACCTGAAGTACGAAACCTACCTCGCACCGGCGGCCGACGCGGGCACACAGCTCGCGCGACGCGATGCAGATTCTCGCGGTAAACCTCCCGAACCGCAGGACGCAGCGCCAGAAGCACCGCCATCAGTCCGCCAAGAACGTGCCGAACCGGCACCCTCGCCGCCGCCCAGGCCCGAGCCACTGCCCACTTCGCATCGGCGAACAGTTGGGGAGAGCGCGCGTGTGGGAGCCTCCACAAGCCCGAGCTTCAACTGCCGAAATGCGCGCTTGCGCAGCGAACGCATGGTTTGTGCAAACGATCGGCTTGCCTCGCTCGATCGCGAAATGTCATCGCTGTTCTATTCGGTAATGAGCGACGCCGATGGCGCAACCCGAGCGGAGCTCAGGCGCAGCCGAGACCGGTTCCTCGCCTGGCGCGACCGCTGCTCAAATGAGACTTGCGTTGCCGAAGCCTATAAAGATCGGATGGCAGAAATAAGAGACATCGCAGGCGGTTGAGGACCGGGGCAGCGAGCATGGATCAACCGGTTTTGTTTCAGCGATTCTCGGCGGGGGCAGCCGCAAGTATCAAAGGATATAGCGGAGCGTGATCGTCGCTGCGATGGAACCGCTTACAGCGAGCTCCACTTCCGGGAACCGGGGCGCGCGCGCGCGGAAGGGTGGGTTGCGAGAGAAACCATAGCCTTCTCTCGGGATACCGGCGAAAGTGTCCAGCTTGCCATTGGCATTGGCATCGTGGAACACACTGATTCCGTAGGTGCCGGCAGGCAGATCCATGAAGCGGATTCTGGCCAGACCGTTTTTGATCGGCAAGGTCGCGGACCGAACCTCCCGGCCCTTGCAATTGGGGAAGCCTGCATTTGGCGGACACAACGCCAGCCGTATCACGCCCTTTGGGGACTTGATCTCGCGCACAGTGACATCGAGCGAAGCGCTTTCAGCCGATGGCTCCCGGTCAGCCGTCGCCGGTGCTGCCGCCGCCAGCAAAGCTGCCAAGGCCGCGATCGGTGCCACAAATGCGATCCCAGAAGCGGAAATATAGGCCATAGTTGCATCTGAACTTTGCGTGATGAAGCTGATGATGGGTTGCGGAAATCATCCATTGACCGGCTCGGCCATGAATCAATCGTGTAGGAAACAGCTCCCAGCCCATGTGATTGACCGTTCCCATGAGCGTCATCACCAAAAGCACAGCCAGCACCACGCCGGCATGAAGCGGCAGGGCAAACACCAGTACCGGAATGACGAAAGCACCGGACAGCGACTCCCACGGATGGAAACTCATCGCTGTCCACGCCGTCGGCCGCTTGCTGGCGTGGTGCACCGCATGGATCGACCGGAACAACACCGGATGATGCATAAGCCTGTGCGTCCAGTAAAACCAGGAATCGTGAACAATGAGGCAGAGCAGAAATGAAACCGGCAGCCACCACAGCGGCCAGTCTGCGGCGTCGACATAGATGCGCGTCCAGCCGTGCTCTCTCCAACCCCAGGCGGCGAACCCGGCCGGAATGCCATAGATCCCCGCGCTGAGCAGCGACCAGCCCAGTTCGCTGCGGATCTGCGAGCCCAGCCCGACGTGGAGAGCGGGCTGACGGCGCTTCCCCCACCACGCGAATCCGCCGCTGGTGGCGAGGTAGCGCAGTGCGACGATGACCGTCATTGCCACCATCGCCAACCCTGCTGGAATGATCTCTGCCGCGACCATAAGCTTGGCTTAACAACTGTCGCAGACTAAGGCGAGCAGTGATGGCATCGCAGGCACCCCTGATCATCGTCGGTGGCGGCCTTGCCGGGTCGCTCGCCGCGCTGATGCTGGCAGAGCGACGACCGGAACTACCGTTACTCCTGCTCGAGGCCGGCGAGACTTTCGGCGGCAACCATACCTGGTCCTTCTTCGACAGCGACGTGCCGCGCACTGCGACGGCCCTTGTCGCCGCATTGCAGCCTGTCATCTGGCCGCGCCACGTCGTGCGCTTTATAACGCGCGAGCGGGTCCTGCCGTTTGGCTATAACTCAGTTTGCGCGCCGTCCCTCGATGCGCTCGTGCGGAGCCGACTGGGGCCGCACGCCGCCAGGCTTGATGTCGCCGTACAGCAGCTCGAAGCCGATGGCGTGATCTTGAGTTCGGGCCAGCGCATCGCCGCCAGCGGCGTTATCGATGCGCGCGGACCGGATCGCGAGACGTCCGGCCTGGAGCTTGGCTGGCAGAAATTCGTTGGCATCGAATTCGCCTGCGCTGCGTCCGAGCCCGACTGCGCGACAGTCATGGATGCTACTGTGCCTCAGCTGGACGGCTATCGCTTCGTCTATGTCCTCCCGCTCGCAGCAGACCGCGTGCTGGTCGAGGACACCTACTACAGCAACGGCCCCGAGCTTGACGTTGCGCTGATCGCAGATCGCGTACGCCACCTTGCCAGGGAACGCGGCCTTGCAGGCAAAGAGTTACGGCAGGAAACTGGCGTGCTGCCGATACTGATCGGCGGCGACCCCGGTGCCTTCTGGCCTGCCAATGACCCGATCGCCAGGTTGGGTCTGCGCGGCGGATTTTTCCACGCCACGACCGGATATTCGTTCGGGCTGGCGCTGCAGCAGGCTGAGGCCCTCGCGGCTTTCGCCGGCCCGTTCGACAGCCACACGCTGGCGCGTTTGACCCGGGCCAGGTTCCTGGAGCATTGGCGCAGAACAGGCTTCTTCCGCTTGCTCAACCGTTTGATGTTCCATGCGGCAGACCCCGCGCAGCGCCACCGGATATTCGCGCACTTCTATCGCTTGCCGCCCCAGGTGATTCAACGGTTCTATGCCGGCCGTCCGACCATCGCCGACCGCATTCGTATTCTGTCCGGCAGGCCGCCAGTTCCGCTCAGCACCGCGCTGACGGTGCTGCTTCGCCTGCACAAGGGCGGCCGAACATGAATGCAAGTGCGAACAAGCATCGTGCCGCGCTGGTGGCCCAAGCGCGCGACACGATCGCATACGGTTCGCAAAGCTTCGCTGCGGCAAGCAGGCTTTTCGCGCCCGCCACACGCGAGCGGGCCTGGCTGCTGTATTTCTGGTGCCGCGCCCTCGATGACCTGACTGACGGGCAGGACTTCGGCCACGGCACATTCGACACTGCCGATCCCTCGGTAAATCAGGCGCTTCTGGCTTCGCTTACCGCTGCGGCACTGGACACCGACACCCCGGTGCCGCCCGCCTTTGCGGCGCTCCGTCAGGTCGCACGCGAAATTGCATTGCCGCGCTACATGGTGGACGACCACCTCGCCGGCTTCGCACTTGACGCCGTAACCTGGCGTCCCCCGGACCAGGATGGCTTGCTGCGCTACTGCTATCATGTCGCCGGCACAGTCGGCTGCATGATGGCAATAGTGATGGGGGTCGATCCGGCGGACGAGCACACACTCGACCGGGCCTGCGATCTTGGTCTTGCCTTCCAGCTCGCTAACATCGCGCGCGACATAGTGCCGGATGCCGAGGTCGGGCGCTGCTATGTCCCGGCAGCGTGGCTTGCCGAACACGACCTCAGCGAGGACCGGATGGCCGACCCGGCCAACCGCACTGCTCTTGCCGCAATTGCCGGCCGACTGGTCGCCATGGCGGGCCCCTATCGCGCCTCGGCCCGAACGGGCGCCTCCCGGCTTCCCGCCCGCTCGCGGCTCGCGGTGCTGTCAGCCGATGCGATCTATGGCGCTATCGGTGAGCGCGTTGTTGAGCGCGGAGAGGGCGCCTGGGATGAGCGGGTGCGTATCAGCAAGGCGGAAAAGGCCGCATTGTTAATGCGCGCCATCGTGCGCGGCTTTGGCCCTCCTTCGCCAGTCCCGCGCGTCGGCCTGTGGACGCGCCCGCGCCGGGGTCAGTCCTCTGCAAGCAGTGGCGCGCGAAGCTGAGCTGTTTGCGAAACGCGTAGCCGTGCCTTCAGCTGCTCGACCGGCGCGGCGTAGAGGAAACCAAAGCTCACCGCGCCGAGGCGGCTTTCCACAGCGTGATGAAGGCGGTGCGCCTGGACAATGCGCTTGAAATAGGCAGAGCGCGGAACAATCCGGTGCGGCAGGCGGCGATGCACGACCACATCGTGAAAGCCGAAATAGATCGCGCCATAAGCCGCAATGCCGGCACCCACAGCCGTGGCCCATGCTCCCCAGCCGGCCTGCACACCTCCGTAAATCAGCGCGACCGAAGGCGTGGCAAATATCACCGCGTAGAGATCGTTCCATTCGAATGGACCGGTGCGTGTGCGGTGATGGCTGGCATGGAGAAACCAGCCCGGGCCGTGCATGACCCAGCGGTGAGACACGTTGGCGAACAGTTCCATTGCCCCGACGGTCGCCAGGAAAAGGAGGGCGAGGCTGATCATGGCCTATTTTGCCTCACCGCAGCTTGCAGCGCAATCGATCCGTGCATTTCACACCATCAGGCTCGCTGTCGCCTTGGCACTGCCGACCACGCCAGGGATGCCTGCCCCGGGATGGGTGCCGGCACCGACGAAATAAAGGTTGATGAAGCGGTCGTCGCGGTTGTGGGCGCGAAACCAGGCACTCTGCGTGAGCAATGGTTCAAGGCTGAAGGCACTGCCCAGATGCGCGCCGAGGTCGCCGGCGAAGTCTTGGGGTGTGTAGTGAAAGCAGGTATCCAGCCGCTCGCGGAGATCCGGGATCAGCATGTCGCGCACCCGGTCGAGTACAACCTGGCGATAGCGCGGGCCCTCTGCCGCCCAGTCGATCGGCGCCTTGCCCAAGTGCGGCACCGGAGCAAGCGCATAGAACGCGGACCTTCCGGGCGGAGCCATATTCGGGTCGGTGGCGCTGGGGTGGTGCAGGTAGAGTGAGGGATCGCTCGCCAACCGCCCATGGCGGTAGATATCGTCGAGCAGCGGCCCATAGCGGTCGGAAAACAGGATCGAATGGTGGGCGACGTCGGGATAAGTCCCCCTAAGTCCGAAATGAACGACGAACAGGCTGGGCGAAAAGCGCTTGCGCTTGAGCGCGCGGACCCGGCGTGCGGCATAGGGCGATCCGGCTATCAGGGCGTAGCTGTGCACCAGATCGGCGTTGCTGGCGATCATGTGGGCGGGAAGCTTGCGCCCGGATGCGGTGACCACGCCGACGACCCGGTTGCCGGCATGCTCGATCCGGCTAACCGCATCGCCCAGGATCAGCTTGCCGCCCAGCCGCGAGAACAGGCTGACCATACCCTCTACCAGAGCGCTGGTCCCGCCCTTGGCGAACCACACGCCGCCGGTTTTCTCGAGATGATGGATCAGCGCATAGATGCTGCTGGTATGCATCGGATTGCCGCCCACCAGCAGGGTGTGGAACGACAGCGCCTGGCGCAGTTTCTCGTTGCGTACGAACCTGGACGCCATGGCATAGACCGAGCGCCAGGCCTGATGCTTCATCAACGCCGGCGCCGCCCGGATCATGCTGGAGAAATGGAGAAACGGCACCGCGCCAAGCTTAACGTAGCCGTCATCGTACACGCCGCGCGAATATTCGAGGAACCGCGCATAGCCAGCGACATCCGTGGGATCGAGTTTGGCGATCTCGGCATTCAGGCCTGCCTCGTCGTTTGAATAGTCGAACCGCGTGCCATCGTTCCACAGCAGGCGATAAAACGGCTGGATCGGCAAGATGGTGACATCATCTGCCATGGTGCTCCCAGAAAGGTGCCACAGTTCCTCGAGGCACGAAGGGTCGGTGATCACCGTCGGCCCGGCATCGAAAACATATCCGTCCTGCTTCCAGACATAGGCCCGCCCGCCCGGCCGGTCGCGGGCCTCGATCACGGTGGTTGCGACGCCTGCGCTCTGCAAGCGGATCGCCAGCGCCAGGCCGCCGAAGCCCGAACCGATGACGATCGCGGAGGAATTGCTCGGCATTGTGGATACCTCGTTGAGCTTCGCAACAATGCAAGCGCCTATTCGGCAACAAAAGTGCCGCTTTCTTGTTGGTGATGCAATGATAGCGGTCATGAAGGGATCGAAGTATGGCAGTCTCACGGATATCAACGGAAGAAACTTCCGGACCATCGCGCAGGCGCGCGCTGGTTGCTGAAAACCGGCTTGCCCAGCTGCGCAGGGATATCGACGGAGTGCTAGCTACCGCTATTGGCAGCGGTGCGGGGCGGGACCAGCAGCTGGCGGACGCCATGCGCTATGCCGTCATCGGCGGAGGCAAGCGCTTTCGCGCGCTGCTGGTGGCGGCAGTAAGCGACCTGGTCGGCGGCTCCTACGCGCAGGCGCTGCGGATCGGAGCCGCGATCGAATGCGTGCATGCCCAATCGCTCGCCCATGACGACCTTCCCTGCATGGACAATGACGATCTGCGTCGCGGCCGCCCCTCCCTCCATCGCAAGTTCGACGAGGCCACCGCTGTGCTCGCCGGCGACGCGCTGCTTGCCCTTGCATTTGAGATACTTGCTGATGAAGCTACCCACCCGGACCCCGCCCAGCGGGCGCGGTTGGTGCTATTGCTGGCCAAGGCGGTCGGTCAGGACGGATTGGCAGGAGGCCAGATGATGGATCTCTATCCGCCGGCAAATTTCACCGAGACGGATTTGTTCGCCTGCGAAAGCCGCAAGACTGGCGCACTTATCCGCTTTGCCGCCGAAGCTGGCGCCATGCTGGGGGAATGCAGCCATACGGAACTTGAGCGGCTGCTGCGCTTTGCTGAAGACTTGGGTCTGGTCTTTCAGATTCGCGATGACATGCTCGACCGTATTGGCGACGCACGGGTAGTCGGAAAAGCGCTCGACAAGGATGAAGCTGCCGGACGAGCCAGCGCCACCGCGCAGCTGGGTCTCGACGGCGCTGCCCGCCAGGCGAGCCTACTCGAGAATGCCTGCCACGATGCACTCGCAAGCTTCGGGACCAAAGCCAT
Source organism: Novosphingobium sp. (assembly GCA_031368085.1). GTDB lineage: Bacteria > Pseudomonadota > Alphaproteobacteria > Sphingomonadales > Sphingomonadaceae > Novosphingobium. Next base: position 1,274 of record JANLQW010000055.1, on the reverse strand, counting down.
GCCACTCCGCGACCTCGCCCGCTTCGCGGTCGCCCGCATGCATTGAAATCGTCGATCTCGGCGATCAGCGCGAGCAACTGATGCGGGATCGCCAGCGAGGCAGTATTGATGAGCGTATCCATATTTATATCATAAATAACGATAAATGCCAACATACCCGCAAACAGGCCCATAAATATCCATTAGAGCGGTTTTTCGACCGTTATGGATCGGGTTGGGATTCCCTCCGGGCCTGCACGTCTCGGTGGCCGGGCTTCACCGCTTCTTCGTGCGTCACGGCCTGACGCGTAAAAAAGACTGGCCATGCCATCGAGCAGGACCGCCCCGACGTCCTGAGCCAGCGGCGCGCGTGGTTCGATGGCCAGTTCGATCTGGAACCCGAGCGCCTCGTGTTCATCGACGAGACCTGGACCGCCACCAACATGACCCGCAGCCATGGCCGCTGCGTCAGGGGCGAGCGGCTGCGGATGGGCTTCCCGCACGGCCACCGCAAGACGACCACGCTGGTTGCCGGGCTGCGGATGACCGGGATGGTCGCACCAATGGTTCTGGATGACCCGATCAACGGCGACTGGTTCGAAGCCTATGTCACGCAGGTGCTCATACCCGAACTGCGGCCCGGTGACGTCGTCGTCATGGACAATCTGTCGAGCCACAAGCGGGCTTCGGTGCGCGAACGGATCGAAGCGGCTGGTGCTACCTTGCGCTTCCTCCCGCCCTACAGCCCTGACTTCAATCCCATCGAAAAGGCCTTCTCGCGCCTCAAGGCCATGCTCTGGAAGATCGGCGAGCGCACCGTGAACGGCCTCTGGGACCTGATCGGCCAGCTCGTCGACATCTTCCAGCCCCGCGAATGCGCCAACCACTTCAGCTCTTGCGGATATGATCCAGACTGATCGGAAACCTCTCTAATTGCAGCGTAGAGTTTAGGGTTTTATGCACCTGGCATCGTAACCTAACTCCGCTTATTGAGTCCGAACCCTAGTTCAGATTTTTCCAAGCGACAGCAGCAGTGTGGAAGATCGCTCCCTGTGACTCTCTTTTTCTTAATATTTGATCTTTGCTAAAAGGACCGGTCATGGTTTCATCTCGAATATCAACAACCATCCAACCGTCCCCGTCAGACCCCACATTTGCTTGCCGCTCAGCTATAATGTACTGGCCATTCCACCCAATACTACTCACCGCCCCACCTAAATATCCGCCACCGTTTCTCTCAAAAGGGCCGTCCAGATAGAATGTCTGATTGTCCTCCCACTTTTCCAAGCAGAACC
>JANLQW010000032.1:0-2360 GCA_031368085.1 Novosphingobium sp. | reverse complement strand
GCATGGTCGGGCCATGTCCCGATGGCATCAGCGAGGAGAAATGGAAGCGCCAGAATGAACGCGACTGGCAGAATTTCGTCGATGTCTCATCGGAAGATGCCGCCGTGATCAACGGCTGGGGAAAGGTCGCCCATTCGCTGGGGCAAAAGCGCTACATGTTCAACACGGCGGAAGGGCGGCTGACCGCCTTCCATCGCGAGGTTGGGAAGCGGCTGGCCAGTCGATAGATCAGCAGGCGGTCATCCCGCCGTCGATCACATGCTCCATGCCGGTGATGAACGAGGAATCATCGGAAGCCAGGAAAAGAGCGAGTTGTGACACTTCGCTCGGCTTGGCCATGCGCCGGAGCGGGGTCAGGTCCCCTGCCCCACCGCCGTTTTCATCGGTTGCCGCGATCATCATCGGTGTGAGGATATAGCCAGGATGGATTGAATTGCAGCGGACATTGTTGGGCCCAAATTCGGTCGCCACCTGTTTGGTCATGCCGCGCACGGCGAACTTGCTCCCGACGTAGGCCAGGTTCGGCGAGCCCACACAGGCAATCATGCCCGCAATCGATGAAATGTTGACGATCGATCCGCCACCGGCGCGGATCATCGAGGGGAGCACCGCCTGCATGCCGAGATAGACGCCAAGCTGGTTGATATCGCATACCAGCTGATAGTCTTCCTGCTTCAGATTGATGGTGTCGGCAAGGGTGCCGATGATCCCTGCATTGTTGACGAGGACATTAACCGTGCCGAACTTCGCTTCACCTTTGGCAACGACATCCTTCCAGCCTGCGGCATCGCGAACATCCTGCTTGATGAACATCGCGTTGGCGCCCAGGCTGTCAGCAAGCGCCTGACCATCCTTTTCGTTGACGTCGGTCAGAATCACCTTGGCGTCTTCGGCAACGAACAACTTGGCATGCGCTTCACCCATGCCTTGCGACGCGCCTGTGATGATTGCCACTTTGCCTGAAAGTCTGCCCATGATCCGGTTCCTCTTGGAGTTTGACCGGGAGCTTCCTATGTTGGCCGAGCCCTGGAAACAAGTGTTTGTTTTTTCTGACCGGCAGGTTTCACACCAGTTCGGTCGCCCAAGCCCGCTGGGTTACACAAATCCATGAAAGCCACAGTCCATGGAGCGCTGCAATTCGTCAAAACAGGCTGTTGCACCGCCAAAATAGATGCCGCCAATGTCCGATGCAGCCTCGATCACCTTGACACCGCCTTCCTGATGGCCAAACACAGCGAACCGCATCTCGTGCAAAAAGGCTACGGCAAGATCGTCAACATCGCCTCGCTCGCGGCCTTCGCAAACCGGCATGACCTTGGCGATGCAGCCTACAACCCGGCGAAAGCGGCCGTGGTCGGACTGACGCAAACGCTAAGTCTGCTGCTCGGCAAGAGCGGCATCCGGGTCAATGCCGTCGCCCCCGGTCTGGTGTTCGGCGACAAGGTGACCGCAACGTTCGGCGGCGCCTATGTCGAGCGCCACCTGGCCGCGACGGCGCTGGGCAAATTCGCAACCATGAACGATGAGGCGGAGATGATCGCCTTCCTCCTCGAACCGCTTTCCGACACGATCCCCGGCGAAGTCATCCGCGTCTCGGCGGGAACGCGGTGAGCGATCAGGAGCTCGCGGAGCGGCTCGCCGCGCTGCTGGGCAGCGGGGTGACGATTGCGGATTTGAAGCTGGTTTCGGGCGGAAATGCACGGCGGGCCTGGTCGTTTGACGCTGTGTCCAACGACAGGCCGGTGCAGCCGTGCATCCTTCTTGCGCAAGTGGCGGGCAAGCATGTCGAGTCCGATACGGCGGAAGAATACCGGATATTGCGGGCAATGACCGGGCACGGCCTGTGTGCGCCCGCCGCCTTGGCGTTGGATGTTGACGGCGGGGTGGCGGGAGGCCCCGCTCTGGTACTCGAACGGTTAGACGGGCAGGCAAGCCCGGTCGAATTTCTGAAGCTCGACCGGAATACGGGGCGCTCGGCAACCGCGTTTTTGGCCAAGTCGATTGCCGAGGTTCACGCGTTCGATTGGACCGCAGCGGGGCTGACGGCGAGGAGCCCGCTTGACGAAATCCTGCTATGGGAATCCCGCTTCCTCGCCCACCGTCTCGAACCCCTCCCCGTGCTCGCGCAGCTGTTCCGCTGGCTCAAGGCGCACGTCCCGACACCGGCCCGCCTGAGCCTGATCCACGGCGACTTGCGTCCGGGCAATTTTCTTTTCGAGGGCGGCAAGATCAACGCCCTGCTTGATTGGGAAATGGCGCATATCGGCGATCCGGCCGAGGACATTGCCTGGGCCTACCGCGCGTTGTGGAGCCCGGAGCGTTTCATGAGCCTTGACGAATTCGCGCAGGTTCACGGGCTT
>JANLQW010000276.1:0-15846 GCA_031368085.1 Novosphingobium sp. | reverse complement strand
TGGGGGTAACCCGCGAAGCAGTTTAACGGCCAGTTATCCATTGAGGAGATTGGCATGCGGAACCTCCACACGATACCGGCGCTGTCGCGCTCGATATTGCGGAGCCGTTCGGTGACGGCATCCAGGGCAGGCGATTTTCTCGAACTGGGATCGCCAACCACCCCGCACCACAGAATGCACGGCTCGGTCCAGTTCGACGATTGATAGGGCCGCGCCCGGCGCTTGCCGCCGATCAGCGATGCGCAGGCGGCGAGATAACCGATGGCTGGGTAATCAACCGGGGTTGCGGTGCCCTCGGCAATGGCCTGCAGTAATGGCCATGCCGAGCCGAACAATCCGGATGGCATCGTAACCGGCTGACGGCGTCCGGCATTGAGGACCGCCATATCGGGCGCGGTCCAGATATTGATCACTTCAGCGTTTTCGAACGCCTGCCTCATTGTCGCGGCGGTCATGCGAGCGCCCTTTCCATTATCTGCTGATTGAAATCCTTGGCATCGTCGGGGAAGAAAACCCGCGCTTCGATACCGCGCTGAGCGAAAACCGTGGCGGCCTTGCGTGCCGCATTTCGGCCAGCGTCGTCATTATCGCCGCCGATGGCGACCGAATGGACACCGGCGGGAAACAGCATGTTTGGCAGCATCGAGGCCCCCGCTGCGACCCACACCGCTTGCCCGAGTTCCTGTTGCAGCGTCAGCGAATCTTCCAAGCCCTCGCAGACGATCAGGGAGGCTGCACAGGGCGCAAGACGGATTGCTCCGCCCGATACTCGCCCCAGGCTTAGCTTGGGCTTGGGCACCGCCGCCTTGCCCTTGCCGTCTGGTGCCAGATAGGTCCGCTGGATGCCGACCAGCTTGTCATCAACCGAGGCAATGGCGGCGACCAGCACCGGATGCTCAGGCCCGCTTTTGCCGTAACGCAGCGATGTGAACCGGATCGAGTCCGGGATCGGCAAATGCAGGCCTCGGTTGCGCAGGTAGGTTTCCGCCAGCGTTCCCGTGACCGGCTGGGCAGCGCGCCAGATCGCTTTGGCGTCCGCGATCCTGTCCGCACCATCATCGACCGGCAGCGGCGCGATATAGACTGAGGGCAGGTTGCCGCCGGTGAGCATGTCGGCCGCTTCGCGCAAACTGACGCCGTGCGCCTGCTGGATAAAGTCCAGGACATCGCCGGAGGCTCCGCAGCCGAAGCAGTGGAAGCGCTGGCCGCCATCGAAGATCGTGAAGCTGGGGCTGCGGTCCGCATGGAAGGGGCAACATGCCTTCAGTTCCTTTCCGGCACGCTGGAGCTTGACCACCGCACCGACAACTTGAGGCAATGGATGGTTTTGACGGATCGCGTCTAGATCGTGCCTCATATCGCCATCTCCCGCGCAGCGCGGATCGGCGCATACTTCTCCTGGCACTGGCGCAAAATATCGCGCTGCTTGTCCGAGATCGTGCGGCTGTTCGAAACCGTCTGCAGCACCGCCCGCTCGAATTCGCTGAACGCGCGCGGCCTCAACAGCATCATGCGAGCCTGGTACTGATGGCGCGCGCCGACGTTGGCCGGCTTCATTCCATGCCCATGGCCGGAACCCGGCACCGGATGCATGCGCACGATCGGAAGAGCTGCCGGGACCAGCAGGTCCGCCCAGGTCAGGCCAAGCTTGACGACCAGCTCGTGCGCCATCTTCGCAGCGCTAGCGCGTTCGCCAAGGTGTTCGGAACCAAACATCCCAGCCAACTTGGCGAGCCGATCCAGCACCTCGGGGGAAGGACGCTTCATGCCGAGTCCCCCTCTGCTAGCGCGGCCAGAGCGGCCTTCAGGAGCTTGCCGGCATCGGCTTTGGTCAGGCGACCAGGAAGCGAGAACAAGCCGCCAGAACGGCGCTTAATGCTCCATTGGTTGCGGGCGGCCCTAAGGGCGATCTCAAACTGTTGAACCCCGTCGTATTCTTGGCTATCGTCGGATTGCTCGTCACCCGCCAGGTTTGAGCTATTCGGGCCCCGCTTCCATCCTACCGAGAGGGTGGAGCGGGGCTTTCGCACTTCATACGGTGCGAGCGTCGTGATGGTGGGCATCGCTCACGCCGCCTCGCTGGTCGAATGCATTAGATGCCGGGCGAGCCAATCGCGCACGTCCTCGGGCCGGTAGCGCACAAGACGCCCCAACTTCAGGAACGGCGGACCATCGCCCCGCACGCGTTCCTTCTGAATCGACGACACTGCACAGCCGCGAAATGCTGCGTGCTGCTTTTCATCCCACAGGGGTTCCATAAGTTCTCCTTCGCCCGACTATCGGGAACGGGAGGATTCTGCCGGTTTTTGCCGTGGCTTGCCGCCGAGAACTGCCGGTAACTGCCGCAAACCTACTTTCCGGCGTTCACTTCGGACTTCATTCGTTCAAGAAAGTGGTCAATCGCATCGCGGTGCGTTGTGCGGGCCAATGATACATTCCATTCGGATTGCGCGATGTTTTGCAGCTCGGCCATGAGTTCGTCCGGACCGACTTCAGCGATAGCGGGGGCGTCCAAATCCTTGCGGTAGACCCACATCGCTAAGGCTGAAGCGAAGGCAGACCATTTTTCAGTCTTAACGGGAGCACCCCCAATGTTCCGCACGCCATGTGAACTTGGTTCAGGTGCCATGTTCGCTTGGGGCGGGGCGGGCAGATCAAAGAGGTAAGCGAGGTCTCCTTGCTCGAATGTCAGCCCACGACATTGAACATTCCAAATCGCGAGAATATCCACGCCTTCGCCGGATGGGGAAGGCCCATTGCCGTTGACGGCTAGGTCCTGCTCCAAATTTAAGAAGAGACGAGGCCCGGCGTGACGCTCAATCCAAAACGCCGGCGAAATATCCCAGTGCGTCTTTCGTTCTACAAGTCCACCACTGCTGAAGATCGCCACACGGGCTTTAGCTCGTAGGTCACCCGAATTGAGCCCGGCAAGTAGTTGCCCTCTTAGCCAAGTGTCCTCGTGGTCTCGTCCCAGCGCCTTGGCCACTTGGATGGGAGTTAGCCAGTGATCTGCCATTTTGCCTCCGCAGGCGACCGCAGCAAAGTGGGGCGGCAGGGCCGTGCGGTAGTCGGCCCGTTCGGTTGCAAGCCTAGCCGCCCCAGTTCACCCCGCTTGCGCGAGTTGAACCACGTTATTCTTATCGGCGAGAAGTCCCGTCAGGAACGCCGCCCACCGGTCCAAAGCGACGCGCTTTTCCGCCTCAAAGGCGTGGCGCTGGTACACCCTCGCCGAGCCCTTCTTGGAATTGCCGGCAATCCGGTTCTCACAAGCCTCGATCACGTCCCCCGTGATGGCGAGAGCCTGCATGTGCGTCGCCATCGATCGACGCAGATCATGCAGCCGCCACGGATCGACCGTTGCATCGGGCTTAACTCGTTCGCTCATTGCCTTATCGAGCGCCTTTTTCGCCTTGGAAAAACCGCTGATCGCCGTCTTGTCCGTCGCCGGGAATACGAAGCCACGGCGAGGCCAAACCCACCCGCCGGCAATCCGGTCTAGCTCGGCGACCGCCAGATCGGACAGGGGTACTAAATGCTCAACCCCGTTCTTTGCTCGCGCCGCCGGCAATAGCCATTGGCGCTTTTCCCGGTCCAGTTCCTTCCAATCCAAAGCCGCGACCTCGTTCCGACGTTGACCGGTGATCGCCAGCAAGCGGACGAACGGACCGTAAGGCTCAGCCAGATCGTGAGACGCGAGCAGCACAAGGCGCAATTCTTCGTCTCTCAGCACGCGATCACGGCTTTCAACCGCTGGAGGAGCTTCGAAGCCCTCAAGCGGGTTGCGGTCGATATCGCCACGGCCCTTTGCCCATCGAAACAGGCGACGGAGAACCGCGAAGCTGTTGCGACGGACGGCGGGCTTTTCGGCAGGCAGTCCATCAAACAGTCTAACCAGATCGCCGCGGCTGATCGAGGGGAGGGGGGTCTTGCCGAGCGGCGGCTTGATATGCAGCCGCAACAGCGACTCCGCGAATCCATAGGACCGCTTCCAGTTCGGCTTGACCTCGCGTTCGAGGAACCGATCGGCATAGGCATCGAAAGCAAGTTCAGTGGCGACGACGCGGCTGCGTTGCTTCTCACTGGCCGGGTCTGCGCCTTGAGCTACCATGACAAGCAGGCGCTCGGCTTCCTTGCCGGCTCCGTCAGGCGTCCAGGTACCGTGGCCGCCGATGGTGTAGCGTCGGACCGGCGAAGCTCGACCGCCCATGCGGTACTGGAGAACATAGACGAGCTTCCCAGCGGGGGTCAGCTTGACGCCGAAGCCCTTTCGATCGGTGTCCCAAAGGAACACGTCTCGCGGCCCCGCCTGCAGCGCATCGACGGCCCGCTTTGTAACCTTGCCTGTCGCCATGGACCGGTCCTTTAACAATCACCTAGCAATCACCATAGCGGCAAGCCACGGCAACACCAAGCAAGAACAGGCAAGGAACGGTGGTTAATTGGCGTCGATTCGGCAACCCGAGGTCGTGCCCCGGAAAACCACGGCAAGCGCGGGCACAAAACTACGAATCTGAGGGTCGGACGTTCGAATCGTTCCGGGCGCACCATAATTCCCTGTTAGGTCAACCACTTGGCGGGGGTTTGTTTTTGACATCGCAACGGACTCTGGCTCTAGGTAACACTCTAAGTAACGCGCGAGCACGTTACGGACGTTTTACCGTTCCGTGGAACCCCCTTGGGCCTTAGGTGCGCGACACGGTAACCACGGCTCGCCGCATTCCGCGCCTCTTGGCAACGGCCATGCGCCATGCCCGCAGCGTGGACCAGCACTGGCACCGAGTGAGAAAGGCCAAGGAAGCCGATAGAGCGTGCTCTACAGCATCACGTCGCCGCACTTCGGAATTGCGCCGTTCCGATCCACCTCGAACCGTCATCAGATAGATGCTCTCGGCAGGGGGCGAATATTGACCTCTACGCTCGAATGGCCAACCGCGGCGGACCCGCACGTCACAACCTGCCTCGGTTTCGTCCACCGGGCATCATCTGGATTGGTTGACGTGGGTGCTCCGCGGTTGGTCCCGGCGCGGCTGTATATATAGCCGAAAGAGCCAGCGACCGTCGAGCGGTAGCTGGGGACGGCGGAGGTGAGAGGTGCTCTCGTCAGCGCGTGGACAGCCGTCGGTTAGAAAGCGCCGTCGGTCGACAGTGATCCCCTGGGAGTCGTGCGCGTCAGACTGGATCGTAGGGAAACGTATCTGCCGACGGTCGAAGGTCGGTAAATTTGGAACCCAGCGCAGGCAGCGCATGTTCGATGATACTTGCGGGGCTCCAGCCCGATGGCTGGGTCACCGAACTCACGGGTCGCGGTTGGTCGAACAAGACGATCTCGTTGCCGCGCACTGCAAAAATCTGGCCCGAAACCGTGTTGGCGCCCTCCGCGCACAGCGCCACTGCGAAGCGCGCGACCTGATCGGCTCGCATGCCGGTACGGAACCGCTCGACCCGTTGGGCGGAGGCTTCGTCCACTACCGGGATGGTAGCGGTCATGCGCGTCCAGGCGAACGGCGCGATCACGTTAGATCGTACGTTGGCGCGCGCGCCTTCCATTGCGATGCTGCGTGACAGCCCGACCACGCCAAGCTTGGCGGCGGCATAATTTGCCTGGGCCAGATTGCCGATAAGACCGGTCGTCGATGCGAAGTGGACGAAGGCGCCGCCATTCTGCTCCCGGAACAAGTTGATCGCCGCGCGTGAGATGTTGAAGGCGCCCCGCAGGTGGACATTGACGACCGCATCCCAGTTCTCGGGCGTCATCTTGTGGAACATGCCGTCACGAAGGAAACCGGCCGGGTTGATAACTGCGTCGAGGCGGCCGAAACTCTGGACCGCCTGTTCAACCATTCCCGCCACCGCGTCGTAGTCAGCCACGGAATCGTTGTTAGCCACGGCCTTGCCGCCCACGGCAAGGATATCGGCTACGGTATGCGCGGCACTCGGGGCGGTTTCGTCGGTAGCGCCAGTAACCGTGGCGCCCAAGTCGTTCACGACGACCGACGCGCCTTCGGCGGCAGCCAACAGGGCGCATTCACGGCCGATCCCGTTGGCGGCGCCCGTTACCAGTACGACTTTGCCGTCCAATACTCCCACTGATCTTTATCCCTTTTTTTAAGCGACGTTCATCGGCCCTGCGGGCATCGATACGGGGCTCGGGAAAAGTTCCCGGCCCAGTGGATGCGAAGCCGCGCCTCGACTCCTTCGTCCAGAATCGCCTGTCTTCAGATTGCGCAAGCGCTCCGCAAATTGAGATTGCTTCATAATGCGAAAAAACGTTCCGGCCACTGAATTCTTTGACCCGATAGGCGACCACGAATAGGATGCACGATGTAACCCAAGGTAACATTTACCCTCTGCTACTATGGAACATATTGAGAACATATGAGTTTGTCTTCAAGGGAAACGCCAGCGGGCGGTGCCGCCAAGGCGCTCGTCTCAGAAATTGGAGCCGTCGTGGCGCTCGGTCCCCGTCATTACCGGGAAGGCGGGCAGGGCGCTTTCGCAGAACACTTCGACGGTTGGCGTTAGCTGGGCGATGGTATCAATCGTTCCCGCCTTGATCAGCACCATATCGGGCATCGGCTCGATGAGGGACATAATCGGCGAGCCGCATTCCGGGCAGAAATGGCGGGCGACGGAGCGTCCGCTGTCACCGACATCCATGAACACTTTTGTCTCGCCGCTCATCTCAAAATCCTGCTTTGGCACTGCCGCGATGATGGAGAAGGCGCTGCCAGTCTGACGCTGACACTGCCGGCAATGGCACACGGCGGTGAGCAGCGGCGCGCCGGCAAAGCTGTAGCGCACGCTGCCACACATGCATCGGCCCTGTGATCGGGCGGTAGGCTCATTGGGCATGATCGGGATTCCTTTTCATGTGGGTGACTTGGTCCAATAGGGCTCGCGGACTTCGCGCTTGAGCAGCTTGCCGGTCGGCGTGCGTGGCAGGGTTTCGGCAAAATCGATCTTACGCGGAATCTTGTGCCGGCCAAGCCGGGGGCGCAGCCACTCGAGCAGTTCGGCCTCCAGCAGCGGGCCGGCATCGCTCCAGCAACCCGGCTGGACCACGGCCACGACCTGCTCGCCCATCGCGGGATCGGGCGCGCCGATCACCGCGACATCGGCAACCTTCGGGTGAAGCACCAACTGGTCTTCCACTTCCTGCGGGTAGATATTCACCCCGCCGGAAATGATCATGAAGCTCTTGCGGTCGGTCAGGTAGAGATAGCCGTCCTCGTCCAGCCAGCCGACATCGCCCAGCGTCGTCCAGCCATGCCGGTTGCAGCTGGCGGCTGTCTTCTCGGGGTCGTTGTGGTAGTGGAACGGGGCACCATCGGCGAAATAGATTGCGCCGATCTCGCGCGGCGGCAGGGCATTGTCGTCCTGATCGCAGATATTCGGGATGCCCCACACCGCCCGTCCGACCGAACCCGGCCGCTCCAGCCATTCCTGCGGGCCGATCGAGGTGAGGCCGTTGGCTTCGGTGCCGCTATAGAATTCGTGGATGATCGGCCCCCACCAGGCCATCATCGCCTGCTTGACCTCAACCGGGCAGGGCGCGGCGGCGTGGAACGTGGTACGCAGCGAACTGACATCGTAGCTGCTTCGCAGGCTTTCATCGAGCTTGAGCATTAGCACGAAATGGGTGGGCACCCATTGCGCATGGGTTACGCGGTGCTTCTCGATCAGAGCCAGCGCCTGTTCCGCGTCAAACTTCTCCATGATGATCACGGTGCCGCCCAGCTTCTGCACGCTCATGCACCAACGCAGCGGCGCGGCGTGATAGAGCGGGGCGGGGGAGAGGAACACGGTATTCGCGTCCATCCCGTAGAGCTTCCGGCCCATTTCGGTAAGGCCATTGGTCTGGGCGAGTGCGCCTTCGGGCAGCGGCGGCTTGATTCCCTTGGGGCGCCCTGTGGTGCCCGAGGAGTAAAGCATGTCGTTGCCGGGGCTTTCGTCCGGGATCGGTGAAGCGGGCATCGCTGCGCGCTCGCCGAAGAAATCGCGCGCGGCGACATATCCTGATGGGCCCAGCGTGAACAGGGTTACGCCAAGGCCAATGGCCTGCCTGGCAATATCGGCGGCAAGTTCGCTACCGGCGATCAGAATTTTTGCTTCGCTGTCGCCAAGGATGAAGCCCACTTCGTCAGCGATCAACCGCGTCGAAATGCAGACATAGTAGAGGCCCGCGCGCTGTGCCGCCCAGACGATCTCAAAGAATTCGCTGACATTATCAAGCAACAGCGCGATGACATCGCCCCGCTCCAAGCCAAGCCGGCGAAACATCTGCGCGCCCTGGTTCGAACGCGCATCGAGCTGCGCATAGTTGACCGCATCGCCGCTGCCGGCCATGACGATGGCCGGCTTCCCAGGCGAGTTTACCGCGATGACACTGGGGTGCATTGCGAATCAGACGCGGAAGCGGATCGGCAGGGTCTTGAGGCCCGAGACGAAATTCGCCTTCACCCAGGCCGGTTTCCCCGCCAGCTCGATGTCATGCACCCGCGCCAGCAGCTCAGTGAACAGCGCCTGCATCTCCAGCCTGGCGAGAAACTTGCCGAGGCAGATATGCGCGCCGTAACCGAAGGCGAGGTGGCGGTTTGGCGAGCGGTCGACCCGGAACGCGAAGGGGTCGTCAAAGGCATCCGCGTCGCGATTGGCGGACCAGTATGCCATCATCATGCTGTCCCCGGCGCGAACGGATTTGCCGCCGACCTCGCAATCACTGACTGCGGTGCGAAAGAAGTGCTTCACTGGCGAGGTCCAGCGGATCATCTCGTCGATAGCGCGCGGCATCAGCGAGGGATCGGCGCGCAGTTTCGCCATCTCGGCGGGATTTTGGAGCAGGGCCAGCAGCCCGCCGGAAATCGCCGAACTGGTGGTGTCATGGCCGGCCGCGGCGATGATCAGGTAATAGGCATTGCGCTCCGCCTCGCCGATCGGCTGCCCGTCAATCCGGGCAGTGGCGAGGATCGTGGCGACATCGTTGCGCGGGTTGATGCGGCGATCCTCGGTGATTTTGGCGAAAAACCGGTTGAACGCCTCGAAAGCTTCCATCATCGATGCCATGCCGTCACCGCCGCCGGCATCGGGATCGGTATTGTCGAAGACTTTGCGGGACAGCTCCAGCATCAGCCGCTCATCCTCGGGCGCTACGCCCAGCACCAGCATGATGATCCGCAGCGGAAACCAGGCGGCGATGTCCTTTACGAAATCGCAACTGCCGTCCATGGCGACCATGCGGCCGACGGTCTCCTTCGCCAGTTCGTCCACTTTCCCAGCCAGCTCCTGCACGCGCTTTGCGGTAAACCAGTCGGCGGTGAGGGCGCGGAAAGCGGTGTGCTCGGGCGCGTCCATGGCGACGAGGTTGCGGGCAAAGGTGCTGCTGCCGGTCTGCGCCTGCATCATTTCCTCGTCCGCTTTGGTGACCAGGAACTGGCGAGGCTCATTGCGGAAATTCTTCGTGTTGAGTTCGACCGCCGTCAGATCGGCGTGGCGGGTCACCGCCCAGAACGGGCGATAATCGCGTGGTTCGCACCAGTGGACGGGATCGTGGGCGCGCAGCCGGGCGAAGCTGGCGTGGAAGAGATTCTCATCCGCATAAGTCGCGGGGTCGCAGATGACATCGTCGATATCCGCCGGAAGATCGTTCGACATTCCTGCCTCCACTCTCTCGCCCATCGCTAGCCGCTTTGTCCCGTAGCGTCCAGTCAGCCCGCCTGCCGGACTCCGGCGACAATCTCGTCCTGCATGTCCGGTGTCGTGCCGTGGAGCAGAAGGTAGTCGACGCCGGCTTCGGCATAGGCCTGTAGCCTGGCGACACACTGGGCGATGCTGCCGGTGGCGGCTCCGGTTTCCAGCCATTCGCGCGGTAGCAGCGATGCAGCCCGCGCCATCGCCTGCCGTTTGTCATGGGCATTGCCGGTGCCGTACTCCAGCGCGGCGAGGCCCTTTTCAGCGAGCAGGACCATTGGCGCCTCGCTCCAGCCGTTGGTGCTGATGATCGGCGCGCCAAGTTCGCGGTGCATGAAATAGGAAACCGCCCGCGCTTCGAGCAGATCGATCCGGGTGTCGGCATCGAGCGTGTCTGGCACGGTGACAATCGTCGCATAGATTTTGACCATATGCGGATCGCGCCCGGCTTTGTCCGCAGCATCGCGCACCAGCCTGATCGACCGGACGACGCCTTCCACCGTGAGGAAGGGATGCAGCACGACGCCATCGAAATTCGCGCCGGCCATGGCCAGCGTCTTGGGCCCGATCGTGCCGAAAATCAGCGGCGGCGGCGCGGCGTAACCTTGCGGCAATTTGAGCTCGCCGAAATCACCGGCTGGTCCGTTGTAGACTACGGTTTCGCCCGCCCACAGCTTGCGCAGGATCATCGCGTGATCGGCTAGCCCCTGCAGGTTCGGGGTGTGTATGCCCATCTTGCGAAGATGCCGTTCGACACCGCGCCCATAGCCCAGGACAAAGCGGTTGCCGCTCAGCTGCTGGAGGGTTTGCGCCATTCCCGCCTGCACCACCGGATGCCGCGTGCCAAAATGGGTAAGGCCGGCGACGAGTTGCACCCGGTCCGTCACCTGGGTGATCGCCCCCATGGTCGCGCCGAGTTCCTTGGTCTCCCAGCGCTCCGACAGGAAAATTCCGCCCAACCCAAGGCTTTCGGCCTTGCGCGCCTGCGCAAGCCCTGGTCGCGGATCGTTGACCTGACCGGGTAGGATATAGGAATAAAGCTGTTCGGGGGAAATGGTCATAGGCTGGCGCCGCTCTCTACTTGCCGAGCTTGAACACCCACAGCATCGTGCCGCCGCGCACCGGCTCGATCTCCGGGGTCAGCAGGCTGACGGTCGCTTCGTGGGGATTGCCGCCACCAGAGGTCACCGCGACATATTGTTCGCCGCCTGCCATAAAGGTTACCGGTGCGGAGCTTGGCGAATTGCTCAGCCGGGTTTGCCAGAGAACCTCGCCAGTGGCGCTGTCAGAGGCCCGGAAAGCAAAATCGCGCCCCCCTTCGAACAGCAGGCCGCCTGCCGTGGCCAGTGCCGCGCTGACTTCCGATGCGCGGTGACCTTTCACCCAGCGGACCTTGCCGCTCGCCACATCCAGCGCAGCGACTTCGCCGAAATTGCCGTCCGGGTTTTTCGGCAGCTGCATCCCCCAGTTGACGTCGAATTCCGGACCCGGCGTCCAGACATGCGACATGCAGCCCTTGAACAGCGTGACATAGAGCAGGCCCGATTCGGCATCGAAGGAGGTCGCAGGACGATTACGCGCGCCAACAGCATGGGGGCAGACGTTGATCGCCTTGCCGGCGACGGGTTCGTAGGCGGGGTTGATTGTCTTCGCGCCGGTTCGCGGATCGATCGCGGTGATTACGTCCTGCTGGCCGAGATCGCGCGAGCCGAGGTATTGCCCGGTCCTGGCGTCAAGGATGTCCATCAGGGCCATCTTGCCCATGGTCATCACCACGCGGCGGTTTTTCCCGCCGATGCGGATCGTCGCAAGCGTCCGCTCGAAGGCGAAATCGAGATCCCAGATGTCACGCTGCAAGTGCTGGTAGTGCCAGACCAGCCGGCCCGTCGCCGGGTCGATGGCTAGCGTGCTGTCGGTATAGAGACCCGCTGCTGCCGCCTTTGATTTCGGCGGCGGGGCGAGCAGCGGCGTGGTGTGATAGGTTTGTCCCGCACCGAAATAAACGAGGCCGGTCTCAGGATCATAGCTGCCGGTGGCCCAAACCGATCCGCCAAACCGCTTCTCCAGCGGGGCGTTGTTCCAGCTGTCGCCTTTGGCGCCGGGCTGTTGCAGCGTCTTGAGCCGCCAAAGTTCCCGTCCCGTCGCAGCATCCAGCGCGACAATGAAGCAGCCGCCAGGCTCGCCGCCGCCGGCGCAGCCCGACATACCCTGGATGACCCTGCCGCCGACGATAAGCGGCGCTGCGGACATCTTGAGCGTCTTGTGGAAGCCGGTGACATCGTGTTCCCACAGCAGCTTGCCGCTGCGCATGTCCAGCGCCAGCATGTGGTGATCGTTGGTCGGCACGAATAAGATTTCGCCCGCCAGCGCCATGCCCGCAGGCTGGCTTACCGGCGGCCCCACCATTACGGTTTCGGTCCGGCGTTCATGGGACCACAGCTGATCGCCAGTGGCGGCGTCGGTTGCGGTGACAGTGCCGTTGCTGTTGACGAAGATCACGCCGTCATGAACCAGCGGGGTGATGCCGTTCGTCCCCGGATCCAGCGCCAGCGCCCATGCCAGCGTCAGCCGGCTGGCATTGCCCCGGTTCATCGCGGTCAGCGGGCTGAAGCCGTGGGCATCGTCGGTGCGGCGAAAGGCCAGCCAGTCGCCTGACGGCGGATTGCGCAGCATGGCATCGCTGACCGGGGTCAGCGCGGCTAGCCGGTCGGCACGGCGCTGGATCGCGGCACGATACCCTGCATCGCGGTTATCGACTGAATCCAGCACCTGCGGCATCGGACCAGGTACTTCGCTGACTGTGCGAACCGGTGCTGCCTGCGTTGACCCCGTAGCGACACCATTGGCAGACAGCAGATAGCTGGTGATGTCGTCATAGGTCTGCGCTGGCAGGCCGTTCGGGTTCGACGGAGGCATCATTTTTGCGATATAGGTCCGCAGTTCCGCAGGCTTTCCCCCCCATTTCCCGACAAAACCGGGGCCGGTCAGTGGCTTGCCGAACTGGCCGGCAAGGTTCTCACCATGGCAACCGGCGCAATTGGCGAGGTAGTCGGCGCGTCCCGGCGCCGGCGCATCTTCGCTGCTCGCCATGCTTGCGATTAACGCGACGACGACTGCCGCAAGTCCCAGCCTTGCATTCCTAACGGACAAACTGATCGACATAATCGGCCCCCAGCCCAACCGCCGCGAAATGCGCCCGGCATTGTTCGATACGGGTGAACACATCGTCGACGCTGATGACGTTGTCAGCTTCGTCGAGATAGACCATCGCGCCGTGGATCTGGAACATGGTTACCATCTCGCCCGAACCTTCATCCACCACGAGCGTGTGAACGTCGCCCGGCGGCTCGAAGATATAGCTTCCGGGCTGGGCCACCCAGTCATGCTCAAGATAGCGCCAACTGCCCTTCAGGGTCATTCCGTGGACCAGTCCGGGATGGCGGTGACGCGAGACCACCCCATGCCCGCGCACGCGGGTGAGCGATATCCAGTAGCCTTGCGTTACGGACAGGAACATTGGCCTGAACGCAGCGATCGGGCTGACATTGACCCACAGCCGCTCGTCCTCGCTGTCCGCCTGTGCAATGAACAACTCGCTCGCGGCGAGAGGATCGCGGAGCAAGTTCATTGCCTGGTCCCGGGGCCGGTTGCGGGCAGGGCAAAGGCGACAAAGCTGTCGCTCAGCGGCATCGATTGCATATTGACGTGTCCTCCTGCTGCGACAACCACGAACTGCCGGCCGCTGGTCGGGCTGGTGTAGGTCATCGGATTGGCGTTGGCACTGGCGGGCAGGCGCGCCTTCCACAATTCCTTGCCGCTGGCGGTATCGAACGCCCGCAGCGCGCGCTCCTTGACGCTGCCGATGAAGGTGAGGCCGCTGCGTGTGGTCATGGCGCCGCCGAAGTTCTGCATCCCCATCGGTAGCGGCAGGCCCAGCGAAAGGCCAAGCGGGCCGCTGTCCTGCGTCGTCCCGAAGGGCCGCGACCATAGCAGCTTGCGGGTCTTGAGATCGACCGCGTGGAGCGTGCCGAACGGCGGCGCCTGGCACGGCACGTTGAGCGGCGAGAGCAGTCCGGACATGCGGATGCCATAGGGCGTGCCCGCCATCGGCAAGGGCAGGCTCCAGTCGTGCATCCCCTTTGCGCCGGCATGAAGCCGGTCCGTCTCGGCACGAGGCACCATTTGCGCGATCGTGCCATAGTAGAGCGAATTGACGATCATCACCCCGCGCTCTGGGTCGATGGCGACGCCGCCATAGTTCTGACCGCCGCCGATGCTGGGATAGATCAGCGATTCTTCGAGGCCAGGCGGTGTCAACGGGCCATCGTAGCGTAATTGGCGGAAGCGAATGCGGCACCACAACTGGTCAAGCGGGGTGAGGCCCCACATCAGTCTTTCGGTCAGCCGCTCGCCACCGAAACTGGGCATCCCGGTCGAAAATGGCTGGGTGGGCGAAAGCCTTTCTTCCGGCACATGGCCGCGCTGAGGCACCGGCAGTTCCTCAACGCGGGCGAGCGGGACGCCCGTCCGCCGGTCGAGCAGGAACAACTCGCCGCGTTTGGTCGCCTGGGCCAGCGCCGGAACGGTCTTGCCGTCAATGCTGGCCTCGAACAGCGTCGGCTGCGCCGGAACGTCATAGTCCCATAAGTCGTTATGGGTGGTCTGGAACGACCATTTCACTTCTCCGGTTGCAGCATCAAGTGCGACGACCGAACTCCCATACTTCAGGCTCGCCGCTGAGCGGTGCGCGCCGAAGTGATCGGGGGCGGAACCGCCGGTGGGCACATAGACCAGCCCCAGCGCCTCGTCCGCGCTCATCGGTGCCCAGCTGTTGGGGGTCGAGCGCGTGTACCACTGTCCTGGTGGCGGACCCTTGGCATTGGCCGGGTTGCCGGCGTCCCAGGCCCAGGCCAAAGCGCCGGTCACCGCATCGAAGCCCCGTATCACGCCCGATGGCTCGTCCGTGCTCTGGTTGTCGGCAACCCAGCCCCCGAGCACGATCTTGCCGCGCACGATCTGAGGAGCCGAGCTGACGTAGGAAAAGCCCGGGAGAACTTCGCCCATTCCCTGCTTGAGGTCGACGGTGCCGTTCTGGCCGAAGCCGGTGCAGGGCAGACCGGTGCGGGCATCAAGCGCGATCAGCCGTGAGTCGAAGGTCGCGGTGATGATCCTCTCGGGGCAATCCGCCGCGCCCGGCGCGCTGTAATGTGCTACGCCGCGGCAGGTGGTTACGGTCGATGCGCCTGCGGGATCAACTCTCGGATCGAACCGCCACACTTCCCTGCCGGTCTCGGGATCGAGCGCGATCACCACATTGGTCTGGGTGCACAGCGTCAGCAGTCCGCCGACCATGATTGGCGTTGCTTCAAGCGGACTTTTCATCGCGTCCTGGACAACGCCGGTATGAAAGGTCCACGCAGGTTTGAGCCCGGCCACGTTTGCGGGGGTGATCTGCGCGAGCGGTGAAAAGCGAGTACCGGCCGCGTCCCGGCCGAATTCGGTCCACTCGCCGTCCTTGCCGGGAGTGGTGACGGGCTGGATCGGCAGCGTGACGGCGGCAACATCGTCCGGCCCGGAGCCAAGGCTCGCAGCAAGCGTCAACGCAATCATCGACAGGCCGAGCAGCGCCGGAGCCAGGGCCATCCGGCCCATGGCATGGCGAATTCCCGGCAGGAGGAAAGCCAGACCGAAGACCGCCGGCCCGATCATGCGCGGCATCAGCTGCCAGCCATTGAAACCGACTTCCCAGAACGACCACAGCAAGGTCGCCACCAGGAACCCCGCGTAAATCGCCCCGCCCGTTGCGCGAGCGCGCCAGGTGAACCAGCCGGCGACTGCCGTCGCCAGCCCGCCAACGAGGTAATAGGGCGACCCACCAAGCGTCAGCAGCCGCACTCCGCCCAGCGCTATCCCCGTGCCGATCAGCAGGAGCAAGACGCCAACAACGCGAGACGTCAGAGAAACCTGCCGGATCATCAGCCTCCCGCCAGCCGCTGCCGGGCAAAACTGCCGACCTCGGCCATGCTGGCCCTGGCTTCGGGCAGGAACGGGAATATTGTCCAGATATGGATCATACCTTCTGGATAGCTGGTGACGGCGCTGCCACCAGTTGCTTCGATACTGGCCGCCAGGCGGACGACATCGTCGCGCAGCACTTCG
>JANLQW010000267.1:0-7098 GCA_031368085.1 Novosphingobium sp. | reverse complement strand
TGGATCATGCGATCCTCGACCTTATCGAGAAGTCTAGCTGTGGCGATTCGACCGACAACAGCATCGCGAACTACGAAGCGATCAAGGCTGATCCACTCTGAGGGAATCTTGCCGCACTGCACCACCTTCGCCTCGGCATCGAACATGTTGAGCATCTCGGCGGGCTTGAACCCCGCGCGCTTACCCACCTCGAAGTCGTTGAAATCATGCCCCGGCGTAATCTTCACCGCGCCCGAGCCCAGTTCCGGATCGGCATGATCGTCGGTGATGATCGGTATGCGCCGACCCGTTATTGGCAAAACAACCTTGGCCCCGGCTTCGATAAGCGAACGATACCGATCATCCTTGGCATTCACCGCTACGGCCATATCGGCCAGCATTGTCTCGGGCCGGGTAGTTGCCACGACGATGTAGTCCTTGCCGTCCGCTGTCTTCACCCCGTCCGCCAGCGGATAGCGGAAGTGCCAGAAATGGCCGGGCATCTCCCGCGTTTCCACCTCAAGGTCGGAAATCGCGGTCTTGAGTTTGGGGTCCCAGTTCACCAGCCGCTTGTCGCGGTAGATCAACCCTTGGTTATACAGATCGACGAACACCTTCGTCACAGCGCGGGTGAAATGCGGGTCCATGGTGAACTGCTCTCTGGACCAGTCCATCGAGCAGCCCAGCCGGCGCAGCTGGTCGGTGATGGTGCCGCCGCTTTGCGCCTTCCACGCCCACACCTTGGCGATGAAGTCCTCGCGGCTGTAGTTGCTGCGCTTGTCGCCCGCCGCTTCCAGCTGGCGCTCGACCACCATCTGCGTGGCGATCCCGGCGTGATCGGTGCCGACCACCCACAGTGCATCCTTGCCGCGCAGGCGCTCGTAGCGCACGACGATGTCCTGCAGCGTGTTGTCGAGCGCGTGGCCAATGTGCAGGCTGCCCGTCACATTGGGCGGCGGGTTGACGATGGTGAAGGGCGTCGCACGGGGGCGCTCGGGCCGGAACAGCCCGTTCGCTTCCCAATGCGCATACCACTTCGCCTCAATGGCGGCAGGGTCGAAGGTCTTGTCCAGGGGTGTGGCGCTCATGGGCCGGCGCTTTGCCAGCGGCGGGGGCGGGGTGCAAGGTTGCTAATCCTCGTCCGGCAAGCGGGAAGGGCGTTAAGCGACCCCCTTGCCGCCCCGCGCATTTTCCCGCATCACCCCGTCCGAATGCGCAACGCGGCAGATTTCTCGCTGGAAACCAGGGCAGGGGCGGCGGTGGCGGTTGCCCTCAAGGGGCCGCTGCTGGTGTCCTCGATCGGCGGTCTCGATGCGCGTCTCGGTTCTGTGAAGGAGCCGGTGGCGACGGTCGATCTTGCCGAGGTCAGCGACATAGACACCGCCGGCGCCTGGCTGGCCTGGCGCTTCGCCCGCGATCATGACGCAGAGATCGCCGGCGCCAGTGACAAGGCACAGCGGCTGATTGCCGCCGTCAGCCAGGCTGACCCTGACAGCGAGGCCAAGCCGAAACGGCCCGCCACATTTCTGCGGATCAGCGAAAGTATCGGCGGGCTGGTATACGGTGCCCGCAGCGGACTTTATCAGAGCATGGGCTTCATCGGCGCGATGCTGCTCGCCGTCGCGGGCATTCTGCGCCACCCCGGCCGGTTTCGCGGCAAGGCGCTGGTTCATCAGATGGAACTGGTCGGGGTGACCTCGCTCCCCATAATCGGGCTGATGAGCTTTTTGGTCGGCATTGTTATTGCCCAGCAGGGCGCGGTCCAACTGGAGCAGTTCGGCGCGGAGGTTTACACGGTAAACCTTACCGGCCGGCTGGCCCTGCGCGAGCTCGGCATATTGATGACTGCAATCATGGTCGCCGGCCGTTCGGGCTCGGCCTTCGCCGCACAGATCGGCACAATGCGGCTGACCGAGGAAGTCGACGCCATGCGCACCATCGGTGTCTCGCCGATGGAGGCGCTGGTGATCCCCCGGGTGCTAGCGGCGATGTTGATGATGCCGCTGCTGGGGTTCTTCGCCGCGGTGCTGGCGATTATCGGCGGCGCTTTCATCTCGGCCTTCCAGCTCGGCATTCCGTTCTTCACCTTCCTCTCCCGCATCCAGGAAGTGGTGCCGATCCACGACCTCTGGGTGGGCGTGATCAAGGCGCCGGTGTTTGGCCTGATCATCGCGGTTTCGGGCTGCTACCACGGCATGCAGGTCGAGGCGAATTCGGAAGAAGTTGGCCTGCGCACGACCATGGCGGTGGTCTCGGCGATCTTCATGGTGATCGTGCTCGATGCCTTCTTCGCGGTGTACTTCACCCAGATCGGCTGGGGGTGACCGTGGCCGAGGACGACGACTTTCCGATTGTGGTCGAAGGGCTGCGCAACAGTTTCGGCGAGCATATTGTGCATGAGGATCTGTCGCTGAAGGTGCGGCGCGGGGAGATCCTCGGCATTGTCGGGGGTTCGGGCACAGGCAAGTCAGTGCTGATGCGCTCGATCATCGGCTTGCAGGAGGCGGATGCGGGGTCGATCACTGTGCTCGGCCGGTCGATCACCGATGCTGCGGATGACGAGGACATCGACATCCGCTCGCGCTGGGGAGTGCTGTTCCAGGGCGGCGCGCTGTTTTCCACTTTGACGGTAGCGGAAAACGTCGAAGTGCCGCTAAAGCAGTTTTACCCGGAAATCAGGGACGGGCTGCGCGAGGAGATTGCCCGCTTCAAGATCAGGCTGTCCGGCTTGCCGGACGATGCCGCGTTAAAATATCCGGCTGAATTATCGGGCGGCATGCGCAAGCGCGCCGGTCTGGCGCGGGCGCTGGCGTTGGACCCGGAACTGTTGTTCCTCGATGAACCGACTGCCGGCCTCGACCCGATCGGCGCGGCCGCCTTCGACGAATTGACCAGTGAACTGCAGGAAACGCTTGGACTAACAGTATTTCTTGTGACTCACGACCTCGATACGCTTTACGAAATCTGCGATCGGGTGGCGGTGCTGGCCGACCGGCACGTAATTGCCGTGGGAACAATCCCCGAACTTCTGGCTTTGGACCATGCGTGGATACAGGAATATTTCAACGGTCCCCGGGGCAGGGCGGCAAAAGACAGCCAGAAACGCGGGCAAGCCGCCAAGGCTCTGAACGATCCTGCTAAGGCGATGGACAAAGAGGGCGCCGGGGGGGCATAGACAGCGGCAATGGAAACACGGGCCAATCATGTTTTTGTGGGTGTCGTAACCATGGCGTTGCTCGCGGCACTGGCAGCTTTCGTCATCTGGATTGTCCGGTTGAACGAGGGCGAGCAGAAGCGCTACGACATCTTTTTCAATCAGGCAGTCAATGGTCTCGCCAGGGGTTCGTCGGTTTCGTTCTCGGGCGTGCCGGTCGGCAAGATCGAGGAGATAGAGCTGTGGCCGCGCGATCCCAGCTTCGTGCGCGTGCGGATCGGGGTGGAGAAGCAGGTTCCGGTGCTGCTCGGCACCACCGCGACGATGCAGAGCAGCTTTACCGGTGTGTCCGACATCCTGCTTGAAGGCGCGGTCAAGGGCGCACCGCCGATTATCGAGCCGGGGCCCGAAGGGGTGCCGGTGATCCCGACCAAGCGCGGGGGCCTGGGCGCCATCCTCAACAGCGCGCCTTTGCTGCTGGAGCGGCTGGCGACGCTGACCGACCGGATCAACCTGCTGCTGTCGGACACCAATCAGGCTTCGATCCAGGGCATTCTCGCCAATACCGACCGGATGACCAGCAGCCTTGCCAGCACCACGCCGCAGGTCGAGGCGACGCTCGCCGAACTGCGGACAACCCTGCGCCAGGCAAGCCAGACGCTTGCTACCTTTGACCGGGTGGCCGGGTCCGCCGACCGGTTGCTGGGTGATGAGGGCAATTCGCTGGCACGGCAAATGCGCGACACGCTGCGCTCCGCCCAGGGCGCGGCCGACCAGCTTAAGGCGACGCTCGGTGATGCCGGGCCTGCGGCGCGGCAACTTTCGGTCACGACCTTGCCGGCGGCCGACGCCGCACTGCGCGAACTGCGCGCTACCACGCGTGCGCTGCGCAACATTACCGAGAAAGTGGACGATCAGGGGGCTGGGGCATTGACTGGGAATTCCAAACTGCCGGACTACAAACCATGAGCGCTTGGTTTGGCAATGGCCTCGCCGGGCACGAAATGCGCAATCGGGCGCGGATCGCGGCAGCACTTGCCGCAGTCACGCTGCTGGGCGGATGTATCAGCTTCGGCGGCAAGGCACCTGAGCTGCTGGTTGCCTTGACCCCGGAAAAAACCGCGCCCGCTGGCGCCATGGCCGGAGGGCGGATGGCCGATGCTTTGGTTGTGCTGGACCCTGAAGTCGAGCGTAAGCTCGATGTGCTGCGCATTCCAGTTCAGGTCGACGATACAAAGATCGCCTATCTCAAGGACGCAGCCTGGGTGGAGCGGCCGGCGCGCCAATTCAGACATCTGCTCGCCGAAACGATCCGGGCGCGCGGACAGCGGCTGGTGATCGAGGCGGGCGATTTGGCCATTGGCGGCCGGACGATGCTATCCGGCCGGCTGATCGATCTGGGATATGATGCGCGCAGCCAGTCGGTGGTGGTGCGCTACGATGCCATGCGCGATAATGGCGGCGGCACAATCGATGCGCGGCGGTTTGAGGTGATAGTGCCCGGCATCGGCCCGGGGGCGGAAGTGATCAGCCCGGCGCTCAACCGCGCGGCCAATCAGGTTGCAGCGCAGGTGGCAGATTGGGTGGGTTAGAGCATCGTCCCGATTATTTGACCCAAAACCGTCTATGCTGAGCTTGTCGAAGCACCGCCTTTTTCTTCGTGCTTCGTGCGCAACCGCTTGAAGAAAAAGCAGTCCTTCGACAAGCTCAGGAAAGACGGGTTTGGGGGGTGGAGGTGATTCACATTTCCCAATCGTCGCTCTAGCTGCTCCGCGCCAGTTGCGCGAAGCGTATCGCGGCGGAAAAATCGACGTAGCGGCGCGCGCGGTGGGCGCTGGCTTCGGCGTCTTTGCCCCAGAGTTCGGCCTGCCAGTCCTCCTCCAGATTGGCCGCTTGCCACATCGCCTCGGGCTGCGCATCGCCGGAAACCGCTGCCAGTGCGATAATGAGCGACGCCGAGAGGCTGGCGAGAAGGCAAAGCGCGGCCAGATCGATGTCGCTATGCGTTTCGAGCACCGACTCCATGCGGGCCAGCGTCGCCAGCGGCTGGTGGCGATGAATCACGCCCGCTACCCGGTCGAAATGGACATCCCAGCGCTGTTCGGCTGCAAGGATCAGCGGTTCCCACACTTTGAGTTGGCGGGCATGCAGCGCCTCGCCGGCCTCGGCCCGGTAGCACAGCGTGTCGGTCTCGCCATAAGGCAGCAAGCCGCGGATCGCCTTGCCGCGGGCTGGCGCGACAATGTCGATCATGTAATCGGCGAGATGGCGCAGCTTTAGCGTATCGGGATCGATCTCCTCGCCCTGTGCGTCCCATTCCGCCGCCATTGCTTCGGCGAGCGCGCGTGAGGGCACGGTCTGCGGCCTCCCGCCAGCGGTTTTAATCGCCCGATCGTCGAGCAGCACCTGCCAGCCAGCCGGGTCTGGCGCGACCGTAACCTGGCGGTAGAAGCGCTTCATGGCGGCGGCGACTTCCAGTGCCGGGCAAGCAGGCTTGGGGCGAAAAAGGCTTCGATCAGCCCGATCACGAACAGCACATAGCCGGCCGGTTTCGGCAGATCGAACCGCCCGGAAATCACCAGCAGTCCCAGCACGCATAGAACTACACCCGACCAGCGGACGAGCTGAATAACGGCGAAACGGGTGGCAGCGGGATCCTGGTTCATCGCAACATGAACTCCTGAAGTTCGGCGGGGTTGCTGGCGACAAAACCGGCACCGGCAGCAAGCAGGTCGGCACGCTCGTGATAGCCCCAATCCACCCCGATCGCCGGCACCAGTGCCTGCTTGGCCATCGCCATGTCGAACACGGTGTCGCCAATCATCACCGCCTGCGCGGGTTCGGCGCCCGCTTCCAGCAGCGCCGCCTCAAGCATCGCCGGGTGCGGCTTGGAGGGATGGTCGTCAGCGGTCTGCAGCGTGATGAAATGGCCGGAGAGGCCGTGACCGGCGAGGCAGTGGCCAAGTCCGCGCTGCGACATGCCGGTGGCAACGCCAAGCAGCCAGCCGGCATTGCGCAAGGCATCGAGCAGCGGCGCAATCCCGGCGTATAGCGGCTGCTGCAATTGTCCGCCCTCGCGCGCGGCGCGGAAGGCGCGCTTGTAGCTATCGGCGACCTCGTCATGGACCTCTGTCCTGGCTTCGGGCAACAGCGTGCGCAGGGCCTGCGGCAGGCTCAGACCAACCGCGCGGCGGATGTCGTTGCGCTGCGGCTTGGGCAGGCGATGCTGGGTAAAAGCCTGCTCCATGGCATCGCAAATGCTCGCCTGGCCGTCGATCAGCGTGCCGTCGCAATCGAATACGGCAAGGCGCACTGTCATTTGCGCGGCCCTTTGGGTGCGGCCGGTTTGCCTGCCAGTTTGGCGGCGGGCCGCTTGCCAGGGGATTTGGCGACCGGCTTTGCTGCGGCCTTGCCGGCCGGGCCGCGCTCGCCGCTCTTGCGTCCGCGCCGTTCGCCGCGGCGTTCCTTGCGGTATTGCTTGGCATGCGCCTTGGCCGCCGCCTTCTTCGCCTCACGCAGCGGGGTTTGGAGCGGTTCGGGCAGAGAATCGCCGGCGGCCTCGTCGAAGCCGAGCTGCGCCATGCTTGCAGCGAAATGGACGGGCAGCGGCGCGGTGACGTCGATCGGCGTCCCGTCCGGGTGATCAATGATCAGGCGGCGGGCGTGGAGGTGCATCTTGCGGCTGATGCTGCCGGTTAGGAATGCCTCTGGCCCGCCATATTTGCCGTCACCGACAATCGGATGGCCGATTGCCGCCATATGCACGCGCAGCTGGTGGGTACGGCCGGTGAGAGGCTGCAGCTCGACCCAGGCTGCCCGGTTTCCGGCCTGGTCGATCACGCGATATCGGGTACGGGCGATCTGGCCGTGCTCGCTTTCATCGACCATCATCTTCTCGCCGCCGCTCCCGGGCTGCTTGGCCAACGGGAGTTCGATCAGCCCGTCCTCGATATCGGGCACCCCCG
>JANLQW010000113.1:0-2377 GCA_031368085.1 Novosphingobium sp. | reverse complement strand
TCCTGACAACCAGCCGGGGCGATTTTGGCGGCCGGCTTGTCCATTCCCTGTAGTTGCGCCATGGGCGAGGCATGGAGGCGCACGATGGCTGGCGATAGGCAGGGAACCGACGAACTTTCCGCCAACCTCGCGCTGGTCGCAGAGCGCTATGACGAGCTTCCCTACAACTCCCAGCCGTTTTCCCGCACCCATCCGTTGCGGCTGGCCGGAATCGCCCGCCTGTTCGGCCACGAAGCCCCGGCGATGGCCAAAGCCCGCGTGCTGGAGCTGGGCTGCGCGGCTGGCGGCAACATCATCCCGATGGCGGCGCTTTATCCGGAGGCGCAGTTTCTCGGCGTCGATCTCGGCCGCCGTCAGGTCGAAGACGCACACGAACGCATTACCCGGCTCGGTCTGACCAATATCGAAATCCGCTGCCAGAGCATCACCGACCTGCCCGAGGATGCCGGCGCGTTCGACTACATCATCAGCCACGGCGTCTACAGCTGGGTGCCCGCGCCGGTGCGCGAAGCGCTGCTGGAAGTGACCGCGCGGCATTTATCACCGACCGGTATCGCCTATGTCAGCTATAATGTCGCGCCCGGCTGGCACCTCTACCAGCCGCTGCGCGATGCCTTCCGCCTGCTGATCCCGGAGCAGCTGGGGCCGGCCGAGCGGGTGCGGATGGCCCGCGATTTGATGGTGTTCCTGAAGCAGCATTCGCCCGACCTGGGCCCCTACGGCGCGATGTTGCGCGACACGCCCGCGCGGCTTGCCGATCTGGGCGACGATTACATCTTCCACGAATATATGGAGGATACCAACGATCCCAGCAGCTTCCGGGATTTTGCCATGGCCGGCGACAAGCAGGGACTCGCCTACCTCGCCGACAGCGAACTCGATTAACTGCTGCCGGAAAACTTCGGCCCCGAATTTGCCAAGCAGCTCCGGGAAAAAACCAGCGACGATATGATTTCCGTCGAGCAGATGATCGACGTGCTCACCGGTCGCCCGTTCCGCCGGAGCTTGCTGGTTCACAAGACTCTGGCGGACGACCTCAAGCGCGGCCTATCGCCCGAATGCGTCGAGCGGCTGCATTTCATGGCGTCGGACGGCATGCAA
This sequence comes from Novosphingobium sp., assembly GCA_031368085.1. Taxonomy (GTDB): domain Bacteria; phylum Pseudomonadota; class Alphaproteobacteria; order Sphingomonadales; family Sphingomonadaceae; genus Novosphingobium. Next base: position 1,276 of record JANLQW010000113.1, on the reverse strand, counting down.
ATCTCGCGTGACGGCACCGCGGTGACTCTCACCAACAGCTCCGGGCGAACCCTGACGTCGCATGAGACGCCGGTCGCTAAAGCCCTCGAGCGCCTACTTGCCGCCTATCCCGGCACGATTTCCTTCGATGAATGCGCCAAGGGCTTTCGCGGCCGTGAGCGATTCCTGGTTAGCGATGCACTGTACAAGCTGGTGATCGCCGGCATCCTCGACGTTGCATCCGAACCCATCCGCATCGGACAGGTAAGCGATCGGCCGCGGGCGTTCCGCGTCGCCCGCGACGATGCTGCCCGGGGTGAAGGCATGACAGTCAATTTGCGGCACGACCGGGTCATCATAGATCCTGTTGCGAAAATTCTGCTCCCGGCGCTCGATGGCGCCAGCGACCGCGCGGCTCTGGAAAGCCTGCTCTTCAATGCGGCGCGGACCGGTCGGCTCAAATTCGGCAGAAATGGCGCGGCAGAGACCAATTCCGATGTGCTGCGGGTAGCGGTGCGCGAAATCCTGCCCGAAGCCCTGCGCGGGTTGGCGGCTTCGGGCGTGTTGCTGCCATGACCTTGCCGCCGCAGCGGATCGCCGCTGCGGAATCTCTTGACCGCTTGCCCATCCCCTCGCAGCAAGATGATCGGCAGGGCCAAGCCGGAACTTCCTCTCCCCGCCTCCCCGGCCTTGAAGCCCTGCGCGGCGTTGCGGCGATCTGCGTGCTGCTGCTGCACACGAGGGCGGTGTTCGGCGGCTCGCCGATGTTCGGCAAAGGCTATCTCGGTGTTGATTTCTTCCTGATGTTGAGCGGCTACCTGATTGCCCGCAATCAGGAACCCCTGCTTGCGGGCGGCCTCAAGCCCTGGGACTTCATGGTCAAGCGCTACCGGCGGGTTTGGCTGATGATGGCCGCCGGCGGCATCCTTGGCGTGCCCCGGCTGCTGCTGCGCACCGACACCATCGGCCAATTCGCCGTAATCGCTCTAGCCAATTTCCTGCTGCTGCCGGTCTTTTTCAAGCGCGAAGCTTTCCCGCTCAATATCCCGGCCTGGACGATCTTCTACGAGCTGGTCGCCAACTTTCTCCATGTCCATCTGGTCTGGCGGCTGCGCACGCGAGGACTGGCCCTCGCCATCGCCGCCTGCTTGCCCTTTGTCGTCTGGATCGGCCTGCGCTGGGGCTCGTTCGATGTCGGCGCCCGGCCGGAACACTTTATCTTCGGCCTGCCGCGCATCGCCTTCGCCTATCTCATCGGCATCGGTCTCGCCCGCTGGTGGCGCGACAAACCGCCGCT